>MNYJ01000132.1 GCA_001874005.1 Desulfobacteraceae bacterium CG2_30_51_40
ACTTCAGGATACAAAAAGATGTCCGACCGGATCCGAATCAATAAATAGTGTCCATCCGGAAATGGCTATTTTCACAGATTTCGGCGTTGGGCTCAAATTTTAATCCTCGAAATACGTCAATGTATTCCTGTGGTTAAAATTATCGCCCGCCTTGAACTCGACGAAACTATCTCATTTCCGACTGGACACTAAATAATTCAAAATATCTATAATATTGCGGCTTGATATGATTATCAATCCAAAAAAAATCAATCATCCCTTGCAATTATTTCGCGCCTTTGATAACTTCCGACGGTTCTTCAGGTATTACCGGGGATAGCTTGAATGAAAGGCAGGTGGTTGGGATGAAGATACTTGTTACCGGTGGCGCCGGTTTTATAGGGTCAAACGTTGCGGACGGCTATGTTAAAGAGGGCCATGATGTTATCATTGTTGACGATCTGTCGAGCGGATCAAGGGAAAATGTCAATCCTTCCGCGAGGTTTTTTGAAATGGATATAAGGTCGAAGGCGTTTGAAGAGCTGGTTGCCTCTGAAAGGCCGGATGTGATTAATCATCATGCCGCTCAAATAAGTGTGCCTGCAAGTGTTGAAAATCCAACTTATGATGCTCATATTAATATAATTGGGTTTTTGAATTTGCTTGAGGCAGCAAGAAAGGCCGGTGTGGAAAAGATCATTTTCATCTCATCCGGAGGCGCCATCTATGGAGAAGCACTCGAATATCCCACATCTGAGGCGTGGCAGCCCAGACCCCTTTCTCCGTATGCAGTTTCAAAGTATGCTTCAGAGCATTACCTGCACTATTACAGGCACCAGTACGGGATGGAGTACCTGACTCTCAGGTACGCAAATGTTTATGGGCCAAGACAGATACCGCATGGAGAGGCGGGTGTAGTTGCCATATTCATGAATAATCTCCTGGAGGGGAAAAGATCATTTGTGAATCACTTCCCCCAGGATGAGATGGGCATGGTGAGAGATTACTGCTTTGTGGGGGATGTGGTGAGGGCCAATATTGCGGCGCTCCTTAGAGGAAGCTGCGAGGCGGTAAATATCGGAACGGGTGTTGAGACGAGGACGCTGACACTCTACAAAACAGTTTATTCGGCGATGAAAGAAAAGCTTCCGGACGTCTCTGAGGAGCTTTCAATGCCGGGCCGCAGGCTCGCAAGACCGGGAGATTTGAGCAGGAGCTGCCTTGTCGTATCCAGGGCCAGGGAGGTCCTGGGTTGGGAGCCTCAAACGGACCTGAAGAATGGGATAGGAAGGACCCTCGACTGGAGACTTGCCGAGAGCAGAAGATGATTCAGTAACTTTTTGTTGGGAAATAATAGAAAAAAATCAAGGAGGATGAACAAGAATGTCAAAGGAAATCAAGTATAATGTAAGGGCCCGTGAGGCAATTCAGCGCGGAGTGGATACACTGGCTGACGCGGTGAAGGTGACTTTGGGTCCCAAGGGGAGAAACGTAATAATTAATAAGTCCTTCGGCGCCCCTGCCATTACCAAGGACGGCGTTACCGTGGCCAAAGAGATAGAGCTTGCGGACAAGTTTGAGAATATGGGAGCCCAGATGGTCAAGGAGGTCGCATCAAAGACCTCCGATGTTGCCGGTGACGGAACCACCACAGCCACGGTCCTGGCCCAGGCCATCTACAGAGAAGGTTCCAAACTCGTAGCCGCCGGGGTCAACCCTATGGCCCTCAAGAGGGGTGTGGAAAAGGCGGTTGCAACCGTCGTGGATGAGCTGAAGAATATTTCCGTGCCCACGAAGGATCAGTCGGAAATAGCACAGGTCGGGACTATCTCTGCCAATAACGATCAGACCATAGGGAACATCATCGCAGAGGCCATGAGTAAGGTAGGTAAAGAGGGTGTTATCACCGTTGAGGAAGCCAAGAGTATGGAGACCACACTGGACGTGGTCGAGGGCATGCAGTTTGACCGTGGTTATATCTCGCCATATTTTGTGACCAATCCCGAGAAGATGGAAGTAAGCCTGAAGGAACCCCTTATCCTGATTTACGACAAGAAGATAAGCAACATGAAGGACCTTCTTCCTTTGCTGGAGCAGACTGCAAGGATGGGTAAGCCCATGGTAATAATAGCCGAGGACATTGAGGGCGAGGCACTGGCAACCCTTGTAGTCAACAGGCTGAGAGGCGTTTTGCAGGTTGCTGCCGTCAAGGCTCCGGGATTCGGAGACCGCAGAAAGGCAATGCTAGAGGATATAGCAGTGCTTACAGGCGGCAAGGTGATAAGCGAAGACCTTGGAATGAAGCTTGAAAATGCCAATTTGCAGGATCTGGGAACCGCAAAGACCGTCTCCATGGACAAAGACAATACCACAATCGTTGACGGCGGAGGAGATAGGAAGGCCCTGGAAGGAAGGGTAAAACAGATCCGCGCGCAGATAGACGAGACCACTTCCGACTACGACCGGGAAAAGCTTCAGGAGAGGCTGGCCAAACTGGTGGGAGGTGTGGCGGTTATTCGTGTAGGTGCCGCCACTGAGATCGAGATGAAGGAGAAGAAGGCAAGGGTTGAAGACGCTCTTAATGCCACGCGCGCGGCCGTTGAGGAAGGTATAGTACCAGGCGGCGGTGTAGCCTTCATCAGGGTGCTTCCGGCTCTCTCAGCGCTCAAGCTCGAAGGCGAGGAGCAAATGGGTGTTAATCTGGTTATGAAGGCCCTTGAGAATCCGATCAGGCAGATATCTAATAACGCGGGCGTTGAAGGTTCGGTTGTGGTAGAAAAGGTAAAAAATGAAAAGGGCGGGTTCGGATACAATGCGGATACGGGCGAGTACGAGGACCTTATAAAGGCCGGGATCATTGATCCGACAAAGGTGACACGTTTTGCGCTTCAAAACGCGGCATCCGTGGCCTCACTTCTTTTGACAAGCGAGGCAATGATCGCAGAAAAGCCCAAAGACTCGGAGCCGATGCCGCCTATGCCGGGTGGCGGAATGGGAGGCATGGGTGGAATGGGCGGTATGGGAGGAATGGGCGGCATGATGTAGCCCTGCCTCTGAACAGTTGAAGGCCGGATCACCCCGATCCGGCCTTTTTTTTATATCCTCCTGGGAGTGCCATATCAAAGCGCTGCTCCCTTATGCGCCCTCCCCACTGATCAACCTCATGCTCCTGGGTGAGCCTGAATCCGGCCATTTCATAGAGGTGCCTGGCAACATCAAGTCCCTCAAATGTCCAAAGAAATATCCGCCCAAAGCCTTTCATCCTGCAGAACAGTACTGCCTCCGCAAGAAGTTTTCCACCGATACCCTTTCCCTGATGTTCCGGCTCCAAAATAAACCACCTGAGCCTTGCCCCGTCATCGGACCATCTGCTGCCGTCAACCGCAACCGATCCGGCGAAAGCTCCGTCGCTCATTGCAGTCCACAGGCCGTCCCTCGACGGGTCGAAGCTCTTAACGAATTCTGAAAGTTCTTTAGCCACCTGGATTTCAAAGCTTTGGTCGAATCCCCAGTGTTCATGGTAATAAACCGCATGAAGATCCGTTATCTTTCCTATGACTCCAGGATAATAACCTCTGACAACCAATTCCTGCTCACGGCTTTCCATCGAATCCATAAGCGAGCCCCTGTTATTTCTTATTCAGCAAGGCCGCCAGGCCTTCAAAAGGCTTATAGGTGTGAGTGGGACCTTTTTTTTCTTGCCCCGGCTTTGCGTTGTGATACTGTTCGTCTTCGTACCGGGCATGTTCGTTTTCGTGACAATAGATGCAGAGAAGCTCCCAGTTGCTTCCGTCATTGGGGTTGTTGTCGTGGTCGTGATCCCTGTGATGTACTGTCAGTTCCTTGAGCCTTTTGCCTGAAAACTCACGTCCGCATTTCGCGCAGACCCAGGGGAAGAGCTTTAGCGCCCTCTCTCTGTATGTGCTTTCCATCTCCTTTCTGTGCTTTCTTGCCTCTGCGATAAAATCCTGCATTTCCGGTTACCTCTTAGAATGCCCTGAGGGCAGGCTGTGATTTTATAAATAATACGCGGGCGGCTTTTAAGCCCTCCGCTCTTTTCAACTGGGAAATATTTATCACAACTCCCCCGTGATTCAAGAGGGAAGTGAATGTCGAGGGCAAAACCTCATGACATGGACAATTATTACCGTGAAAATACACCCCCCACCCCGATCCTCCCCCGCGCGGGGGGAGGGAAATCCTCGACCTCGCAAAGTGTAAAGCCGCAGGAGGATTTTCATTAGCGGGGGCGACAAAATATTGCTGTCATGAGCGTTTACCATGAGATACATCTCCCCATCCAGACCCTCCCCTGCACAGGTGGAGAAGGAAATTGAGCGGCGTTTCTATCCCTGGTATTCCAGGGCTGAGGGAGACCGTGAGGCCGTGAACGTTCGGCCTTAGCATTTGTAGTTGCGTCATGGCAATGCTGGGGCCTATACTCGCTCTTATAAGGATTAAAACCGATAATAGGGCGCCTGTAAGTTACATAGTGTCCATCCGTAAATGGCTATTTTCACCGATGTCTGCGTTGGGCTCAAATTTTAATTTTCGAAATACGTCAATGTATTCCTGTCGTTAAAATTATCGCCCGCCTTGAACTCGATAAAACTATCTCATTTCCGGATGGACACTAAATAAATTTCTTTGAGGTGAAATCATTGACATACGATGCAGTCATAATTGCGGAATCAGGCGTTGACGGGCTCACCGGCATTCTTCCTGACAGATTGACGGTTGAGGAAATGCCTGCCAGCATCCAGGTCGTAACCGACTATGTCAAAAATAGAGGCATCTTGAGCACCCCTGTCCCGGGCGACGGGATGCGGACATGGTGGTCCGCTCCTAAGCTTAATGGAATATATCTCTATGGTTTTCTTAATAAAAACGGATTCAAGAGCCTTTTGATAAACAAATATTATCCTGAAAGACAAAAGGCTGACAGGGCCATAAGGGAAGGTGCCAAATGCGTTGTGATCTCTACCACGTTTGTTCGTAGCAGAGATGCCCTGGCCGCTATGGTCAGGGATATCAGAGAGGCTTGCCCTGATGCCTTCATAGTTGCCGGAGGTCCGTTTGTCTATCTTTCATATCTTGTGAAGGAAAGAAACGGAGAACCCGGATATCTCAGGGAAGAGGCCAGGGACGATTACCTCTTTTTCAACGGAAGCGATCCGGAGATAGATCTTTACGTGGTCTCTTTGCTTGGAGAGGAGATTCTCTGTGAGGTGCTCAGGCGCCGCAGTAAAGGGCTTGACCTCGAAGGTATTCCAAATACTGCGGTGATAAGAGATGGCCGGTACATATTCGGCACCAGGGATGACGATGTCTCACTGGCCTCTGAGGCTGAAATTGACTGGCAGAGTCTTCCTGATGCCTTTTTCAGGTCAGGCGTCATGCCCATTCAGGCAAGCAAGGGCTGCCCCCACAGATGTGCCTTTTGCAGTTTTGTCAAGGACAGGCGCCTCATATACGTAAAGCCTATCGAGAGGCTCATGGACGAACTAAGGGCAGTGGCCGGAAGGGGCATAAGGTTTGTCTGGTTTGTGGATGATAATTTCAGGCTCGGCAAGCAGGATATGGATGATTTCTGCCGAAGACTTGTCATGGAGAAGCTCGATATCCGATGGATGACGATGATCAGGGCCGCATCATTGAAGAATATGGATGTGGAACTGATGAAGGAGGCCGGCTGCATCGAGGTGCAGATGGGCCTTGAATCAGCCGATCCGAAGGTGCTTTCAAACATGAACAAACAGGCGGACCCTGAGGTCTATCGCGAGGTGGTGGAAAGGCTTCTGGGGCACGGTATCAACTGTTCATGCTATTTTATCTTCGGGTTTCCGGGAGAAACAGACCAGAGCGCCTTGCGGACAAGGGATTTCATAAAGAGCCTTGAGCACCCTGAAGCTGATGGCTGCCTGACCTGGAGCCTTTTTCCCTTCTGTCTCTATCCGATGAGTCCTATATATGAGCGGGATATGCGTCAAAAATACGGTCTTACCGGGCATCTGCGCAAATGGCGCCATGCAGCCATGGATTCGGAGCGAGCCATGGAGCATGTCAAAGAAGCCTTCATGGAGCTTGGCAACTCATCTCCTGTTTACAGAGGCGACAATCTCGACATGCTATACAGCCTTACTCCCTTTGAGCGAAAGAGATTCCTTGTAGGCAGGCACAGGATTTCCAAGGCGGCAATGGAGCGCACCCCGGACAGCAGCGAACTTCTCGGCGCCTTCTCCGGAATCATCCCTGATAATCCTCCATGGTCTTCTAACCGTAGTTCTTTTCCTCTTCGTCGGGACTGATTGCGTCAAATTCCACGTCTCTAGCGTCGCCCTTCTTCCGGTTTAGCTCCTTATAGTATTCGTGCTGGATGAGGAGGTTCATAATCTGGTTTGTTCCGGTCCATATCATGGCGAGGCGGCAGTCCCGCAGGAACCTTTCGATGGGATACACGGTCGTATAACCTATGCCTCCCATCATCTGCATGGCGTTATTGATGGCCATCCATGCGGATTCCGTCCCCACCTTCTTTGCCTCGCTTACAAGCCTTCTTCCGTCACCTCCCGAATCAACGAGCCTTGCTGCTGCAAAGACCAGAGACCTTGCCGCGTCCAGGGAGGCGACCGCGTCCGCCATGATAAAGCTGACTGCCTGGAAATTATTGATGGTGCTTCCGAAGGCCTTTCGCCTGGTCGAGTATCGGGCCGCCACCTCTATCGCCGCTCTGCCCATACCGACAGCGCCGGCTCCGCTTAAAAGCCTCTCGGGGATCATCATTCGGTTGAAGATCTGATAGGCCCCGTGTAGTTTTCCTACCACATTTTCGATCGGTACTTTCACATCCTTAAAAACCAGCCGCCCCGTGCCACCGCCCCTTGTACCCAGAAGATTGTAGATGCTTTGAACCGTTACACCCATCGCCCTTTCAACAATAAAACAGCTTATGGATTCATGAGGAGCGGCATCAGGGGCTGATTTGGCATAGACCAGGAAGTAATCGGAGTCCTGGGCACCGACTACGAATCGCTTCTCACCATTTAGGATATAATGATCTCCGTCCCGCACCGCCATGGTAGTTGCGCCGAAGAAGTCCGAGCCTCCCCTTGGCTCTGTAAGGGCCTCAGCGCTGTAAAGTATTCCCTGATTCGTGGGCTTGAGGTACTTTTCCTTGAGGGTATCGGATCCGAAAAGATTCAATGCTTCGCCCACAATGCTCGGCATCACAAAGGCGCAGGAAAGAGAAGTGCCCAGAACCCCCACCTCTTCCACGGCTGCGACTTCAGCCGTCCAGTTAAGAGACCTGCCTCCATAGTTGACAGGAAAGCGGGCTCCCAGAAGGTTCTTGGCGCCGGCCTTTTCAACAAGAGGTCTGCCGGTCTCTATCTTTCCGGCATCCATATCCCTTATCAGCTCTGTGGAGATGTCGTTTTTTACAAAATCGCGCGCCTCATTCCAATAAGCCTTTTCCTTGTCGTTTAGAAAGAATTCAAACATATATTTTCTCCCTTCTCATGAGTTTAAGAGAAAAAAACCACAAAAAAGCATTAATCCGTTACAGTCTTATCCTATCTCTTATCAGAACCATAATGCAAAGACAACTCAAGGGATCAATGGGGATGTTGAAGGTTTTTTTCCAGGTGTGCAAAAATCTGCGGCCATAGCTGATGCATGAGTTGTAAATGGGAGTGCAAACTGGTAATGTTTGCGGCAGTATTGAAGTTGAAAGGGGAGTCATGGAAGAGGAGAGAACCGAATGTATCAAATGCGGCGAGTGTTGCCGGAAGGCCAGCCCGACTCTGCATCTATCGGATGTCAGGATGATTGAATCAGGTCTTATGCCATTGAAAGATCTTTATACAATCAGGATTGGAGAGCCGGTCTATGACAATCTAAATGGAAGGATAGGCCCTTCCCCGACTGAGATGATAAAGATAAGGGAAAGGCCCGGTGATGAAGGCTGCGTTTTTCTGCATTTTGATGATAAAGTGGCCACATGCCTCATATATGAGGAAAGACCGTGCCAGTGCAGGGCCATGAAATGCTGGGACGACTCCGAGTTTAAAGAGATTTACGCCCAGCCGCGGGCATCCAGGTGGGACATGGTCAGGGACGAGAAAACACTCCTCCTGATGGATGAGCATGAAAGCCGATGCGGTTATGAGATGGTAAAAGAACTTCTGCGGGCGATAGGGGAAAAGGGAGAGAGCGCCGTTCAGAATCTCTTGGAACTGATCAGATTCGACTATCATATAAGGCCCTTTACCAATCAAAGACTCGGTGTGCCTTTTGCCGAAATGGAGTTTTATTTCGGCAGACCCCTGTCCGATACCATAGAGGCCTTCGGCCTTCAGTTGACAAGAAGAATGGACGGATCGTTTTTTCTCACTACGCTGAAGCAAGGTTAAATTGTCTGAGACTGCGTCTCCGGAGCAGGGAAAAGAACGGGAAGACGCTTATGGCTGAGCTGGATATTGCGGCAAAAAGAGCCTGGCCCATTAATCAGTGTCCATCCGTAAATGAGATAGTTTCGTCGAGTTCAAGGCGGGCGATAATTTTAACCAGAGGAATACATTGAGGTATTTCGAAGAATAAAATTTGAGTCCAACGCAGAAATCGGTGAAAATAGCCATTAACGGATGGACACTAGCTATGTATCAGCTCGTTGGTATGGCTTTGCGCAGATCATGACATGTAGAGCGGCAATCAGCTTCTGTAGGCGCGTTTTCAGACGCAGGGCTCACAGTTAACGTGCGGATGAAGCCGCGCCTACCAAGGATTTTTGAACTCATACAAGGCTATCATGGAATCAGGCAAGATGCATCAAGCGGGCAGTCTTCTTACGGAATGGATCTCGCAGAACAAGACTATTAGAAATACAGATACAATAACCGCCGTTCCCTCAGCCACTGTGAGCACGTAATATCCCCCGCTTCCCTGGGCCTTCTGCCTGCTTCCCATTATGTGAGGCTTTCTTTCCAAAAACACTCGAGTTTTTCCTTCCATCCTATAAACCCCTCCTGGAGGTATCTCATGGGGAGGGGTAACCCTGAGGATGCCGGAAAAGGAGAGAGCGGCTAACGCTATAAGTATAGACGTTAAAACGGTAAGTTCCTTCCTGCCGATGCTTATGCCTTTGGAATTTGCTCCTGAACCCATTAGAGCCGCTATGATGATGCCTCCTATCGCACCGAGTTCGTTTAAGACGAAGTCGTTGAAATCAAGATAATCTCCGTAGGAAGGACAGATATAGAAGTATTGGAATGCTTCGTCTGCGATGCCCAGAAGTACAGCCCAGAAAAGGATGCGGGTTATGGGAAATTGATGTCGCTGCGTTGAAAAAGCTCCTTGAAGCAGGATGGCCAGGAATGCGTACTGAGGATAGTGAATATATTCGTTGCTGGTAGAAACCAGGAGAAAGTTAGCGGCCAATACCGCAGCGGACCATAGGGAAACGCACAGTATCATTCCCCATCCGATCGAGTGTCTGAAAAGCTGAAGGGATAGCAAGCTCAGGAGGGAGGCCGCAGCTACCCACGACAGAGGAAGTATGAGATCTGAGGGCCTGATTCCGTTTTGAAAAAATGGTAGAGGTGAGATGAGAAAAAGAGATACCTTAAGGTGCAGCAAGCTGCTTAAAAACCAGTAAGTGATTGCAGCCGTCAGATATATTATCCGCCTTGACGGGCGGTATTTTATAGACCTGTTTTTTATCCTCATCAATCAGCGAGCCTACCAACCGATTCGTCGCGTATCTTACTTAAAAAGCAAGTTCCGTCCACAGGAGATACACGCTTTCCCCTCTAACCCCCATGCCTGTATAGGGCACAAGAAAAGATGAAAAACACCCCCACCCCTCCCTCCCCCGTCGAGGGGGAGGAGTAAAAGCGAGGGGCATTTTCATATAAACCCCCATGCCCAAAAGGGGCACAACGAAGCATGAAAATCACCCCCACCCCAGCCCGTCGAGGGGGAGGGAATAATGCCGCATCATCACGACGTTTCGACGGCAAAGGGGGAGAGGTAAAGGAAAGGGGCATTTTCATATAAACGTGATATAGTGCCATTCAGCCCTGACTCTACTCGTCAACAAAGATGCCTTTTTCTCCTCTTTGCAGGCGGAGATTGTTTGCGAGGTCTTTTATGCCGTAGAGGTCACTGCAGCCTCCGGTGTCCAGGAATATCCCGAGATTGGATGCCTGCCTTCCCCCTTCATAAGTGAGATCCCCTCCATATCCAAATCCCATGGAGCTTGCCGTGTACCGGTCTTTTCCATATCCGTCGTAGAAAAACCCGATGGCATTCTGTGCTGCGGCACCCATGGCCAGATCTCCTCCTTCATATACATCGTCTCCTTCAAAATCCAGGGCGCAGGCAAATGCCATATCCCAAGCTCCGCCTTGGCTCGCAGCGATGCGGGCGGTATAACTGTCTGAGCCCTTACGGTCAAGAATGATACCTGCGGCAAGGTGGGCGGCGCTCCCTTGACAGTAGCGGCTTCCTACATAGCGGTCGTTTCCTGCATCATCCATGAGAACTCCCAGCCCCAGATAGTAGCCTGTGCCCTGGGAAAAATTGCCTGCAATGTAGATATCGTCTCCAGCCGTGTCATGAAGTATCCCCACCCCGCCTGCGGCCTTTCCCCGCAATCCCCAGGCTGCCCCCTGTGCTACCGTGTGATATACCCCCGGGGTGCCGTAGGTAGAGCCGTATTTTACTCCGGCGGTGTAAAGATCGTTTCCTGAAATATCGAGAAGCAATCCCCTTCCTCCCGGCCCCCCGAAGCCCTGGATATATTTTGCGCCTGAATACTTGTCGTCTCCTCTTCCGTCAAGCAGTAATCCATTTCCGAAAAGGGCTGCGCCCTGAGATATCTCCTGGGCGCTGTAAAGGTCATTTCCCTGTAAGTCAATAAGACATCCGATCCCGAGAAAACCTGAACCCTGGCTGAGGATCGAACCGCTGTAGGTATCTTCTCCTTCAATATCCATAAGGATGCCCACGCCCATAATTCCCGATCCCATGGAACCCGTTCTGGTGCTCATGTACGAGTCGTTTCCTTTGACGTCAATTACGATGGAGGCAGAAGGGGTCATCCTGCTTATCTCCAAGCCATTGCCTTCATAGACCGGCGATCCGGAGTTGTTCAGATAAGTGTCGTCTCCGCCAAGGTCTATTATGACGGCGGTATCTTTCGTATAGACATTAGATCCCGGTCCTCCGATTACAATTAGCCCGGATCTGCTTTGCCTCGATAAGAGGATTTCTCCGCCCAATGATCGGCCTTTCTTTTGAACACTTTCGAAACTATCGGCGCGGGAGGAAAGATACCTCAGAATGCCGATGTGCTCCACAGAAAATAGCCAGGCCAGGCTCATAAAGGCTTCTCTAATTTCATTACTATCCACCTTTGAGGCAATGCGGATAAATCGCGTCAAATCTTCATCTTTGAGAAGGCCAGGGGAAATGAAATTGCTGAGAAAAGCGAGCGAGTAAGTGAGCAGGGTCTTGTATTCATCTTCGGAAAGCCCGGAAAATGCATTTCTTATGTGGCCTCCAGCCTCTTCCAGGATAGAGGCAATCAGATCGGCATAAGCTGTAAGATCAATATGATCAAAGTTCTTCGGTGAATGGAATAAGGAGAGATTGTTGTGAGAGACCACTTTCATGAAACGAGTCATGATAGGTAACATGCCGGGCTCAATCCCTCCCGGCCACAAGGGATCCCGGGGAGTGAAGACCATATCCGAAATGAACCGGCTGATATCAAGGGGATTTGAGAGTATCCGTCTTATTTCGCCTGAAATGCATGGTACATCTTCAGTGTCAACTTTTGATCTGAAAAGAGTTTCCAGACCTAAAGCCGCACTTGCCGTTTCAGTGCTTGAGGTAACGAGCTTTCTAAGGGAATCGCAGGCTGCCGTAAGCCGATCAGGGTCTTGGTGAAGGGGCATTTGAAGGGGTAAGCATCCGGAGAGCTGACAGGCCATCAGTGCCAGAATGAAGATAATAGGCTTTAACCTGAAGGCTCTCATGAGCCTGCGCTATCTTCCAAGGGCTAGTGAAACGTCTGAAAGAAGCCGGAGCGCCTCTTCTGCCTTTTGGGAATCCATCGAGCCCATTCCGCAGGCCGGTGTAAGGAGGGATTGCCTTTTTAAGGTATCTGCGCTGAATCCTTCGCTACAAAGCCTCTCCAGCCCGGCTGAAAGCCTGGATACCAAATCTCCCGGTCTTTCGCCGCCTCTGAATTCCGATGTGGGAACGATCCCCCAGGCTATTATTCCCCCCCTGCTCAAAAACTCCAATATCTTGTCGTGGTATAGAATAAAATAATCAAGGTAACCGAATGCATCGAAATTAATTATATCAAAGCCGGCATCCAGGAGCATGGCCCAGTCCGTGTTTCCACAGCAGTGCACCCCGACCAAAACATCGCTTCTTTCCTTGAGATATCCTATCATTCTGCTCATGACATCGGATACCTGCTCTGCCTGAACCGTGCAGAATGCCGATCCGAATCCGGCCAGGTAAGGCTCATCAAAAAATATTATCGGCTTTCTTCCGCATGAAGCAAGCAACCGAGTCTGCCACAAGGCCTTTGCGCAAAGACCTGATACAATGGCTTCAAATATCTCGGTGTTGTGAAGTGCGGCCCTTCCGTCCCGGTCAACGACACCTGCGGCGAAGGTGAAAGGCCCGACCGTCTGCCCCTTGATAAATCCTCCGTTGCCGTATTGGCCTGATATTGCAAGATCAATCATCTTGTATAGTCCGGGGGCAAAATTCCTGCTTATAGCAAATGCGTCAAGGTCATCTGAGAGATAGCTTTCATAGAAGGGAGTCAGGTGGGATTCCCTGTCCTTAACCTCTGCTACCGTGACGGAACCCAGTCTCTCATCTACTAAAAGAAAAGTAAGTCCCTCAGTAAATTGAAGGAGCATATTCTCAAGGTTGCTTCTCTTTACGAATTGGGGCCAGAAGGGGACGAATGGAAGGATGCCGAAGATATCCCTGCAGGTGGTTTCCACATCTGTAAAGGGAACGCTTCCTATCCCCGTAGCAGCAAAATTGAACGATAAAATGTCATTAGCCAGCATTTGCTGATTTCCTGATTCTCTCCAACCAATCCTCAAGTACAGCCGTCAGATAAACTGCCCTCCGGGTTTCCTCTCCGGTCGGCTCAGATGCTTCGGGCCGGGAGAGGGGGGACTTGATTTCAGTCAACCTCTGCCTTATGGCATCGTCCCGGGGAGAGTTCTCAATCATCTTCTCATAGATGGCTATCGCCTCTGCTTTGCGACCCTGGGAGAGGTAAAGTTCTGCTATGGTCGGCGTAGCAAGCTCGGAAGCCGAAAGGGCTTCTTCCTGATCGGATATTTCATCGAGTGTGTCAGTCGGATCAGGGGCTCTTCTTTTACTATTGAAGGAAGCCGGATGCATCCTGCAGGCATCTGAAAGCCTCTTTAATTCCGCTTCTATCAGTCGGTATTCCTGTTCGGCGGAACACAGAAAGCCCATTTCAAGATAGGCCTCTGCCAGCAACGTCCTTGTTTGGATATCACCGGGGCAGAAGGCCAGCAACTTAATACACCTGTCTGCTATCTCTCCCCATCTTTCCTGCTCTTTCAAATGCAGAAGAAAAGGTGTCAGAGAGCCTGTAGAACACACACCTGATTGTTTTTCATCCATCGGCCTGGCCAGTTCGCAACCTCTCCCTTAAATCAAGCGGGATGTAATTCAAAAACGCTAAAATTGCTTTTTTCAGTTAGAGGCTTCCTTACGCGCAAATTTGAAAAGGACTTCATTTTGCTTAAGCATATTGAGTTCCCGCCTCGCAACCGACTCCACATACTGCAGATCGTCCCTAAGCAGTTTGATCTCAGAAATAAGCGCTCTGTTTTCTTTTTCGAGTGTGCTTATTTTCTCCAAGTAAAGTTCCCGCTCATTTCTTTCCCTGTAGAGGCTTAGAAAGCCGTTATCGTTAAGACCCAGCCAGACCCCGGTAATGATTATTATAAGGATCATGATCAGAACGGATGGGGATATCTTTTTTAGGTGCTTCATCGTTTCTTTTTAGTGTCCTTGCGCTGCGCCGCCATGACAATGGAGCTTATGCCTGAATTTCTCGCCATATCCATCAGCTCAATAACCTTTCCGTATGCCGTATCCCTGTCTGCTTCAACCACAAGAGCGGAGGAAGCCTGTGCGAATCCCTTTAGGATATCAGGCAGGCCCTTTTCGCTGAGTACTGCACCATTATGATATAGGAGACCATCTTTGTCTATAACAATGATATTTCTCTTCGATGCGGCGTTATAATTGCTGCTTTGAGTCTTAGGGAGAGTGACCGTTATCCCCACAGCCTGATCAAAATGTGAGGTCGTTACAAGAAAGATCAGCAGGAGAAATACAATATCAATAAGGGGAGTGATCCCCAGTCTGGTATCTTCTTCTATCTGCCTTTCAAACTTCATGACAGTCTGCTCTATGATTGCCTGTTCCGCCCGCCCCGGCAATGATCTTTCCGGTCGGTTGATGGCGTTCGATAAGCTCCACTATCTTTATTGAACTCTCCTCCATGTCGCTTATTATGGAGTTCACCCTCTCTCTCAGGAATCTATAGCAGACAAGGGCCGGTATTGCAACGCAGAGGCCTGCGGCGGTTGTGATCAGGGCCTCGGCTATCCCTGCTGCAAGGGGTGCCGTGGCTGCGGTTGCCTGGAGGGATAGGGCATTAAATATCTTTATCATGCCTGATACGGTGCCAAGGAGCCCCAGCAACGGGGAAAGGTTTGCTATAGTGGAAAGGATGCCTACGTTTTTTTCCAGTATCCGAGCTTCTCTGCTTCCTCTCTCCTCAACTGCTTCCTTTACCAGCCAGAAGCCGCCCTGCCATTTTTTTAGACCTGAAAGAAACACCTTTGCTATCGGGGCGGAATAGCCTTTGCAGAGAAACACCGCCTCCGGAATCTTATTCTTTTGAAGGAGCGTTTCTATATGCTCCATGAAGTCCGGGGGTATTACCCTGCTTCGGCGCAACGCCCACATCCTTTCAAGAAAAACGCCGCATGCCGCAATGGAGCAAAGCACAATGGGGTACATGAAAACCCCTCCCCGCGAAATCAGGTCAAGCATCCTTTACCCTCAACTCATAAACTTTCTTAGGGAAGATAACACAAGGCCGGCGCATAGAGGAATACAAAAAAAACTATAGGCTAGATTCCAGAGTAACGTCGGCCCCGTTATCAAGGTTGGCACTTTCTTATAAGGTCAGGACCGTATCTCCTGCAACATGAAGAGGATGTAGGAGACGGCAAAACAGATAAGTGTCAGGGCTATCAGGGCCGTGACATGAGGAAATACCACGATAAGGCTCTGTGACAGGCTCAAGGGATTCTGAAACCGTGAAGACAGTATCTGCTCCAGAGGGGTCATAAAGAGCATCGTGCCGGTCGTCTTCCTCATCGGGTCTATTATGGTTGTAGTGGCCTCGGAGTAAAGCACCATGGGAGACAAGAGGGAAAGTCCTTCCTTTATTCGAACGTTCCTCATGATTGTTTCGGCTTGAACGTCTTGCTTTTCAATGGGTGCTATGGAGTCTGCAACGGCCTCGGCCCCCAGGGTCACAAAAAAGGATAGGAATATCCATAATGCCACGGATGCAAGAGCTGATGTCGCTATGCTCCTGAAGGCGATGGAAAACAATATTGAAACTCCCAGCCAGAGCGAAATGTAAAATACGCTCATAATGAGATAAACCGCTATACGCCAGATCTCCTCAAAGGTCGGTACTATCCCTACTATGCTGAGGCCGAATCCGGTTATGACCATCACAATGGCAACCAGCATCACCAGGATGGTTACCACGCCCGCAAGGAATTTGCCGTTTATTACCGCGTCTCTGAAGATGGGCTGGGATACGATCTTGATAAGGGTCCCGTGGGCCCTCTCCCTGTTTATTGAATCGAAGCCAAGCACCAGGCCGATCAGGGGGCCGAAGAAGGCCACGAACTGAACCATGGAAAAAACAGCCCCCGGGGTGCTGAAGAGCATCAAGTAAGGGAACCTTGTCTTTGAAAGGGCCTCCAGATTATCACTCAACTGCATGCCCGCCATGTAGCTCGTGATGAAACTGACCATTGCGATCAGAGCAAATAATATAACAAAACGGTAACTGCTGAAATGGTCAGACAACTCCTTCCTGAATATAGCACAAAGACCAGTCATATCAGACCTCTTTAAAGTATTTCATGTAGATGTCTTCAAGGGAGAATCGCCCATCTTCGATTCCAAGACTCTCTTTCGCCAGGGACGCCATGGAGCCGGCGGCGATCATACTGCCCTTGAGCATTATGCCTACCCTATGTGATATCTTCTGTACCTGAGTAAGATCGTGGGATGAAATCAGAACCGTCATCCTTCTCTCCTTGTTTAGGGACCTGATAAGCTCTATAAGTTGAGCTGCTCCCTCAGGGTCTAATCCAAGGGTGGGTTCATCCAGGATCATCAGCCTTGGCTCCTTGATGAGCACCTCGGCGATTCCCAGGCGCTGCCTCATTCCCCGGGAAAAGGCGCCCACCTTTTTCCTGATTTGTTCGGTCAGCCCCACCGTCTCAAGGGATCTCCGTATCCGTTCACTTCTTACGTCCGCCGGAATGCCGTTCAACTCCGCTATATAATCGAGGCCTTGAAGAGGAGTTAGGTCAGAGTAAAATCCCATATTTTCGGGAAGATATCCGACCAGGCGTTTGACATCCCTCGAATTTCTAACCGGATCAAGCCCGCATACGGTTGCGGCGCCGGAAGACGGCGTGGTAAGCCCGAGGAGCATCAGTATGGTGGTGGTCTTGCCTGCTCCGTTAGGCCCGAGGAAGCTGAAGACCTCTCCCTCTTCAACCTGGAAACTGAGATCCCTTACGGCAGTCTGCGAACCATATTTTTTGGTGATATTTATGGTCTCTATTATGGCTGCAGGTTCCATGTCTAACGCCTTCCAAGGCCGATAAACAGGGCTACAAGTCCCGCCAGTACCAGCAGGATGACCCCTATCCCTACCCAGCCCCACAGAGTCGAGGCCTGCACGGTAACTCTCAGTTCAACTGTCTTGGATACCCTTCCTGACTCTACGCTCAGGCCTACGGAATAATCGCCCACAAGCGCGTTTTCTGCAGGAGTGATAACAACCTCTATTTGCTTGATCTCTTCAGTGTTGAGCACATCAATTCTCTCAGGATCAAAGCTGACCTTCCAATTTTCCGGCTTCAGTGAGAAGAGCTGAACGTTGGTCAATGGAGAGGAGCCTGTATTCTTGATATAAAAAGATATGTTGGACTCACGACCACGAACGGCAGGGAGAGACAGGAGGCCGTTTACCGTCCCAGCATCCATTTTCTGGATGCCTTTAAGGATCACCTTCAGCTCGGCCTCGCCCTTGGCCTCGGGAGAGTTAACCTTGATTCCTATCGCATATTCCCCGGGCTTGGCCAAAGGATATGGCTTTACCTCAACGGCGACGGTCTGACTCTGGTTTGGTTTGAGACGCAGGCTCGAAATAAGTTTTTCATCGTAGGCAGGTTTGAAGTTGATCTCCCATCTCTCTGGGGCCTGGGCCGCGAGGTTGAATATCCCCTCCTTATCGAGCTTGCTCTCCACCTCAAGGGAAAACTCGAACTTTCCGTCCGTGGGCCCACTCAAGACCGGATATGATGTCGCTATATTGACCCCCTTGGGCTTTGCCTCCTCGCTTATTCCTTCCACAATTACCGTGATCCGGCAGGCGGATTTTTGAGAGCCGTCAAGGCTGGCAGCGGCTATTGCGAAATTGTACTGTCCGGCGGCAATTTCTCCTTCAGGCTCCAGATGAAGAGTGATGCTTTTGGATTTCTCAGGCTCAACATAGGTCCCTGTTATTCCGAAACCGTATGTCTTAAGTCTTGCTTTCCAGCCCGTTGCTACCTCGGTAAGAACAAGATTAACCAGTTCGTCCTGCTTGCCTTTGTTCTTCACGGTCAAATCAAGTGACAGCTCCTGCGCTCGGGGGATTACGACTCCTGTATATTCCGGTGCAACAAAAATTCCCCTTATCGAGTTATCCTTTTTTGCTTCATCAGCACGGAGCGACAGCGGAACAGCCGTACTGACCAGCAGGGCAATAAAAAGCATTAAAGCTGCACGGATCCTCCAGATTGATCCTTTCAAAATCATTCTACCGACCTCCTTTAGTCATCTTTTGATGTAGAGTGCTTTTCAAGGGTGTCGAGACTATACCCGGCCTTCTTGTAGTCTTCAAGAGCTCTGTTTTTAAGCGATGGGTCTTTTGTGTGCTCGGAATGCTTGTCGGCAAGTTCGGCTGCGTGACTCCACATGCCTTCTCGCTCATAGCCGGCTATCTTATCCGCCACGCGGGCGTACTCCGGAGATACCTCCATCACAGCGGAATGGCACGCGGAGATTATTCTTCTTATTGGCCTTCCGCATCCGGGACATACGGAAAGAGGGGTGGAGTTGACTGCCTGTATTTCCTCAAATCGACGAACACACATGCGGCAGCCCTTTTTAGGCTCCAGGCTTTCATATTCGTAGATGGGCAACCGGCAAACATCCTCCTTCCCAAATAACTTTATTCGCTTTCTTTCCTTATCTCATAAGGTTGAGGTCCGTCGCCCGGGAAGGGCATAGGAAGTGCCGGGAGAACTGTCTCTCCCGGCATTGTAATGCAGAGTGTTTATTAATACATGTCTTCAGAAGGCATCTGCTGAGCCGCAGGTTTCTTGGGTGCGGGCTTTTCTGCGACCATCGCCTCAGTGGTCAATAGGAGACCAGCCACGGAAGCTGCGTTTTGAAGCGCAAACCTTGTCACCTTCGTCGGGTCAATGATGCCTGCCGCAATGAGATTTTCGTATTTGCCTGCCTCGGCGTTGAAGCCGAAGTCATCACTGCCGCCAATGACCTTCTGTACTACAACGGAGCCCTCGAATCCGGCGTTATTGGCAATCTGCCTTACCGGCTCTTCCAGTGCCCTCTTTACCAGATTGGCTCCAAGCTGCATGTCGCCATCTAATTTCAAAAATTCAAGCGCCTTTAAGGCCCTTATATAAGCAACACCTCCGCCAGGCACTATTCCTTCTTCCACGGCGGCCCTGGTTGCGTTGAGGGCGTCTTCCACCCTGTCTTTCTTCTCTTTCATCTCCGCCTCAGTGGCAGCCCCGACGTTTATAACGGCTACGCCGCCTATGAGTTTTGCAAGGCGCTCCTGAAGTTTCTCTCTGTCGTAATCACTGGTGGTTTCGTCTATCTGGGCCCTTATCTGCTTAACCCTTCCTTCAAGGGCCTGCCTGCTTCCTCCACCGTCAACAATGGTGGTGTTGTCTTTGTCAATCGAAATCCTCTTTGCGGTTCCGAGGTCGTTGAGGGTTATCTTCTCGAGCTTGACTCCGAGATCCTCGCTTATTACCTGGCCGCCTGTGAGGATAGCAATATCCTCCAGCATCGCCTTGCGTCTGTCTCCGAATCCGGGCGCCTTTACCGCAACACACTGGAGGGTGCCGCGCAGCTTGTTGACTACCAGCGTTGCAAGTGCCTCTCCTTCCACATCCTCGGCGATGATAAGAAGGGGCTTGCTCATTCTTGCGATCTGCTCAAGTATGGGGACAAGGTCCTTCATGTTGCTGATCTTTTTTTCGTTGAGCAGGATGTAGGCATTTTCAAGATGGGCTTCCATCTTTTCGGGATC
This sequence comes from Desulfobacteraceae bacterium CG2_30_51_40, assembly GCA_001874005.1. Lineage (GTDB taxonomy): Bacteria > Desulfobacterota > DSM-4660 > Desulfatiglandales > Desulfatiglandaceae > CG2-30-51-40. The sequence goes on from MNYJ01000132.1 coordinate 19,715, forward strand.
GGTTACAAAATATGGGCTGAGATAGCCTCGGTCGAACTGCATTCCTTCGACTATATCAAGGGTCGTATCCATGCTTTTTGCTTCTTCCACCGTAATGACACCCTCTTTACCTACCTTCTCCATGGCCTCAGAGATGATGTCGCCTATGGTGGAATCGTTATTGGCGGATATGGTGCCGACCTGAGCGATCTCTTTCTTTTCCTTGGTGGGCTTTGAAATCTTCTTGAGTTCGGCTGTTACGGCCTCAACAGCCTTGTCAATACCCTTCTTGATGGCCATGGGGTTGGCTCCGGCTGCTACAAGCTTGGAACCTTCCCTGTAAATGGCCTGGGCCAGGATGGTAGCAGTGGTTGTTCCATCTCCCGCTACGTCGGAAGTCTTTGAAGCGACCTCCTTGACCATCTGTGCCCCCATGTTCTCGAACTTATCCTCAAGCTCTACTTCCTTTGCGACTGTGACGCCGTCCTTGCTGATCTTGGGGGACCCCCAGGATTTCTCTATTATTACATTGCGGCCTTTTGGACCGAGTGTAACCTTTACTACGTCCGCAAGGGTATCAACACCCTTTGTGAGTTTTTCCCTTGCCGCGGCGCTGTATTTAATCTCCTTGGCTGCCATTACTTATTCCTCCTGAAACTCTATTCAACTATGGCCAGAATATCATCTTCCCGCATTATGATGTGCTCGACGCCATCCATCTTTATCTCGTTTCCCGCATACTTGCTGAAGAGCACCTTATCGCCTTCCTTTACGGTAAGAGGCATGCGCTCACCCTTTTCGTTGAGCTTTCCTGTCCCCACTGCTATGATCTTTCCCTCCTGGGGCTTCTCTTTAGCGGTATCAGGAATGATTATTCCTCCTGCGGTCTTCTGTTCCCCTTCAAGTCTCAAAACCAGTACCCTGTCGTTTAATGGCCTAACCTTCATGCTAGAAAAACCTCCTTAGATATTTATGCAGAAATTAAGTAAACGCCCTCATGGGCGCACCAAAACAAAAACATTCTTCAATCCTTAGAAAAAATTCATTAACTATTTAGTTTTACAGGAATATCTTTACATAGACGTCTAAAATTAATCACCAATATCTTATTGTCAAGTCACTCCTAGGGTCAACTGCAATGTTTTCAAAGGAAAAAGAGCTTGACACTAAATCCGGTGTGGACGTACCGTCCCATCAGTGCGATCTATCTTCGAAGGGGGTATCTATGGGGCGTCTTGCGAAGTTCACGGTTTTTGTCATCTCTTTCTTGGCTTTCACGGCAGGAGACTTCTCAAGGGATAACCTGCGCCTCATGAGTTTATCGCCAGCAGCCGATGAAGGATATGCCGATGTTAAAAATAGAATTGACCTTTCGGCCTATACGGATATGAGGGGATCGGGCTATCTTTCTAGCGGGCAGGTGATTTCCAAAGGGGTTGTGAAGGAGGCCCAGAGCGGTTTCGTACTTATCGGGAAAGGTGACAGGATATATGTCAGTCTGGCCGAAGGTGAGAGCTGTACTTCTGGAAGAACCCTTACGGTGGGCAGGGTGAGGTCGGAGGTGCGCTCCCCTGCCACAGGTCAACCGGCTGGTTTTGTGGTGGATTTCCTTGGAACGGCAAGGCTGGAAGGCCTCATTGCCGAATATGGTTGCGCAGCTGTCTTGACTGAGAGCTTTGTGCCGATCGCAGCAGGAGATATTCTTATGGAGCCGAGGGGGATGGAGGAGCATTGCATAGAGCCTGTCTTGATCGAAAAGGAGATAGGCGCCACTATTCTTGCTGCAAAGGAATCCATGGATATGATAAGCCAGTTTTCCGTGGTCTATCTCAATGCCGGATCTTCCGTGGGGCTCACAAGGGGTATGATAATGAATATCTATGAAGGCCGCCCGGATATCATTATAGGTCATTTGATTATTACAGACGTTTATCCCGAAACTGCAACAGCGGTTGTTACGGATACTCTGAGGGAATTTCATCCCGGTGCGAAGACCAGAGCTTCGGACAAAAGACAAGTGGAACAAGTCCTAAGAAAGGCATCACTCTGCTCTCCCGAAAGAGGGCGTTAGAATACCTTGACAAATATTTCAGCGTTGTAACATATCACTGACTCCTAGTGGACAACATCCGACAAGAAATATTTACTATTTTAGCCGCTAAGAGGCTTATTGTATTGTGAAAGAAGAGCAGATTGACAGGGGCGAATGGCTTGCTCTAAGCCTGGTGCCGGGGCTAGGGAACGTCGCGTTCCGGCAGTTGCTTGAGACGTTCGGGAGTGTCTCGGCCATCTTCAAGGCGGGTGAGGCTGAGCTTGTCGCCCGGGGGCGGATCAGAAAGGATATTGCAAGAAGAATAGCCTCCAGGGTTTTCAGCGCCGATCCCGAACTTGAATATATGAGGGTTCGGCAGGCAGGAGCTAGTATTGTCGTATTCGGCGGGGGGGGGTATCCCGGCCGTCTGAAGGAGATCACTGACCCTCCCATGGTTCTCTACACAAAGGGAGCTACTATCCCTGAAATACGTCCCCTGGTAGCGGTGGTAGGTTCAAGGATGCCTACTTTTTATGGAATAAAGTCCGCAGAGGCCATTGCCGAGGGACTTGCCGGTGCAGGTGTAGGTGTGGTTAGCGGGCTTGCCAGGGGAATAGACACTGCGGCTCACAATGGATGTCTCAAGGCTAAGGGATTTACGATAGCTGTAATGGGAACCGGTATAGACCGTGTCTATCCGTCATCGAACCGTAGCCTTTTTGATAGGATAGCCGAAACCGGTTGCGTTATCACCGAGTTTTCCACCGGGACTCCCCCTGAGGGGAAGAATTTCCCCAGGAGGAACAGGATAATAAGCGGTTTATCTCTGGGAGTGGTAGTGGTTGAGGCGGCCGGCAAGAGTGGATCTCTCATAACGGCTGCCGCCGCCCTGGAACAGGGCAGAGAGGTATTTGCCGTGCCGGGAAGCATTCAGTCTCCAAAGAGCGCCGGAACACATTTTCTTCTTAAAAACGGAGCAGCCCTGGTTGAGAGGGCGGATGATATTCTGGTTGCTCTGGGAATCGGCTCCGGGTGTAAGGATGAAGAGCACATGGAAAGCGGGAAAGAGAACATCGCCGATGTCTCTGATCTTCAGAAACCGGTATATGATGCGGTTGAGTCTTATCCGGTACATATAGACGCTATTATAGAGAAGGTGAGCATGGAGCCCGGCAAGGTGCTGGGTATTCTTCTTGAAATGGAATTAAGGGGGCTATTAAAGCAGCTCCCGGGCAAAATGTTTGTTAGAGCAGGATAACTATGACCCGGCAGAATCTATTGATTGTTGAATCGCCTGCAAAGGCTAAGACCATAAGCAAGTATCTGGGCCCCGGGTTCAGGATAATGGCATCGGTGGGCCATGTTAAAGACCTGCCGCCCAACAGACTGGGGGTTGATCTGGCGCAAGGATTTGTCCCCGAATACGTTATCATCAAGGGGAAGGAAAAGATCATACGGGATCTTAAGGCTGCCGCAAAGGCAGCTGATACGATCTATCTGGCCCCTGACCCTGACAGGGAAGGTGAAGCTATCGCATGGCATATTGCCGGCGAACTCAATGGAGGGGGTGACAGGTTTAAGAGGGTCCTGTTTAACGAGCTTACGCAAAGGGCGATAAAGGCTGCAGTCGCCTCTCCTGAGGAATTGAACAAAGATAAGTTTGAGGCGCAGCAGGCCAGGAGGATATTGGACAGACTTGTAGGGTATCAGCTATCGCCTCTTCTTTGGTCGAGGGTGAAACGAGGACTCAGTGCCGGCAGGGTTCAGTCTGTGGCCCTCAGGATGATATGCGACCGGGAGCGGGAGATACAGGTATTTGAGCCCCGTGAATACTGGTCTCTTACCGCGAGGCTTAAGGCAGTGGATCCGCCGGAATTCAGGGCCCGTCTTAGTGAATACGAAGGCGAAAAGATAGAGCTTAAAAGCGAGGATGAAACATTAAGAATCCTTGAAGAGGTTAAGAACGCGCCTTTTACCGTGGGAAAAGTTGCAAGGAAAAGGAAGAAGCGCTATCCTCCTCCTCCCTTCATAACGAGCCTCCTGCAGCAGGAGGCCTATAAGAAACTTGGTTTTTCGGCCAAAAAGACCATGTCCATAGCCCAGGCTCTATACGAAGGGGTGGAACTTGGAGAAAAAGGTCAGATAGGCCTTATTACCTATATGAGGACGGATTCTTTCAGGGTCTCGCAGGAGGCGCTGACCGAGGCCAGGGCACTTATAGAAAAGAATTGGGGAAGGGATTTTTTTCCCGATAGGCCCAACGCCTACAAGAGCCGCAAGGGGGCGCAGGAGGCCCATGAGGCCATAAGGCCCGCTAACGTGGAAATACAGCCGGCACAGACGGCTCCCTACCTCAGCAGGGATCAGCTTGTCCTCTACTCCCTGATATGGAAGAGGTTTATCGCATCGCAGATGACCCCTGCTCTCTATGATGAGACACAGGCCGATATAGAAGCGGCAAAGGCCGTTTTCAGGGCCTCGGGCTCGGTTATGGTCTTTGCCGGGTTTACATCTCTTTATGAGGAGGCCGCGCAAGAAGGCGACGCGGAGAAGGGCGCAGAATCCCCGCTCCCGCCGTTAAAAAAAGATCAGGGCCTTACCCTCCTATCTCTGGATCCGGCCCAGCATTTCACTCAACCGCCCGCCCGCTATACAGAGGCTACCCTCATTAAAGCGCTGGAGAAAAACGGTATCGGCCGGCCATCCACCTACGCAGCCATACTTTCAAATATAAATCAGAGGGAATACGTCTCTGCTGTCAAAGGACGTTTCCAACCTACGGAATTGGGCTTTCTGGTGAGTGATTTACTGATCGCAAATTTTCCCGATATCATGGACATGGCCTTTACGGCAAGGATGGAGAAGAGATTAGACGGGATAGAGCGAGGTGAAGTAGCTTGGACAAAGGTACTGGAGCAGTTCTACGGTTCATTTAACAGGGACCTCGAAAAGGCGAAAAGTTCCATGAAAGGGGAGGTGTTAACGGAGCTGAAATGCCCTGATTGCGGCTCGAATCTCTCCATCAGGAGCGGTAGAAACGGCCTTTTTCTCTCATGCAGCGCTTATCCCAAGTGTTCCTTTACATCCAACTACGTAAGGGATGAGAAGGGAAGGCCGGCCCTGGTGGAAAAAAGGCCTTTCGCTGAACAAAAGGGAGAGCCCACAGGAAAGATTTGTAGAGACTGCGGGGCCAAGATGCTCCTGAAAACCGGCAGAAACGGCCAGAGATTTCTTGCCTGTGAAAGATATCCTTCGTGCACCTATACGGAAGCCCCGGGAACGGGTGTATCGTGTCCTGAGGAGGGATGCGGGGGAGAGATAAAGGAGCGTTCTTCAAAGAAGGGCACCAGGTTTTACGGTTGCAGTAATTATCCCGAGTGCCATTTTGTTATGTGGGATGAGCCTTATGGCGGGGCATGCCCCTTATGTGGAACAAAGGTGATGACAATAAGAAGGAAGAAGGGCTCAACGCCCAAGATTCAATGCCGCAAAAAAGGATGCGGCTACAATGCATCCCTTCCGGAGGAGCCCCTGCCGGCCGAGAAGTCATGAGGCCGGGTCGCCCCCGCAACCCAGAATCTGAAAAACTGCCGGCACCAAAAACGTTTAAGAACCTTGTTGCGTGCCGATATCCAGCCTTGTCAAATAATTTTCTAGTGTCCATCCGGAAATGGCTATTTTCACCGATTTCGGCGTTGGGCTCAAATTTTAATCCTCGAAATACGTCAATGTATTCCTGTGGTTAAAATTATCACCCGCCTTGAACTCGACGAAACTATCTCATTTCCGGATGGACACTTTCTAGTTTTTTGTGACAGGTTCTTGACCGATAAGGCAATAAATAGCCTCGTAAACAGAGAAGAGATTGGAAGAGGATTTTCATCCTCAGGGTGACACAAATCGTGTCATGACGGTTTGGTCATAGCGGGTAGGCGTCAACAAGAACCCGGGTTATGCCGATACGAAATAGGAAGACTTCTCCCAATCTTTATGAATATTCTGGAATGCTTTAAGGAGGCACCTGCCTTTCTTGTCTCGAAGATCATAGACCGCATGCCTCAATATTGTTACAGGAATACCTCCTTTGACCGACAGGGTAATCTCGTAGCGGCTGAAATCCGTTATGATCCCTTTAAGGATTTCGCCTTCCAAAAGGGTGAAGAAAAGCACCGTCCTACCCTCCATGGCAGGGTAGAGGGTCTTGTTCTTGATATGGTAACGACCGGCAGGAGAAATCATGGGGGCAATCTCCATAGCCCTTATCTTGTCATCTATCTTTATCAATCCCTTGACGGATTGCGATACGCTGGAGGGATATAAAAACTTTATCGTTACCTTGGGGATAACTCTCTGAGGCATTCCTTTCGGACTGAAGCGGATGTCGAAGCGAAGGTTTTCATCTATCACCCCTTCTTCCATCAGACCTCCATGCTCGTGAAGGGTCCAGACATCGGGTGAAACAACCGCATCATCGAAAGCGGACTTGCCGTAATTGGCGGCAAGGTATTCTTCAAGCCCTTTGAGGTAGCCGGCCATCTACCGATTATCCGTTTTTCTTTTCGCTGTTTGCTTTCTTCAATTCTTCTTCGAACTCCTTAAAAAACTTATCTTTTTCCTTCCAGTCCGGACCAAAGCGCTTGTTGAAGTAACTTCCAAGTCTGTCAAAGAGTTTTGCCCAAACAGGCCTTGCCCCTCCCAATACAACGTCTTCAAGGAAGATCTTAAGCTCAGATATCTTCTCCTTGGGTAGGAAGGAAACGGCCCCCAGCTTGATGGACTTCTTAAGGGAGTCGGGCGAAAGAGCGTGTGCCGTAAGCATCACCGTAGGGAATCCCCTGGAGACTGAGTTTCGAAGCAGTTCGAAACCGTTTACCCCCATAATATCTAGTACAACGATGTCATAGGTGTAACTGAGAAGGTATTGAAGCGCCGTATCATAGTCTCCTGCCTTGTGCACTATGCACATGTCAAGTTCTTCGCCGACTGTTTCAAGGATGTCAGGTTCATCGTCAACTACAAGGACAACCTTGTCTTTAAGAACATGCTCTGAGCTCATGGCCTCATTCCTCCTCCAAATAGGTTGAAAACGCATCCGCAAGTCCTTATAACATAACATATATGCGAGGTCAAATAATTGAAACGGCAAATGGACAGGCCATTAAAGTTGGAGTTTGATTTCAAAACTCAAGCGGTTCATGAAAGGAACGATATGAAAAAGCTGGAGAAAGGCAGTACCCGGAAAGGATGGTGGGCCAGGTTTATAGAAAGGCTGACAGAGGCAAACAAGAATTCGGCTGCCGCTGGATGCAGCAGCTGAGGCACAGTAAAGAAGGGTGCGGGACGCACCTTATGAAATTCTGAGAGCAATAGTTCACTAGTGTCCATCCGGAAATGAGATAGTTTCGTCGAGTTCAAGGCGGGCGATAATTTTAACCACAGGAATACATTGACGTATTTCGAGGATTAAAATTTGAGCCCAACGCCGAAATCGGTGAAAATAGCCATTTCCGGATGGGCACTCACTAACCACCTGACAGCGTGTTCACAAACTTTTGTTGTAAGGCTGAGTGAAAATGCCCCTTTCCTTTATCCCTCTCTCTTTAA
>MNYJ01000093.1 GCA_001874005.1 Desulfobacteraceae bacterium CG2_30_51_40
CGTGATAAGCAACCATACGGAGATGGATCATTCGGGGGGGCTTTCCAGGGTGATGCACAGAATAGGAGAGGATAAGCCCCTTTATTGCTCCAAGATGGGGCATAAGAACCTGTCAAAGCACTTTGCTCAGAAGTTCAACTACCACCCGGTTGAAAACGGGGGGGAACTCAAGATAGGCAAAAGGACACTTAGCTTCATGGAGACCCGCATGCTGCACTGGCCTGACAGCATGTTCACATACGCCAAGGAAGACCGCATCCTTTTTTCAAGCGATGCCTTCGGACAGCACTACGCGTCCCTGGAGAGGTTCGACGATCAGGTGGGCGAGGCGATAATGCCGCATGCGAGAAAATATTTTGCAAATATTCTTCTACCCTATGCGCCTCTGATACTGAAGCTGGTGGCAAAGGTAAGGGAGATGGGGCTTCCCCTGGATATGCTTTGTCCTGACCATGGTATTATCTGGCGCAAGGAGCCTTCAAAGATCATCAACGCCTATGTGGAATGGAGCGAGCAGAAACCAAAGAGAAAGGCCCTGGTCATTTTCGACACCATGTGGCACAGCACCGAGGCAATGGCGGAGACCATCGTGGAAGCCCTCGGGGATGAGGGCGTCGAAGCGCAGCTTCTGAAACTGAGGGCCAGCCACAGGAGCGATATCATAACGGAAGCCCTGGATGCCGGGGCCATAATCATCGGTTCTCCCACATTAAACAATGGGCTTTTCCCAACCGTGAGCGATTTTCTTACCTATATGAAGGGGCTAAAGCCGCAAAACAAGGTTGCGGCGGCCTTCGGCTCCTACGGCTGGAGCGGGGAGGCTGTAAAGCTTATCAATCAGGAACTGGAGGCTACCGGGTTCAAGGTAATTGACCCTGGAGTAAGGATTAATTATGTGCCTGACGAAGAGGGACTCAAGGCCTGCCGCGAGCTGGCCCTAAAGATCGCTCAGGAGCTTCCCGTTTGAAACATTCATGACACCAAGAGCACGGAGCACGCTTATATGAAAATAACTCCCAGCCTTCCCTCCCCCGGCGAGGGTGGGGATATAGGAGGCCGGGAGATTTTCATCCTTAGTTGTACCCCATTCGGGCATGAGGGTCACCTGTTCTCGATGCCGACACATCCGGAAAGCTGTGAATCGCGAGCCTGGAGCCAAGAACCGGAAAGCTGGAAGCGGGAATTTGGGATATTCCATCGCGGCGCGGGCCGGATTAGGGCATTTAACTGTTGCGTTGGAGGGTGTCTGCAATTTTTTTAAGGGTTGAGGCGTGGATAGGGATCTCATACAAAAAAGAGAGCGACTTCGTGAGGAGCTGGGGCGCCTTGGCTCTGCAGTCGTTGCCTTTTCCGGTGGCGTTGATAGCTCACTTCTGCTTGCCGTGGCTCGGGAAGTGCTGAAAGGGGGGGTAGTAGCCGCAACCGCCGTATCCCCTATTCACAAGAAGGAAGAAGTAGATAGGGCGAAGAGGATTGCTGAGGCGCTCGGGGTAGCCCATGTGGTTTTTGAAGGAAGGGAAATGGATATTGAGGCCTTTACCTCAAATCCTCCGGAGAGATGCTATTACTGCAAAAAGATGCTTTTTAAGGAGCTTTCATCCATCGCGGCACGACATTCAATGGCAACAGTTGTCCACGGTGCCAATCTGGATGATCTTAGAGATTACAGACCGGGGGAGGCAGCAGCCAGGGAGGCGGGGGCCGTTGCGCCGCTTGTAGAGGCCGGACTTACGAAGGCGGATGTAAGGGCCATTTCCAGGCAGATGGGCCTGGATACCTGGGACCTTCAACCCGATGCATGTCTTGCGACCCGGATACCTTACGGAAATACCGTAACCGTGGAAAAGCTTGCGATGATAGAGGAAGCCGAAGGTCTTCTTAAATCTCTGGGTTTTAAACAGGTTAGGGTGAGGCATCACGGTGATGTGGCCAGGATAGAGACGTCAAAGCCGGATATGCGATTGATATTAAAGGATGAAGTAAGGCTTAAGGCCGTCTCCGAGCTAAGAAGAATAGGATTCGAGCACGCGGCTTTCGACCTTGAGGGTTATGAAACAGGCCGCATGAACAGGGTGCTTAAGAATACGTAATTGCAATCTATATGGATTTTATACGAAAATAAATAGTCATAGCGGCGAAGGCCGGAATCCAGTCCTTGGGCCCGCCTTCGCCGGAGTGACGACCAGGATTCCGGATCGAGTCCGAGGTGACGTGGGGCATTTTTATGCTTCGTTGCGTCCTGCGCGGGCATGACCATTGGTCAAGGAGGGATTTAATGAGTTATAGAATTGAACTCAAAGACGCCTATAAAGGCTATACAGTTGACCTGGATAAGGAAATACCGCCTGATGAAACCGTGAAGCGTTTCAAGGAAAGACTTAAGACCCTGAACCTGGACATACTTGATAGAACGGTTCGCATAGACACGGGCCGCCTGGGTATCCCTGTCTATTTAAGTCTTTGCGGAAAAGACGCGGCTGACGTAATAGGCACCAAAAAACAGATGGGAAAGGGGGGGACCCCAACTCAGTCAGAGGCGAGCGCGGTTATGGAGCTTGCCGAGAGATTCAGCTTTTTTAGTTTCTGCAAGGATCCGGTTCATTTTTTCCCCGCTCGCTATGACGAGCTTGAGGAGGGTAAGGCCATTTCTTTTGAGTCAATAGCATCTTCAGTGCACGATGAATCCGAGGACTTAGATATTGCGAGAAGGGTCTTTTCTCTTGTTCCGCTGAGGTGGACGCAGGCATATAACCTCACCAGGCAGGAAGAGGTACTCGTACCGTTTAACTGGTTTTTTGCTATAAACGAGTTTAACGGTCCTTCCGCCGGCAACTGCCGGGAAGAGGCAATCCTTCAGGGTATCTGTGAGGTGATTGAAAGGCATGTTTCATCCCTTATTAGCAGGAAGAGGATTTCCACCGCGGCAATTGACCTGTCAAGCGTAAGGGACCCCCTTGTAAGAGAGCTGATAGAAAAGTACAAGAGGGTCGGCGTGCGACTGTATGCAACGGATTTCACTCTTGAGACCGGTATCCCCTCAGTCGGGGTCCTGGCGTACGATCCCTCGACCTTCCCGGATAAAAGCGAGATAGTGTGGACTGCGGGAACCACTCCCAACCCCGAGAAATCCTTGTCAAGAGCACTTACCGAGGTTGCCCAACTGGCAGGGGATTTTAATACTTCATCCGGCTATGTGGCAAGCGGACTGCCCAAATTTAAAACCCTTGATGAAGCATCCTTTGTCATGCGAAGCGACAGGGTTGTTTCCATAGACGATCTGCCGAACCTTGCCCATGAAAACATGAGAATAGAGGCGGAGCGCTGTATGTCAGCCTTATCCCGCATAGGGATGGAGGTCTTTCTCGTGGATACTACCAGTCCTTTTTTGGGGATACCGGCCTTTTACACCATAATTCCGGGCGCTCATTTCAGAGAAAGGGCCGCCGGAACAAGTGTGGGATTGTTTTCATCAAGGCTTATAGCGGATGAATGCGAACCGGAGGAGGCCCTCCATCTTCTCCGGCATATAGATGAAATCATGCCCGGAAAATATTATGTAAAGTTTTATAAGGGGATGACTCTGCTCAAGCTCGATGAACCGGACAGGGCACTCGATATGCTCAATGAGGCCCTCTCCCTGGAGCCTAAGCGGGAAGACCTTGCAAGCGTTTTCTCATACATGGCCCAGGCTTTAAAGGATAAGGGCGAATTCAGAAAGGCCCTTGAGGTACTTGAAAAGGCCGAAAGATACGATGACGAAAGGACTGATATTTATAACCTCATGGGGTTTTGTTTTTTCAAGTTGAAAGAGCATGAAATGGCCATTGAAAGCTTTCAAAAAGTCCTGAAGATCAATCCATCTTCGGCGATAGACTACGCCAATATAGCTTCCAATTACCGGGAGATGGGCGACAGGGATCAGGCAATAAGATATTATATGCTTGCCCTTGAACTCGATCCATCCATAGAATTTGCAAGAGAAAATCTTAGAAGACTTGAAAGAGCTCGGGTGATGGTCGGCTGATATTGACGATATGATCGGGATGTGATTAGATTCACATTGTATTCAGGCTGGATGGTATCACGGCCCGGTTAACGGTTCTATTTTGATTGCCTTAATCTTCTTGACCCTTTAATTTATGATTTTTCGGGGAGATCAGCATCGGGAATGGATAAGATCAAAATTGCAATCGCCGGTATTGGAAACTGCGCGAGTTCACTGATTCAGGGCATTGAATACTGCAGGAGATCAAACGCGGATGAGGCTATCGGATTCATGCACTGGGAGATAGGAGGTTACAGGCCCGGTGACATAGAGGTGGCGGCGGCCTTTGATATAGACAAAAGAAAGGTCGGCAGGGACGTTTCAGAGGCCATATTTCAGCTCCCCAACTGCACGAAGACCATCTGCGCGGATATACCGAGAATCGGCGTCCAGGTTATGATGGGAAGGGCTATGGACGGCCTTGCCGATCACATGAAGAAATATGATGAAAAATATACCTTTCTCCTCTCCGATCAAAAAGAGCCCAGCCAGGATGAGGTCATAGCCGTCCTTATAAAATCTGGCGCCCAGATGCTCTTGAACTACGTGCCGGTTGGCTCTGAAAAGGCGACCAGATTCTATGCCGAATGCGCCCTTGCGGCCGGCATAGGTTTTATCAACAATATCCCCGTTTTTATCGCAAGCGACCCTGATTGGGCATGCCGCTTTGAGGAAAAGAAGCTTCCTCTCATAGGAGATGATGTAAAATCCCAGCTCGGCGCAACCATCGTTCACAGGGTGCTGGCTAATCTATTTATGAAAAGAGGCGTAAAGCTGGACCGCACCTATCAGCTCAACACAGGCGGAAACACCGATTTTCTGAACATGCTGGACAGGACCCGCCTTGTCTCCAAGAAAAGGTCCAAGACCGAATCCGTCCAGTCCCAGCTCGGGGAAGAAAGGCTGGATGAGGAGAATATCCACATAGGCCCAAGCGACTGGGTGCCCTGGCAGAAGGACAACAAGGTTGGATTTATCCGCATGGAGGGAAGACTCTTCGGCAATGTCCCTATGAACCTGGAGATGCGCCTTTCGGTTGAGGATTCCCCCAATTCGGGCGGGGTCGTCATTGACGCCATAAGATGCTGCAAGCTCGCCATTGACCGGGGGCAGGGAGGGGTGATCCAATCTGCTTGTGCCTACTTCATGAAGCACCCCCCTGTGCAGTTAACAGATGATGAGGCCTGCAAAATGACTGAGGATTTTATAGCTGGTCGGGGCTCCAACTGAGAGTTGGTAAGCCAGGGCCTTCAACTCCTCCGGCTATTCAGTAAACCGTCCTGACAGGTCTCCTGGGATTAAGCGTTAAATTGGACCGGCATAAGAGGCGGCCTTGTCCTCGCAGAATTCCTTTTGACTTCATCTTATCGCCTGAACAGGTAATCTTGAAAAGAAAGCCAAATACGAGGACTTAATGAGTTCAACAAATCAGGTGACAGTGGACCGCGGCATCGAAACATTGCTTCAGAGCGTCACTGACTATGTGGTTGCGATCAATCGCAACTATGAGGTCATCATGGCCAATGATCTTTTTAGAAACGAGTTCGTGGCCGGCCCCGATGCCCGTTGCTATCAACTCTGGAGAAGGCGCGAAAACAAATGCGAAGGCTGCGTTGTTGCCAAATCATTTGAGGACGGCAAGTTACACGTAAGTGAAGAAAAAGTCATAATGAAAGACGGGCGGATTGCCCTCATGCGTGTTGAGTCTATTCCCGTAAGAAATATTAAAGGCGAGATCATATGTGTATTTGAGATAGCGACTGACATCACCAGGAGAAGGGACCTTGAAAAGAGACTGAGCGGGGAAGGCGCCGGGGTGGACCCGATTCTCACAGAGCGCATAGCCTCCCTTCAGAAGTCCGAAGAAAAATATCGAACTATATTTGAGAGATCCAGAGATACCATTGTGCTTACCGACTCAAGCGGTCGGATACTTGATATTAATCAGGCTGGGGTTAAGACACTGGGTTACGACAGCAAGGACGAATTGCTTGCGCTGGGATTCCTCAAAGTGATGTTTGAAAGAGATAAGGATCTGGCCGATATTCAGCGTAAGGTATCCAGGGAGGGGGTGATCGCCAATTTTGAATCACGGATTGTCGGCAAAAACGGCTGTATTTTTGATGCATTGATTACCTCCAACGTGATCCTTGATCGCATAGGTGAAATAACAGGTTACGCTCTTATCATCACGGATATAACCAGAGCTAAGAATGCCTACAAAGAGATCGAGAAAAGAAACCTGAGACTCCATGCCCTCAATTCCATCTCCTGGACCGTCAGCTCGTCCCTTGATCTCAGTGAAGTCCTGCAGCGCACAATTGACATGATACTGGATATCCTTGAGCTTGGCTGTGTAAGGATCTACCTGATGGAGCAGGAGAGATCCGAACTCAGGCTGGCAGGTCATAAGGGGCTCTCCAAAGAATTTATATCGAGGCTGGAAATCCAAAGGCGTGGGGTAGGTGATGGATTCTTGGGCAGGGCAGCAGAGCAGGGGAAGATAAAGGTCATTGATAACCTGGCACATTGCTCAGATCCCTATATAAGTCCGGTGATAGAAGAAGGGCTGCGATCCACTGTTTATATTCCGCTCATATCCCATGGCGAATCAGTCGGTGTGATGGCCGTATCCAGCCAGTCTCCATTCAAGTTCTCTGAAGACTATGTGGAGTTTTTGTCAGCAATAGGAGCGCAAATAGGGGTTGCGGTCCATAACGCCCATCTCTATGAACGCCTCAGACGGGCCTATGAAGAACTCAGGGACGCCCAGGAACAGGTCCAGCGAACCGAAAAGCTTGCATCTCTTGGGAAACTTGCAGCGACTATCGCCCATGAGATAAACAACCCCATTGCGTCAATACTTACCTATACCCGGTTGATAATGAAGCTTATCGGAAGAAACCAGTTCAAGCCTGAGAAGCTTCAGGACATTTCGCGCTACCTTGGCGTTATGGAGTCCGAAACCAAGCGGTGCGGGGAGATTGTGAAAAACCTCCTGGCCTTTTCGCGCCAGTCAGATCCCTCGGTTGAGCCGCACAGCATTGGGGAGATAATCGAAAGGACATTGCCTCTCATCGAACATGAGCTTTCACTGAAGGGCATTCAGTTGATTAAGATGATTCCCGATAGTCTTCCGCTCCTGCTATGTGATTTAAGGCAGATCCAGCAGGCTCTCTTGAATCTCATGATGAACGCAGCGGAGGCCATGACCGATGGGGGCACCCTTGCGGTTGAAGCGAGGTTATCGGACAAGCAGAAATTTATTGAAATCAGGATATCCGATACCGGCATCGGAATTCCAAAGGAACACATCAAAGACATCTTTGTCCCCTTTTTTACGACAAAGGAAGAGGGGAAAGGAGTAGGTCTAGGGTTATCTGTGGTCTATGGTATAATAACAAGACACGGAGGCTCAATTGAAGTGGAGAGCGAAGAGGGCAATGGAAGCATGTTTATTGTCTCGTTGCCCACGTGTTGATGTTAATCAGACTTAATCATTTGGATGAGCAGGGAAGACTATGCCTAAGAAACCTCGAATTCTCGTGGTAGATGATGAGAGTTCCATGAGGGGGGCACTGAGGGATTGGCTCCTGGAAGATGGATACGATGTGGGTATGGCGGCTAACGGCAGAGAGGCCGTTGACATGGTGAGAGAAGGAGCATGGGATGTGATTCTCCTAGATCTGAAGATGCCTGGCATGGATGGCATTGAGGTTCTTGAAAAGGTAAAGGAGATCAGCCCCGATTCAGAGATACTTATGATGACAGCCTACGCCTCTGTGGATACCGCTGTTAAGGCAATGAAAATAGGGGCCTTTGATTACCTCGTAAAGCCGTTTGACCCCGATGAAGTGGATCTTCAAATAAAGAAGATCCTGGCGCACAAGGATCTTGTCCTGGAGAATATACTTCTGAAGACCCGGCTCAAAGAAAGCGGCGTCTCTGACGAGATAATCGGAGCAAGCAGGCCCATGCAGGAGATCTTTGATCTGATATCACGGGTAGCTCCCACAGACTCAACTGTCTTAATTACAGGAGAGAGCGGCACCGGAAAAGAACTGATTGCCAGGGCCATTCACGGAAACAGCAACAGGGCCTACATGCCATTCATAGCAGTCAGTTGCGGAGCCCTGCCGGAATCCCTTCTGGAAAGCGAACTTTTCGGTTATGAAAAGGGCGCCTTTACCGGAGCTGATCACCCCAGGAAGGGCCGCTTCGAGATGGCACAGGGTGGGACCCTTTTTCTGGATGAGATTGGCGACATTAGCCTCAAGACTCAGGTTGATCTTTTAAGGGTATTGCAGGAGCGCGAGATAAGGCGACTCGGCGGCGAGATTGACGTGAAGATTGATGTGAGAATTGTCTCAGCCACCAACAGAGATCTTAAGAAGTCCATAGAGGAGAAGAGATTCCGAGAGGACCTGTTCTACCGGCTCAATGTGATTGCAATCCATGTGCCTCCTCTCAGGGAAAGAAGGGAAGATATACCGCTTCTGGCAAAAGTCTTTGTCCATAAATACTGCATGGAGATGAACAGGGAAGAAATTAAGATTTCGCCCTCGGCAATGAAACTTCTTATTGACTATCACTGGCCCGGAAACGTGAGGGAACTTGAAAACGTTATCGAGAGGAGCGTGGTAATAGGAAGGGGATCTGAGATACTTCCGTGCGATCTCCCCTTCATGCAGGGGGAAAAGGCGGAACGTCGTTACCCAAAGTCTATCAAACTGCTCGAAAAGGCGCACATTGAAAGAATTCTTGAGGAGACAGACTGGAATATAAGTAGAGCGGCAAGGGAACTTGAGATAGACCGGCAGACCCTCTACAATAAGATGCAGCGATATGGGATCAAGAGGGGATAGCATAACGGAGCTGCGAGGCCATCTCATAATCTGCCCCGTCGGCCCCAGTGACATGCCTCTCTTGCACAGACTCGGCGAAGCCATCAGGGGAACCTGCGGCATGGTTTGCGAGGTTGTGGAGGTTCTGGACCTTCCCAGACAGGCACTGGACAGGGGCCGTGGTCAGTACGACTGCCATGCTATCCTGAAGAGCCTTCTGAAGGTTGAATCAAACTGCTTGAGATTCATGGGAGTAACCGAGGCTGACCTCTTTATACAGGCCCTCAGGTATGTTTACGGTGTATCCCAGGTTGATGGGCGCTGCTCGATAATATCTGCCCACCGGCTATTTCCTGAGTTCTACAATGAAGCCCCTGACAGAGGGCTGCTCTTGCAACGGCTGACAAAGACTGCGATTCATGAGCTCGGGCACAGCATGGGTCTGACCCATTGCAGGGAAAGGCGCTGCGTGATGTATTCCTCCATACGGATAGCTGACACGGATTTTAAGGGGGCATGCTTTTGCCCCACATGCAGCGAGCTGTTTCGGTGGAATCTGGAACGCTGTCTTGATTGCCGAACTTTTAGACAGTAATCTAATTTTTCGGCATAGAGATAATATATAGTGATATCAAATAGTTGTATAGATAGCAGTCGCAACCCCGTAAAATGTGCCTAAATATTAGTCGGCCCCGTACTTATCCTCTTTCTTCGGGTAGTCTTGAAACTAATCCAATAATGTCAATGTAATATATCTAGCTGACACATTAATTTGGGTACTGGCACAACTGTTGCTTCATTGCAGGACAACCAGTCAGTCAACTCAATCATTCCAATAGAAAAGGGGGTTTCAGATATGGAAGCAGCCGTAAAGAAAGAATCAATGAAGATCGTACCGCCCGGGAAGAAAAAGTGTGTGTGGATGGAGGCCGGTGTAGTCTCATACAAGCTTTGTGACAACAACTATGACTGCCCCACCTGTCAGTATGACCATGCGATGCAGGCAAAGGTCGCTCGCCAGCGCGAGGAGATTGCGCCGGCAAGGGTTGAGGCTGCTCCTGACGTTCTGCCGACCACCTGGGTGGAAAAAATGATGCAACTCCCCGCCACCAGGCGTAAGTGCAGATACATGCTCACCGGAGAGATCGGCCGTAAAATCTGCCCGAATGCTTATGAATGCGGAAGCTGCTCCTTTGATCAGATGATGCAGGAACGCATCCAGGCTGAACCGCTCCCAGCCCAGGCTCAGGCTGAGGTCGGTGGTTTCAGGGTGGCTGACGGATACTACTACCATGAGGGGCACACCTGGGCTAGACCGGAATATGGCGGCCGTGTTCGCGTGGGAATGGATGATTTTGCCCAGAAACTCCTTGGCGCCATGTCCGGCATCGAGCCTCCCTCTGTAGGCCAGGAGATCCGTCAGGGAGACGTGGGGATTCGTATAAGAAAGGATGGAGAGCTGGCTCAGCTTCTATCGCCGATAGACGGCATCGTAACCCACGTCAATCCCGCGGTGCTGAATAGTCCCTGGGCGGTCAACCAGTCTCCCTATGAACAGGGTTGGCTGTTCATAGTTGAGCCTTCAAAACTGCGCAAGAATCTCAAGGACCTCTACTATGGCGATGAGGCTGTGAAGTATTTCGGAGAAGAACGTGACAGGCTCCTTTCAACCCTGCACCCTGACATGGCCCTTGCCGCAGACGGCGGTGACTGGGTTGGAGATATCTTTAACGAACTCGAGAGAGCCAAGTGGAGAAAGGTTGTTAAGACCTTCCTAAGGATTTAAAAAAGGAAGCTTCTTTTACTTTCAATCAATACTTACGCCGGAAAATTTAAGCCGGGCCCCCTTCCGCAATGGCGGCGGTCGAGGGGGCCTGAGAAAGCCGCCGCCTGTCATGTCGGGTTTGCCCGGTAACATCAGATCGGGACCGCCTGACGCAACACCTTAACCTCCCGCCTGTTACGTTT
This sequence comes from Desulfobacteraceae bacterium CG2_30_51_40, assembly GCA_001874005.1. Taxonomy (GTDB): domain Bacteria; phylum Desulfobacterota; class DSM-4660; order Desulfatiglandales; family Desulfatiglandaceae; genus CG2-30-51-40. The sequence continues at coordinate 10,858 of MNYJ01000093.1, forward strand.
GCCAAAATACCTTTCGCCGACTTTCAGTGCATAGCCACCTGGAGCCGACGACCAGACCTCTGCGTCGTAAAGCGTAAAGGATACGCGCAAAGAATAGTGCGCGCTTGGACGTTTTTAAGACTCTTCATCACCGCTGTACAAATTAATCTGGGACCGCGATTTGGACAATTGAAGGACAAGAGCGACTCTTCATAAATCGGACTTCGGAGGAGTCCTTCTCAGAAACGAAATCCGATTCTTGTTTTAAAATCCAGCTCTTTTTTTTGGCAGGATAGCGCGTCTAGTCGTGACTGCTTACTAAACCCGATTGGATTGGTTTGTGTGTCAAAGCCCTGTGCGGCGTGGATCGGTAGGGAGGATTTTCATGGGCAATAAGTTTGCTTTGTATGGCTTGATGGTCTGGTTGACCGTTTTTCTTTTTTCCCCGGTCTTTGCCTGGCCTGTGCCTGATACAGGTCAGACCAAGTGCTACGATGACACCGGAGAGATAATGCCCTGTCCCACTCCCGGGCAGCCTTTCCATGGGCAGGACGGCAACTACACCATAAATCCTCCCTGCTATATACCAAGCTCGATTCAGAAGGCAACAACCTGCACGCATCAGCCACCTCCTGGGCCATGGTAAATAGAGAACGATAATATTTTATGAGCTTAAGAATGTCAAGCTTAAGAAGCAAAATTGGCGGATAGCATGTGCATTGAAGGGCAAGGGTAGTGAGGGCTGATCTCTTGTTTTGCTGCTCCCTTGGGACTTCCAGGCCTTTGAGGATCTCGAGAGCCTCTAAGATAAGTCTTGCGCGGGGCGATGATTTTCTATAAATCCGGGCGGGAGTCAATGGCAACGATCTCCTTTAGAATGTGATCCAGCTCCTCCTGATCCGGGAAACTTTTCGCGACTCTGGTGCCAAGACCCATAAGCTGATACAGCTTCGGATACCGAAAATATCTGAGATTTGATGCGTTAACCTGTGTATGTCCGCTGAACTGTCTAAAATATGGGTCAACGATTGTGGAGTCTAGATAGTGTCCATCCGGAAATGGCTATTTTCACCGATTTCGGTGTTGGGCTCAAATTTTAATCCTCGAAATACGTCAATGTATTCCTGTGGTTAAAATTATCGCCCGCCTTGAACTCGACGAAACTATCTCATTTCCGGATGGACACTAGTAT
>MNYJ01000189.1 GCA_001874005.1 Desulfobacteraceae bacterium CG2_30_51_40
ATTTTAATCCTCGAAATACGTCAATGTATTCCTGTGGTTAAAATTATCGCCCGCCTTGAACTCGACGAAACTATCTCATTTCCGGATGGACACTAGCTAATTTATTAGGGAGGAAAAAATGAAAAAGAGATTAGTATTGGGGTTGTTTTACGGTGTCTTGAGCCTTTCGATTTTAAGCCCGTCCTATGGCGCTGATGAGGAAGAAAAGCCTACTGCATCAGTTGATATCGGTGCATTTTCCAAATATGTGTGGAGGGGCTATGAACTCAGCAAGGACAGCGTTGTCGCCCAGCCCTCCATGACAGTAGCCTATAAGGGCGTGAGCTTGAACCTTTGGGGCAATTGGGATTCCGACGTCCATGGGGATGACAGGGATGAGGCCAAATGGAATGAAACAGATATGACCGCAGCATACGAAAAAAGCATAGGGATTGTAACCCTGTCAGGAGGGTTTATCTACTATGCCCTGGACGGAGTTGACGACTCGGAGGAGTTTTATGTGAGTGCTTCCGTTGACACGCTCCTTTCCCCGACCATAACTGTTTATCGTGAGGTGGCCCATCTTCCGTCATGGTATCTGAGCCTGGGTATTTCCCATTCATTTGAGCTGCCGAGGGGAATAACCCTTGATCTGGCAGGCTCGGCAGGCTATTACAGCTCTGACGACGATGATTTCGTGGAGGTTGATAAGGAAGGAAATCCCAAGGGAGGCAAATACCAGGCCTTTCATGACGGAAAGGTAAGTGTCGGCCTCACTATTCCCGTTATGCAGTATCTGACAGTTTCGCCTATGATCGCTTACAGCTTTTCCCTCTCCAGTAAGGCTGACGATCTTATCACTGCATCGAGCATGAGTGATAAATCGGATTTCCTTTACGGCGGTGTGACGGTATCATTTTCTTTCTAATCCTCACCCCCATCCCTCCCTCCCCCGTCGAGAGGGAGGGAATAATGCCGCCGCATCCCGACGTTTCGAGGGTAAATGGGGAGGGGTAAAGGCAGGGATTCAAGGAGGGGAGCATTTTCATAGTTTCGCCAGGTCGGACTACTCCTCATCCTTGGTTCCCCTTCTTCCTATGGCGTAAGAACCGGACTTTGAAATGAACGGTGCTATGAGCATCCACAGCAGGGTTAGCTTTTCGGGATCTCGGAACTGATTAAGCCCAATTGTCATGCCTTCGTGTCTCTTTGATGGCTGGGGCCGGTATGTGCCCATCAGCCTGTCCCACCAGGCAAGGCAAAAGCCGAAATTGGTGTTTGTTTCGTTTGGAAACACGCTGTGATGCACCCTGTGCATGTCCGGAGTCACAAGGATCATCCTCAGATAGCGATCAAGGGAAAGATTGACTAAGAAATTTCCGTGGTTGAACATTGCTGTTCCGTTCAAGAGGATTTCGAAGAGAACTACTGCAAGGGGATGAGTTCCCAGAACGGCAATGGAGGCCAGCTTGATCACCATGGATATTACTATTTCTATGGGATGAAATCGGATACCGGTGGTCAGATCAAAGTCAAGGTCTGCGTGATGGACCATGTGGAGACGCCATAAAACCGGGACCGCGTGGAACATGACGTGCTGAAGATATATTATAAAATCGAGCAGAATTACGGATAGAATGACCTCCAGCCAGAAAGGAAGGTCAAGGATCGAAAAAAGTCCCCAACCCCTCTGTATCACCCATACGGATGCGGCCACTGCCCCTACAGGCATTGCCAGCCTTAGGGTAGCTGTGTTTATCGCCACGATGCCAAGATTTTCAAACCATCTCTTGAACCTGGACAAGCTCCTTTCCCTGCGCGGGAGAAATACCTCAAGAAGGGTCACACAGGAAAATACTGCAAAAAAGGCCGCAAGTCTTATGAAGGCCTCATTTTGAGTAACAATGTCCATTCCTTTTTCCGATTTAATTGGTCTTCTGGCTGAGTTCGTATCTTTTCAGCTTAAGTCCCAGAGTCTTTCTGTTTATTCCAAGAAGGTCGGCCGCCTCTGTCTTTTTGCCATTCGTCCTCTTCATCATAAATGAGATATACCGTTTTTCAAGTTCGTCAAGAGTGATAGGCCCCTCTGAGAATATCTGGAAATCCCCGTGGGTTCTGGAGATGGATGCAGGCAGATGGCCGGGTCTTATTATCTTTGCATCCTCAAGCACAAGAACCCTTTCTATAGTATGCTCAAGCTCTCTCACATTGCCGGGCCAGGGATAGTCCCTGAGAACATCCATCGCCTCTTCGGATATTTCCGGGATGGGTCTTTTGATTTTTCTGCTTATCCTTTCAATAAAGTAGTCACTCAGGAGAGCAATGTCCTCCCTTCTTTTTCTAAGGGGCGGGATGTGGATGGGAACAACGCTTAGCCTGTAGTAGAGATCTTCCCTGAAGGTTCCTGCCTTGACTGATTCCTCAAGATTCTTGTTGGAGGCTGATATTATGCGTATGTCCAGTTTTATTTTTTTCTGGTCGCCTACCTTCATGCACTCCCTTTCCTGGATCACCCTCAGGAGCTTTGCCTGTATGTTGAGACTAAGGTTGGCTATCTCGTCAAAAAAGAAAGTTCCCGTGTTTGCAAGCTCAAAAAGACCGTGCTTTGTCTGATGCGCTCCGGTGAAAGATCCTTTAACGTGACCGAAAAGTTCGCTTTCCATCAGTGCCTCCACCAGGGCGGAGCAGTCAACAGCCATAAAGACATTGGAACTTCTGGCGCTGTTAGCGTGGATGGCCCTTGCGACAAGCTCTTTTCCCGTTCCGCTTTCTCCCGTGATGAGCACACTGCTGTCGGTGGGGGCGACCCTGACGATCTTTTCGAATATCTTTTGCATGGGCCGGCTTTGCCCTATTATTATACCGTCTTCCTGCCCGAGTTTAAGGCCCCTTTCAATGAGGCTTGGGGAACTCCTTAGCGCCTTAGCGCTCCTTGCATTTTTTTCGAGAGCCGCTTCAAGCTCGCTCAATCGAAAAGGTTTCACAAGGTAGTCAGTTGCTCCCAGCTTAATGCAGTCAACAGCGGTCTCGATCGTCGGATAGCCTGTTATCATTATTACCTCGGTTGATGGGTGCTTGGACTTTATTATCTGGAGGAGTTCCATGCCGTCCATATCCGGCATGCGAATATCGAGAAGCACAAGATCAAACCTCTGCCCGGCCAGAAAACCGAGGGCCTCCTTCCCGTTAGAGGCAGACCTGGGCGTGATTCCCCTCGTTTGAAGTGCCCTCTCTACGGCCTTTCTTACTACGGCCTCATCGTCCACAATGAGTATTTTTCTTTTGTCCTGCATCTGTTCTACTCTTGAAGGGCAGGTAACATTATCGTGAAGGTGGTGCCCTTTCCCATCGCGCTGTCAACCTTGATGGCTCCGTTATGCGCCTCGATGATACCCTTGACTATAGAAAGCCCGAGCCCTGTTCCAGTCACTTTTCGGGTCCGGGGATTCTTTACTCGGTAAAACTTCTCAAATATCCTGGGTATCTCTTCCTGCGGAATCCCTACCCCCTGGTCCTTGACCTGAATTTCCACGTGCTCGCCCATGGTTGCCGCTATCACCATGACTTCGCCGCCGTCGGGGGAGTAGTTTACCGCATTGGTTATAAGGTTGTTGATGACTTCATCTATCTGAGCCGGGTCAGCGGATATCAACTTTAGCGGTCCGTGCCGGGCAACAAGCGTTACCCCGGCATCGTTCGCCCTTGGCTCCATAAGCTTTATGATCTCATCTATCAGGGGGCCGATGTCGGTGGGGACCCTGCGCTGTGGGATAACCGAAGACTCAAGCCTGGCAACATTCAGCAGGTCGTTAATCAGATCAAGGAGGGCGTCGGCCTTTGCAATTCCTCTGGCGATAAAATCCTTTTGCTTTTCATTGAGGTTGCCCGCAAGGCCTTCAAGCAGGACGCTGTTGAGCTGGCGAATGGACACCACGGGGCTCCTCAGTTCGTGGGCCACCATGTTTATAAAGTCGGATTTCATCCTGTCCAGTTCCTTGAATGCGGTTATATCCTCGAGGACTGTCACGGTCCCCACTATATTTGAGTCAGGGCCGGTTACAGGAGCAGAAATAGCCCTTGCAACCGTTGACCGGCAGGTGATCTCCTGGCCTATTGTCCCCATTTCAGGACCATGGTTTGATATGATTTCACTCAAGGCCTTGAGGATCGCTTCGTCGCATACTATGTCTTTGACCGAAGCGGGTTCCGGGAGGGCATGGTCAATATTGAGCAGCCTCAGAAGGGCCGGATTGTGAAGCACAACCTCAAGATTCCTGTTTGTAACCATGACGCCGTTTGCCATGCAGTTTATAATGGTCTTGAGCCTGCTTTTCTCAAGCCTCAGGTCGTAGAGATTTCTGCTGTTTTCCTCCTCAAAGAGCCTGGCCTTTTTTTCGAGGTTTCTTTTCTCGGCAGCCCTCTTGACTGTAAGCAGAAATTCATCCATCTGAAACGGCTTGGTAATGAAATCGTAGGCGCCTTTCTTCATACATTCCACTGCCGTATCAATGGTGCCGTGGCCGGTTATCACTATCACAGGGATATCCGGGCAGTCTCTGCGGGTATGTTCAAGCACCTCTTCCCCGCTCATTCCGGGCATCTTCAAATCGAGCAGTATGACGTCTGGATTCTCGCTCCTTATAAGGGAGAGCCCGGCTTCGCCTCCCTCAGCACAACGGACTTCAAAGCCTCTGGAGCAAAGCACCCTCTGGCAGCCGTCCCTTACCACCTTTTCGTCATCAACCACCAACACCTTTGATATTTCATCCATATTCTCTTCCTATCATGTGAACAGAGGCTTTTCCTCAGGTTCAGCGACAAACCCGAGAGGTAGCTCTATAGTGAAAACGGTTCCTCCCTCAGGAGGGCAATCCACCTTTATGGAGCCGCCGTGGAGTTTAATGATGTTCTGGGAGATGCTCAGCCCAAGTCCTGTTCCCTTGCCGGGAGGTTTAGTGGTAAAAAATATCTCAAATATCTTGTCTCTCTGTTCAGGGGGAATGCCGGGGCCGGTGTCGGCAACGCTTATCAGAAAACGGTTGGAGGTTTCATCAAACCCTGCTGTTATTCTCAGCTCCCCCTTTCTTTCCATCGCGTCTGAGGCGTTTATGAAAAGGTTTGTAAATACCTGCTGTAACTGAACAAGGTCGCCCACCATATCCGGCATTGCGGGCTGAAAGGATTTCTTTACCTCAATATTTTGAAACGTTGCCTGGTTAATTAATAGATTCAAGGATTTTTCTATGGCATCCTCCATCCTGAAACTGGATATCTTTCCCACGCTCTTCCTGCTGAACTCCAGAAGCTCCGAGATGATCTTTTTGCATCGCAGGGTCTGGTCAACTATCTCCTGGAGATCGGCTACACAATCCGCTCGATCGCTTAGGCTTTCTTTCAGAAGTTCTGCGTAAAGCATGATGCCGGAGAGGGGATTGTTTATCTCGTGGGCTACCCCGGCGGCCATTCTGCCCACCGATGCGATCTTTTCAGACTGCATCAACTGGACCTGGGCATCCTCCAGGTCCCTTCTCATGGCTATGACCTCCCTCATATCCGTGAAGACACCGACGCTTCCGACTTCCTTGTCTTCAATTGTTATAAGGGATGCGGAGAGGGTCACGGGGATTAGTTCGCCGTTCTTGGCCCTGATGGTCATACTTGCGGGATTTAACTTTCCAGGGGGTCCGTGCCGGTTGCTTCTCATCATCTTCATATTCGCGCGGGCAACATCCATGTCATAGAAGCTGCTTATGTGACCTACTTCCATTATATCTGAAGAGGAATATCCAGTAAGCCTTTCCATGCCCTCATTGAACAAAAGCACATTTCCTTTTGTGTCAATGACCACAATGCCGTCAACCGTGCTCTGGATGACGTTTTTGAGAAATATGGAATAGCGTTCCACCTGTTTTTCAAGGCCGATCCTTTCGGTGACGTCCCTTGAAACCTCAAGTATCTGCGCAATTTCACCATGCTCATCCAGAATGGGTGACACGGTTATCACGTCAAATCGCTCAGAGCCGTCCTCCGCCGTAAAGCCGTGTATGGTGCTTATGGTGTTTCCGGTTGTCTTGACTTCATCGAAATAGCACCTTCTCCCATATTCACTGCAAGGCTTGTCCAGTGCGTAGCGGACTTCATGACAGTGCCTTCCGAGGACATCCTCCGAGTGAAGATTCCTGTGGTTCAGAAAGGTTTGATTGACCATGTTTATGGTCTTGTCCTTGTTTACGACCATAAGCCTGTAAGGCAGGGAATCAAGTACCATCTGGGTTCTCTGCCTTGTTTTCTTGTGGTAAAGCAGTAGGGTCTCAAGTTGACTCTCCGATGCCTTGATCAGCAGAGGAACCCAGAGGGTCCGGGCGGTCTTGTGGTCCAGAAAGAGTACATCTCTGGGTTTGGTTTTAAGGATGTCGTTTAGTATCTCTTTTTGGCCGGTCAGTTCTACAATGAGGTTGAGGCCCTCTATATCGTAAAGCTCGTGATAATCGGAGGTGGTGAATATTCCCATTGCCTTTGCATAGAGTAATCCTGGAGCGGCGGGATTTCCCTCAGACACTCCCACGATGCTTATATTGAGGCTGTCAAGCCTGCCGAGGTGGACATTTATAAGAAGATCATGGCATGAACTTCCTCCGCCGACAACGCCTGCTCTCAGAGGCGAGAATACATGGGCTTCTTCGGAAAAGGGGGAGCTGGTGAACCCGGCTCCGCTCTTGAGTGGCGGTTGAAAATTGAGGGTCATGATGAACCGCTATTACCCTCCCTTAGTCTTTTCATCACCCGCTTTTCCATCTCTGAGGTAACGGCAGACATCGCCGCGCTCATGGGAACAGGGCCGGATAGATTCCACCCCTTGGCGAGGGCTTCAGCCTTTTTATTTCTGAATTCCTCGATGCTTTTTGCCATGGTCTCCCAGAGGAAGAGCTTTTGAAGGATATGTCTCTCCTCAGAGCTGAAGTCTCTTTCCGTATCATAGAAGATGCCGGTTTCTATAGTGATCCGCATAGGGAAGAAGAACGCCCTTTCATAGAGGGAAATAAAACACGCTCTTTTCTACAGCAAGGAGGAGAGTCTTTCAAGAAAAAACCCCGGAAGGGAACCTCCGGGGTATAAATGCGGTGTCAATCCGAAGTCAGCTCTGCCATGATCCTCTAAACGACCGGCCTTGGGAGCATGCCCGCAAGCTCTGCTATCTCACGAACCCTATGCTCCCACTCGATGGCCATAAGATGAACCCCTGCAACTCCCGGCATCTCTTTGAATTCCTGGATCTGCTCGACCGCCATCTTGATCCCTTCAGCCGCTGCTTTTCCCTTGGGTGCCCCCTTAAGGCGCTTGATGAGAGAGTCCGGAACATCCATGCCTGGCACCTGTTTGGCCATATACTGCGCCATACCGACGCTCTTCATTGGGGTTACGCCTGCCAGTATGTAGCATTTTTCATGGAGCCCCATGTCAACAACACGCTTCATGAAGTCCCGGAACCTTACCATATTGTAGATACACTGTGTCTGTATGAAGTCGGCTCCGGCCGCGATCTTCTTTGCCAGTCTGAAGACCCTGAATTCGTAAGGCTCTGCAAACGGATTGGATGCCGCGCCTATGAACAGCTTTGGCGGAACGTCTATTTCCTGACCGTTCATGAATTTTCCCTCATCCCTCATGGTCTTTACGACGTTTATGAGCTGGATGGAATCAATGTCAAATACGTTCTTGGCCTCGGGATGGTTCCCGAATTTCTGATGATCTCCAGAAAGACACAGCATATTTCGGATACCATGGCTGTAAACCCCCAGGACGTCGCTCTGCGCAGCCAGTCTGTTGCGGTCGCGGCATACCATTTGGAAGTTCGGCTCTACACCTTCCTGCAAAACCGTCAGAGAAGCGGCCCAGCTTGACATCCTTACGACCGCGGTCTGATTGTCGGTTATGTTGACAGCGTCCACACAGCCCTTCAGGTGGGCGGCCTTTTCCTTTAGCTTGGTAATGTTTGCGCCCTGAGGAGGTCCGCATTCGCCGGTGAAGGCGAACTTGCCTGCCTTTAAAACCTTTTCAAGATTACTGCCTGCCTTGTAGTCGCTCATTTCACCAGTTCCTCCCTTATCATGCGCCTTGGCCCTCCGTCTCTTGCGGTAGTCCAGCTCTTGGGAGGCCTGAACTCAAGTAGATCATTGAGTCGTCCCTGATCCATCGCTTTTCTAACTATCATATCCCAGATGCAGTCCACATCCTTGGATATCTCGCATTTCCCGTGCGATGATCCCCCGCAGGGGCCGTTCATGAGGCTTTTTGAGCATCTGGCAATAGGGCACATGCCGCCGAAATAGTGAATAACGCAGGTGCCGCATCCCGCGCAGCGCTCAGACCAGATTCCGTGGGCAACTGCTCCTCCCATGAATTTAGTGTTTACTCCGGGAAATACTTTCGCCCCGGGATAACGCTCTGAAAGGAATTGAGGGCCGACGCCGCAGGCGATAGATACCACCGCATCATAGCTGGGGACAATATCTTTGACTTCTTCAATATATTCGGGGTCGCACTGCCTCTCAAGCGTATGTTCCCCGACATCTACCATAATGCCTTCCTTCCGTCCGGCTATCCTGATGGATGATGCCAGTATGCCTGCCTCCTTGGCACCCCCCACGTTACACACGGTAACGCATCCCTTGCATCCCAGTACAAGGACCTTTTTGAGACCCTTAACCATAGTCAAGATCTCACTTATCGGTTTTGCTTCAGCAACAATCATTGCTTCACCTCTCCAAATCGCTAAGGGTTCACGCTCATGGAAGCGGGTCCCATCCGCCTGATCTTTTCCGTCATTTCCCAGGCGATGTCAACAAATCTGTATCCCAGGGCGGCAGAAAGACTGAAAACCTCAATCCGTCCCGGATCTATTCCAAGCTGTTCCAGTATCTTCTTTACCTGCAAGACCCTTTTCTCCGCCTTTGCTATTCCTCCTATATACTGGCAACTGTCATGCTGACAACCGGCCACATAGACTCCGTCCGCTCCCTCTTCGAAGGGTTTAAGCAGGTGAAGCGTCTCGATGCGACCCGTGCAGGGCACATGGATCATGTGGACATTGGAGGGCATGGTCTTTGACATGCCGTGGGAGACCTTTGCTGCCGACGTTGCGCAATTGGAACAGTAAAAGGCCATGATTTTAGGTACAAATTCGCTCATATTAGCAGTCTCCTTATTTTGCGGCAGCGGCAAAGAAAACGGCGGGAGCACCATTGAGGGTCTCATCGCTCATGGACGACATAACGATTGCCTTGCCGGGACATTCCGCGACACACATCCCGCATCCTCTGCAGAGGGCGGGATCAATGTAGGCCGCACCTTTTTCATAATCAATGCGTGGCACGCCAAAGGGGCATGTGCGCACACAGGTGCAGCATTCGGCGCAGCGTGCCGAGTTTACTTCGGCGACAAGACCTCCGATCTGAACCTCGTCCTGGGCAAGAATCTCAGCGGCCCTGGCAGCAGCGCCTCTGGCCTGTGCTATGCTCTCGGTAATATCCTTGGGATATACCGCCAGCCCTGCCATGAAAAGCCCCTTCATTGTTGTATCAAGCGGTCTCAACTTTTCGGGGGCCTCTGCCAGAAATCCGTCCGGGTCCAGTTCCACGTTAAATACCTTTGCAGTCTCCCGGCATCCTGTCGGTGCAATGGCGCTCTGGAGCGAGATGAAGTCCGCCTCTATTGTAACCGGCCTTCCCAGGATCGGTTCCTGCACTGTTACAGTGATTATTTCGTCCCTGCCGGCGGAATGCACAGCCGGCTTTGAATTGAGGTCATACCTTATGAAGATGATGCCCTTTTCTCTGGCGGCACGATAAAGGTTTTCCCTCTCACCGAATGCGCGCATCTCACGGAAGAGAATGTATATGTTCAGATCCGGGTTCTGCTCCTTGAGGTCCAGAGCAGACCGCAGGGCGAAGGAACAACACAGATTGCTGCAATGAGGCATCTGCGGCTCCCTTGAACCGACACACTGGATGAAGACGGCATTTCTGGCCTTGCCTATAAAGGCGCTGTCAAGCTTTGCAAAAAGCTCGCTCCAGAGGTATATCCTGCTGTTTTTGCCGTAGGAATATTCAGCGGGAACAATCGTTTCAGCCCCAGGGGCCAAAATGCCGGCTCCGTATCTGATCTCCGACCTGACGCCCTCTTTAAGAACCGCAGCAATAAAGCTTCCGCAACTGCCATGGTTGGATACGACCTCCGCCCGGGTCATTACAGTAATGCCGGGGTGATCTTTTGTTTTGCGGATAAGACCATCGAGATACTGAGCGACGTTTCCTCCCTGCCAGGTGGACTTTATGTGACGGGCGTTTCCTCCAAGCTCCTCTTGCCTTTCAACCAGAGTAACCGGATAACCTGCATCGGCAAGAGACAAGGCGCTTTCAAGACCTGCCGGGCCTCCTCCGACTACCAGTGCCCGCTTCTCGACTTTCATACTCACTAAAGCGGCGGGCGAGACAAGCGAAGCACGAGCGACTCCCATCCGTATGCGATCCCTTAGCTGGTTTGAGACGTCTGAAGGGTCAAGAACCCTTAAATCCACGGTATCATAAAGATAGGGATTAACCCCTGACCTTTTGAGCGCCTCTTCAACTACAGGCTTGTGAGAGGACGGGGTGCAGCTTGCAAAAAGTATCCTGTTGGCTTTGGTCTTTTTGAAGGCTTCCACCAGGGAAGATACGGCAGCCTCATCAATCCTCCTAACACCGGCCACATTCTGAAATCCCTCTGCTATTTTTTCTATTTCCGCTCCCAGTTCTTCATCCATTCCGCCGCAGAGGTGATAGGCTACCAGGATTTTCGGGGGAGAGAGTTTAAGATCATTATTTTGAGGATAGTCAGCCGGCTTGGCAAAGGGAGCGGGTGCGAGCACCCTCTGGATTTCAGCCGCCGCAGCGGATGCCTGTCCCATGGACTGGCCTATGTCGTTCGGGCCGGCCATTCCTCCGCATACAAAGACTCCCGGCACGGATGTCGAAACTGGGTTGAAGGGATCGCTTGAGACATAATGGTCTGGATTGAGTTCTATCCCGATCTTCTCAGCCAGGGCAAGGGTTTGGGCTGATGGTTTGAGCCCCACAGAAAGGACTACCATGTCAAATATTTCTTCGTTGAGTGTTCCATTTTCCTCTGCCCAGCTCAGAGCAACATCGCCTGTATCAGCGGTCTGATTTACTGAATGAACTCTGCTTCTTATAAGCCTTACGCCTTTGGAAACGGCGTTATTGAGATAGTTCTCATAACCCTTGCCGTGGGTGCGCATGTCCATGTAGAAAACCGTGGTCTCGGTTTCAGGTGACGTGTCACGGGTGTTGGCCGCCTCCTTGAGCGCATACATGCAACAGACGGAAGAGCAGTAAGGGACCTTGCAACGGTTTACATCCCTTGATCCGACACACTGAAGCCAGGCTATCCGCCTAGGTTCTTTGCCGTCGGAAGGCCTCTTGACGACCCCCTTTTCAGGCCCCAGAGGGCGCTGCATCTGCTCGTATTCGACACTTGTAACCACATTGGGATGCCTGCCGTAGGAGTAAGGTTCAAGTCCGGAGGGGTCAAACGTCTCTATCCCTGTGGCCAGCACTATCGCACCTGCCTTGATCTCCGAAGTACGACCATCCGTTGTGACAGATGCCTTCATGTCTCCCAGCGTGCCTGATATTTCATCAACCGTTGAGTCAAGAAGAATCCTGATATTCGGGTGCTGGTTGCAGGCATCAATCCTTGAATCGAGTTTGCAGCAGGCGCAAAGGGGATAGATTCGGTGGAGATTAGGAATCATACCCCCAAGCGAATGGCTTCTTTCCACCAGATAAACCCCGTATCCGGCACCGGCAAGAGATAGGGATGCCTGGATGCCTGCTATCCCTCCTCCTAGAACCATTACGGAGCCTTTCGGTATTTTTTTTGCCATAATGATCTCCTGATCTTTTGAATGAATGTGGTCCCTACTGGGGTGATGCATGAGTAATCTTTTACCACTCAGTGGGGCATAATTTCCCTATGTCTTTGTGAAAAATGTTACTTGCCACAAACCCCAATTGGTGTCAAGGGAAATGTTGGTTTTGCAGGGCCTTGATTATCCTTATCGGTCATGCTAAAAGCAATTATAATTAAAGCGTTGGTGCGTCAAGAGCCGGGACGTTTAGAGATGAATTGGGAGTGTCTGTTTATGCCTATTTATGAATATGAGTGCACCGGGTGCCGGGCGAGGACTCAGGTCTTGATTATGGCAAGGGATGAGGAGGAAGACCTTCATTGCGCCGCTTGCGGAGCAAAGAGCCTGAAAAGGATCATCTCTCGCGTAGCCTATCATGTTTCCGAGGGTGAAAGGCTTTCAAACTATGATCCAGGGAGTCGTAAAGATGACTCTTTTTATAAAGACAGCAGGAATATCGGCCTGCATGCCAGAAAAAGGGCGGCCCAGATGGGAGTTGATCTGGGTAAAGGCTTTGAAGAGAAACTGGAGAAGCTGAGAACCGATCCCGGAAGCGTTATCAGGGACTCGGAATGAGATTTTTTAACTTGAATCTGTAAAAGCATTTATTGAAAGGGTGTTTTTTTCATGAGCCTAGAAGGCGATCTTGTGTTGCTGCATTATCAAAACCAGCCTGCGCTTTTTGCCAGGATCGAGGGTATAGTGCCTGATGCTAAGAAGGACTGGTATCAGGTGACCCTGCTTCTCCTGACCGTGCCTCCGCACAGCGTGACCTGGATACTAAGAGAAGAGTACATAAACGGGGCCGAATTCACGATGGGAGGGGTGCCCATGAAGCTGGCGCCCGTTCCGATGACCGCTCCAGGCAAGCAGGGTAAGGCTGAGGAAGGAAAAACAGGCACGGTTGCGACCGGTAAGGTAATCCCTGTCAATTTCAGGAAGTCATGAGTCCGCTTATTATCTTTTTCCTGAGGCTTTTGATATCGGCAGGGATTGCTATTCTTATGTCAAGGTTTTTTTTCAAGACCATAGCCCCTGTAAAGATAGCTTTATTGGCTGCTGTCTTGCTGGGTTTGGCCTATATCCATGAATACTTTAGAAAGCGCAAAGAAGGAGACGGAAATGGCTGAGGCGAAGAAATTCTTATATGCTTTTGAGGAAGGCGACGGAAAAAACAAGAGGCTCCTGGGAGGCAAGGGGGCAAACCTGTGCGAAATGACGAGGATAGGTCTTCCGGTTCCTCCGGGCTTCGTCATTACGACCGAAACGTGCCTTGACTATCTTGCTCAGAAAAAGCCAGGCCTCAAGCCCGATCTCATAAAACAGATCAAGGACGCAATGAAGGAACTGGAGGCAAAAACTGGCAAAGGCTTCGGGGATCCGGCCAAACCGCTTCTGGTTTCAGTACGCTCCGGTGCCGCCATGTCCATGCCAGGCATGATGGATACGATACTTAATCTTGGTCTTAACGATGAGACCGCCAAGGGGCTAGCTGCGGTTACGGCCAACGAGCGATTTGTATATGACGCCTATAGAAGACTCATTCAGCTTTTTGGTTCGGTTGCTTTAGGGCTTGCCGATGAGGGCTTTGATGAGGTCTTCTCCAAGATAAAGCAAAAATACGGAGTAAAAGATGATGTTGATCTTGAGACAGAAGGACTCAAGGAGGTGTGCACCGCTTTCTTGAAACATCTTGACAAGGAGGCGGGACGGCCCTTTCCGACAGATCCCTATGAGCAGCTTGAGCTTGCTGTCGAGGCGGTATTCAGGTCATGGATGGGAAAGCGGGCGGTGGATTACCGCAGGGAGTTTAAGATCACACAGGATATGGCCAACGGGACGGCAGTGAATATCTGCACCATGGTCTTCGGTAATATGGGAGACGACAGCGCTACGGGAGTAGCCTTTACCAGAAATCCGGCGACAGGTGAAAACAGGCTTTACGGCGAGTACATGATCAACGCACAGGGAGAAGACGTTGTTGCAGGCATACGAACGCCTAAACCCATCAGGGAACTCAGAAGAGAGATGCCGAGGGTATATCGTGAGCTGGAGGACCTGAGACACACCCTGGAAAACTATTATCGTGAGGTGCAGGATTTTGAATTTACCATAGAGAAGGGCAAACTCTATTGTCTTCAGACCAGAAACGGAAAGATGAACGCCTCGGCCCTGATAAGGACCTCGATAGACATGGTAAATGAGGGGCTTATAAGCGAGAAAGAGGCGATTTTGAGGGTCCAGCCTGATATGCTCGCCCAACTGCTTCATCCCAGACTCGATCCCAAGGCAAGGGTGGATGTGATAGCGACCGGTCTTCCTGCATCTCCGGGAGCGGCTTCCGGAAAGATAGTATTTGATGCCGACAGGGCACAGAGCAAGGCCGTGCTGGGAGAAAAGGTGATACTCGTCAGGGAAGAGACAAAACCCGATGACATTCACGGCTTCTTTGCGTCTCAGGGGATACTCACCAGCAGGGGCGGAAAAACTTCACATGCCGCTGTAGTTGCCAGGAGTATGGGTAAGCCTTGCGTCTCAGGTTGCGAGACCATCGCGATAAACCATATAGCCAGGGAAGCAACGGTCGGAGGGGTTGCTCTGAGGGAGGGCGATACCATCACGATTGACGGCAGTAATGGAAACGTATATTTGGGACTTGTCCCTACGATCGAGCCTGAGTTTGTGGAAGATCTGCTTGTATTGCTTGAATGGGCAGATGACATAAGCGATCTCAAGGTCATGACAAACGCCGACACGCCAGAATCCGTCACCAAAGCAAGGAAATACGGTGCCGTGGGAATAGGGCTGTGCAGAACTGAAAGGATGTTCAATCAGCCGGAAAGACTTCCTATCGTCCGGGAGATGATTCTCGCAGACACCCCTGCCGAACGTCAGGCCGCTCTTGGCAGGCTGCTTCCCTTTCAGAAAGAGGATTTTAAAGAGATATTCAGGATTATGGAAGGCCTGCCGGTTACCATCAGGCTACTTGACCCTCCTATCCATGAGTTTCTTCCATCCGCCGACGAGCTGGTTCATGAGATATCACACCTGAGGGAACTCAGAAATACTGTAGAAGGCATGGCTAATCTCCCTGATACGCTGAAACTCATTGCTCCTGACCTCCATGAGCGTTATGCGGGAAACCTCGACTTGATAACCGCGGGGCTTGAAGAGCTGAAAACCCGTCATCTGGATGAGACTACGCTCCAGGCCAAGGAAACCGTGCTCAAGAAAGTCAGGGCGCTCCAGGAGACAAATCCTATGCTTGGTCACAGGGGAGTCCGCCTTGGAATCACCTATCCTGAGATATATTCGATGCAGATAAGAGCTATCCTTGAGGCGGCAGCCGAGTGCATAAAGGAGCGAGTGAGAGTGAATCCGGAGATCATGGTCCCTCAGGTCTGCACCCTTGAAGAACTCAAGTGGGTTCATCGCTATGTGGCAAAAATAGATAAAGAGGTGGAAAAGAAGTATTCCATAAAGGTTCCCTTTAAGTTCGGGACGATGGTAGAGGTGGTGAGGGCCTGCATGAGGGCCGGAAGGCTGGCAGAGTTGGCTGAATTTATTTCCTTCGGTACCAATGACCTAACCCAGGCCACATTCTCCTTCTCTAGGGAAGATGCTGAAAACAAGTTCCTGCCTCTTTATAAGGAGCATGAAATACTTCAACACAATCCCTTTGAGGTGCTTGATGTTAAGGGCGTAGGACGGCTTATGATGATTACTGTTGAATGGGCGCGGAAGACCAGGCCCGACATGAAGATCGGTATATGCGGGGAACACGCCGGGCATCCTGACGCGATAAGGTTCTGCCACCACATCAAGATAAGCTATGTGTCATGTTCTCCACCTAGAGTTCCGATAGCAAGGCTTGCAGCCGCGCACGCCAAATTGAAGGAGAAGGAATACACGCTGAGTTGAAGTCAAGAAATTCAATCGGGCCGCGCGGAGCCTTTTTGGGGCTCCGGGGCTCGCGGCAGTTGCGTCCGGAGGCGCATTACGTATTAGCTCAAAAATCCGGGGTAGGTGCGGGCTTCAGCCGCACGTCAAGCGTTCGCCCTGCGCCTGAAGGCGCACCTGCAGAAGCTGATTTCCGGTCAGCATGCCTGGTCTGCGCAAAGCCATCCCCCGCAATCATTGAGCTGATACAGCATTGCTCCTTTACAACCTTCTGTGAAGTATATTGTGCAGTGTGTCGGAAAAATCGTTGAGACGTTCGATCCGCATATCAGGGTCTTCTTCCTTGTCGGACTTGGATGCCAGTACGTTTGAGCGAATATAGCGGAGAGCGTTCTGAAATGTGAGCTGGGAAACGGATTCCAGGTGATCTATCAGTCCCAGTTTATGGAAGCGCAAACCCTGATATTGAATGGCCTTTAGTATGTCGCCTTTTTTCTTGGTGCTCTGCTCCCATTTGAGTATGACCCTCGATGCAACCCAGTAACTCTCTATGAAGGTCTTTACAAAGGCCGACCACATGGGAAGCCGATCCAGCCCCAGCCTGGTGAGTTTATAGCCTGATCCGTCTTCATTCTTAACAATAAAACGATTTTCCTCAAAGTATTCAAGTGTCTGCTTTATCTCATTTTCAGCACTCATATCCCCGTAAATAAACTCGCTTTTGAACAGCCTTCTCAGGAAAAGGTAATCTTTTTCGACCGACGCTCTGCTGCATATCTCGTCAGTTCCCCTGAGCAGGCCTGCGGCCGTAAAACTGTGGGAGATGAAATAGTGGATTGTGCTGTTCTTATAATACTCCAGTTCTCTTTTCTTTTCATCCTCAACAAAATAAAACGTCTCTTCTCCGTCAATGTCCCTCAAAAGACTCATCATTTTCCACCCGCTCAGAAGAGACATCGCCTCGTCAAGGGTTCTGTCTATATTGCCAAGATTTGGGGCCATAGGTAATGAATATCGTTTCAGGAACCTCTGCAGAATGAGCGAGGTCTCTCTCATCTCCTCCATGAGAAATCCCCTGCGATGCCTTATGAGGATAGCGGTTGCTACCAAGGAAAGAGGGGTGACGAGCGTTACCTTATTTATTGATTTTACCAGGTGAAAGGCCATCTCGCGCTGAAGTTCTTCCCCATGTGCCTCCTTTTCGCCCAGATAGTCCTTAAGGGAAAATGGTTCTCCGAATCTTATATAAATATGTCCATATTTGCGTTTAAGAAACTTTCTAGCGCCTAGAAACTGCCAGAAGGTCTCCTTTTGTTTTTCTTTGCCGTCCAGTTCCTCGAGATAGGATTCCTCCTCTAGAAGTCTGTCATAGCTTATTGATGCCGGCACAAAGATAAGATCCTTGCAATATCCATCCCTGTATGCCTGCAGCAGTATGGAAAGAAACCCGGTCTTTGGAAGAATAAGTTTCCCGCTTCTGCTTCTGCCTCCCTCTATAAAGAACTCGAGGGGATGTCCTTCCTCAAGAAGGGCCTTGATATAGCGGTCAAATACCCTGGCGTAGAGTCTTGCGCCCTTGAAGGAGCGTCTGATAAAGAAGGCCCCTGATTTTCGAAAGACATATCCCATGGGCCAGAAGGCAAGATTCTGACCGGCCGCAATCCTCGGAATATGCATGTGGTTAAGGAGCAGGGTATGGTTCAATACCAGGTAGTCTATATGACTCTTGTGGGAAGGAACATATATAAGCGATCCCCTCCTGGCCCACTGCCTTACCATGGCCAGCTCTGAGGAATCCACGTCTATGCCTTGAAATATCTTCTTCCAGAGCCATGTGAGGGTAATATTGAAAAACTCCACAAAGCCGATGCTGAAGTCTGCCGCTATTTCGTCAAAATATCCCTCCGCATCCTTCCTGATCTTCTTGAGTGCCCGGGGATTTCCCCTGGAAAGCCTCTCCATACCCGTCAAAATTTCTTGATCTCTCAGGACGATCTCCTTGAGCTGCTGCTTGGATTTCATAACAGGCCCGAGTATGACTCTTTTCTGTGTGTCTATCCTGTCTGTGAGGGTCTGGCGTATGTCTTGAACCGTCTCCTCGAGGGAGAGATTATCGGCGTTATCCTGGAGGTAATCCTTCAGATTAAGCGGGGTTCCGAAATCAATGAACGCATGGCTCTTATGCCTTATGAAAAGCACTATTTTTCTTAAGAGGCCTATATTGTCCCTGAAGCCGAAGAGAATATCCCACAGTGAACCTTTTTCCTTCTCCGTGGTTATCTTGTAGAGGACAAGAAGGGGCACTAGATAGATGGGTCTTTCAATTTCCCTCTGGGTCTGAATGATAAGCCCAAGTGCTTCTTCCTTGGAGTAAATAAAGTGCCTTGTGAATCCCTGGGGGTCAATCAGACATAGGAGCGATGTTGTACCCTGAGACAGAGCGCTTCTGTAAAATCCCGTCTTGTAAGGACTGGGGAATTCTCCATGCCGCAAAAAAGACCCAAGATAATGCCTTGCAATCTTGAAGACACGGCCAAGGGGCAGGAGGAAAAAAACGCTCAGATCAAAGGCAAGCTTGGGATAGGGCAGGCGTCCTTTCCTAAAGCGCAGGTTATAGAGTAAAAAATCGAGAACTCCCCTGTACTTGATGCAATAGACCACGGTTCCCTCCCTATGCATTCGCTTGAGGGGTTCGGTCATTGCGGCATCGTAAGAAAAGCGCTTAAATATCCTGTAGAAAAACCATCCCAGCAGAAATCCAGGCTTATGGTCGAGGACAAAAGGAAAACGGAAGTTGTCAATAGACATTAGTCCGGCATCTCCTGAAAAGATTTCTTGTCAGTGTCCATCCGTAAATGAGATAGTTTTATCGAGTTCAAGGCGGGCGATAATTTTAACCACAGGAATACATTGAGGTATTTCGAGGATTAAAATTTGAGCCCAACGCCGATGAAAATAGCCATCTACGGATGGACACTAGTTATGTGGTCAAATGTGTGCTAGTCCTTTAATCAATACTATCAAAATAGGATTTTGGCAAGCGGAGAGCATTCTTCCCGCCTAGCTATTGAATGCGGGATACACCTTCTGTTGACAAAGGCGCATCCATAAATAAGAATAAACAAGTCGAGATGCCTCAGTGAAGACTTTGATCATGCGTTGCGCCTTATCGGCTGAGTTGTTCGCAGGTCACGACAAGGGCCTGACACTCAGTGGCTGATCAGGGGCGACATGCGGTTTTCAAAAATGACTAGCCCATGACGCCTTAGGGGCGCGGGACTTTTCAAAATGGGGTTTTTACGAAGGCCCAAGTTACTGCAAAGGGGAGGGTGTTATGTACACGGCTATGATGGTTGCCGGGCTTACTGTTGATCCGATGACCAACAGTCCCATAGTGATTCTCAAGGAGATAGACGGCGAAAAGACCCTTCCGATATGGATAGGTCTTCTTGAGGCCACGGCCATAGCGAGCGAGCTTGAAGGGATAAAATTTTCAAGACCCATGACCCATGATCTTCTGCGTAATATAATGGGCGCTGTTGACATAGAGGTGATCAGGATCGAGGTTTGCGAATTAAAGAATAACACATACTTTGCCCTTATACACCTCAAACAGGGTGAAAAAGAAATGGCCATTGACGCAAGACCCAGCGACGCCCTTGCGCTGTCTCTGAGGGTTAAAGCGCCCATCTTTGTGGCCGATCAGGTCATAGAACAGTCCTCCCAGATTGATCTCAAGGCAGAGGCCGAGGATAAGAGCGAAGAGGGAAAGAAATGGCAGGAGATTCTGGAAAACCTGACTCCTGATGACTTTGGAAAATACAAAATGTAGCGTTCCTTGGCTTTGCGCTTCAATCTTACCGTCCGCCTTGAAAAGATTTCCATACTGCCGTGTGTGAGAGGAAATGAGACCTGCCGACTCAGGCGTAATTTCCGACTGCCCAAACACTCATTACGGTGCCGCGCCAGGTTCCACTAAAAAAGATTTCAATCGCCCCTGTGCGGAGGGAGGGTTGAGGTGGTGGCTGGGTATTTTAACGCTAAACGCTCGCGTGAGGCTGATCTGATTCCGGCCTTTTGGCGGGGGGGGTAATTTAGGAGGCAAGAAGCTGTATGTCGGAAGGAGTTCAGATAAATCCGGCCGAAAACCCCGGTGAGATCCGGAAGATGAGCATAAAGGCAGCAATTCTGCTCACCTGCGTGTGCATGACCTGGGGTCTTAACGCGGTGGCCATAAAGATAAGCAACCAGGAGATACCGCCCGTATTAGCCGCGGCGCTTAGATCCGTGATCGCCGGGCTGTTTCTGACCGGATGGATGAGATTCAGCGGGATGAGGCTTTTCCCGGCAAGGCTCTGGGACGGAGTCGCGGTAGGTGCCCTGTTCGGGATAGAGTTTGCAATGCTTTACACCTCGCTCATCTATACGACGGTTTCTTCATCCTGGATACTACTTTACACGGCTCCCTTTTTCACAGCGGGAGGCGCTCATCTATTCCTCAAAGGAGACAGACTTGTCTTTCTGAAGGCCGTGGGGCTTTTTCTGGCCTTCGCGGGGGTTGTCATACTGCTTAGCGGACACGCCGGTTCCGGTAATAGCGGAAGCCTGGCAGGAGATCTCTGCGCCCTTGGGGCTGCTGTCCTGTGGTCAGCTACCACCATTTACATAAAACGCAGGTTGGTAGGATATGTGAGCTATTTTCATACACTTTTCTATCAAACTGTTTTTTCAATCCCGATTCTTTTTCTGGCAAGCTTTATTCTTGGTGAGGCCTTGCCTTCTCACGTTACCTTCATACCCCTGGTCTCCCTCCTTTACCAGAGCGTCATAGTTGCCTTCATAAGTTATCTTCTGTGGTTCTATCTTGTTCACAGGTACCCTGTGAGTGGAATCTCAGCCTTCACGTTTCTAACTCCGGTTTTTGCGACTTTGGCCGGGGTGGCTATTTTGGGAGAGCCCGTTGACTTGCGTCTTGTCCTATCACTGATTCTCGTAAGCATTGGGATATATGTAGTCCATAAGTCGGGTTAGGATATCTTACTTGGCCCGGGACCTTAATGATGGATTGATATTTTCGGCCTCAAATGCAAAAGTTTATCCGGGTCGGTATCGTCTTATAACGACAGGCCTGTATTGCTCTTTGCGATTGCGACCCCGATCACCCGGTACCGGCGCCCCGAAAAAAAAGAGATATTTTCACCGTGATTGCTATTGACACGGTAGAGCCGGCTCGGATATGAGAGCGTTATATTTTACCTAGTGTCCATCCGGAAATGAGATAGTTTCGTCGAGTTCAAGGCGGGCGATAATTTTAACCACATGAATACATTGACGTATTTCGAGGATTAAAATTTGAGCCCAACGCCGAAATCGGTGAAAATAGCCATTTACGGATGGGCACTACCTAAAGGAGGTCCGGGACCATTTACTACAGCGGGAAAAGATCGGGAATAATACAGAGCGCGGGTCTGGGCCTGATCCACATATACTACGGTGAGGGAGTGGGCAAGACCACCA
>MNYJ01000006.1 GCA_001874005.1 Desulfobacteraceae bacterium CG2_30_51_40
CACAGGTGAGCAGCATCATCACCACAAGCGAGGCAGACGCTACCATGTTGAACAAGGAACTAAACCCCGTAACCGCTTTCTCGAAAAAGGACACTTGCATGACGATCTGAAGCTCCTTTCTTAAGCTGCAGGATAAGCCACCTTGCCTGGAATGTCAAAAACAAAGGGGGCCGTTTCGGTACTCAGGGAAAGGGGCGGACCAATCTCCTCAGGTGACCTCGTAAACTGTTATGATGACTTGATCAGGCAGCCTTTCTCCCGTAGCCACGGTGACGATCCTGTGCAACCACTGATATTTCGGCGCGCCTGTTTCGAAAACGGGCCTGGTTCTGAAATAATACTCGCTTGGATGAACTTTTTCCCCTCTGGCCAGCCGTCCCATGACTTCCTTAGACCCGCTTCTAATCCCCTGGTTCAGGACATAGATTAATGCGCCGTCATCCGTTTCGAGGGTGTACCTCGCCTCCAGTTCCGCGGCGCCGTCCGTTCGAATGACCTGCCAGTCCGCACCCCCTGGCAAAATCTTTCCCGAGAGTCTGGGGCCTTCGAAGGCCCCTCCTTTAATGGGAATGATCCTTCTTTCTCCATAGGGAGTGCTTCCGACAACTAAAGGCGGACCCACCTGAACACTGGAGGTGTAGAGCAGTTGAAGGGATGGTTCAATGGAAACCTTTCTCAGTTCTTTCGGTGCCATGGATGCCTCCACTCAGGTTTATATGAAAATAGACAGTCATAGCTGCGTAGCCTGTCCCGGACCTCGATCCGGGAGCTGCTATCCAGTCCTTGTCCCGGCCTTCGCCGGAATGACGACCTGGATTCCGGATCGAGTCCGCAATGACATGCGGCATTCTCATTCTTCGTTGTGCCCCAGTTGGGCTTGAGGGTTAGATGATAAGAAATCGCTTTTTATGGAAGAGAGTATGTTGAAGCGACTTTTGGTGTCAAGAAAGAATCTACCTCAGCTTATGCGGCACTTTCGTGTTATAAAATAAAATGATGCGTAAGCATGCTATTATACCAACTCTGTTTGAATGGGGTATTGACGGGGGTCAGCTTCTGTGCCAGGAAAAAAGAAGCCTTGGAGGGTCAAGCAAATCGGCCGGGGATGGGACTTGCAGGATAACTCCTTCTGCCCCTGGCTTGCGTCTGGAAGAATGCGGCAAGAGTGAGGAGGGGATTTAAGAGAAATGCTTAACACATTGGGGGGTATCACCTTTGATGCCTACGGCACACTTGTCCAGTTGGAAAACCCTTTTGAACTACTCCGGGAAGCGCTCAAAAGGAGAGGATATGGCGTACCCCTTGAAGTGGTCAGGGAGGCTTTCGTTCAAGAGATGATCTATTATAGGGCAAATCATATGGAGGGGAAAGATACCGATAGCCTCTATGCCCTAAGAAAAAGGTGCGCTTCTTTGCTCTTCGATTCTCTGAGAGAGAGAGGGTACGAATGCGATCTCAGGGCCGATGAGCGGGTTACGGTTCTTATTGAATCCATCCGGTTCAGGCCCTTTCCGGAGGCGGCTTACGTCCTTTCCTGGTGTCATTCCCAGGGCATTAAGACGGCGGTAATATCAAACTGGGACTGCTCCCTGCCCGCGATCATTCATGGACTTTATCCGGGGAATAATTTCCAAGCCATCCTTGTGTCCGCCATCGAAGGCTTTGACAAGTCAGGCCCGGAGCTTTTTATCCGGGCATCCGAAGAATTGGACGTTCCGGCGCAGAAAATACTGCATGTAGGAGATGATCCTGAACATGACGTCGCATCTCCCTTAAAGGCAGGGTGCAAGGCGGTTCTGATTGAAAGGGATGGCGGTTTCGCGGAGGGCTTATCCAAAGAAAAGATTCGATCTCTTACAGAACTTCCGGATATCGCAAACCGTCTTTTCAACATCCCTTAGACATGCCGGATTTGGGATGTGACATAGGCTTGCCCATGGATGTCCGCTTATGCTAAATTAAAAAAGTCCTAGGTGTGACTCAAAAAAAGAGGAGATAAGCTGATGCTTGCACTAATCGCCAGATTGACGGTTAAAGAAGGAAATGAGAAGAAGTTCGAAGAGACTATGAAGGGGGTGGTTCCAAAGGTGAGGCAGGAGCCTGGCAATCTTGCCTACACCATGTGCAGGATAAAGGATAATCCCAGGATCTTTGTCTTCTATGAGGAATACAGGGATGATGCGGCCTTTTCCGCCCACAGAAAGAACCTGAAGGAACTTGGCGTTGATCTTGCGTCCATGCTGGACGGCCCCCGGTGCTGGAGTTTCTCGATAAGCTTGCCGGTTAGCTATAAAAAAGGGCATGCATAGGGCCGGTGTGAAAATGAGGCAGCGACTCTGATAGCGATACCGGCCGCGAAGCGTTTTCATGGCTGTGGGTGGTCTCTTTGCCCTAAATATTTGGCATATACCTTGCTTATCTTTTTACGATTGGGTCAGCGTACCTGCATGGAGATTATACTGTTTTCTTCGATGCTGATCCTGAATCGGGTCGAAGTAAGGGATTGAGTTTTGATGCTGAAACCCTCGGGGAAGGAGTGTTGGCAAGTCCTACGATCCTACTTGTTTTCATTCTAGGAGGAGAGAGTAATGACGTTTCTTGACAAGATTATCCTCTTTCTATTTATCGGACTTTTTTCTTTTCTTAGTCCTGTAGATGGAAATACCTACCCGTCGTTTCCTTTCCAAAATGAACTTCTGATGACTGGGGCTTACCCTGAAGTAATCGAAGAATTTTCGTCCCATTCTACGCTGGGATGGCAATTAGGCAGTCCCATACCGGAAGAAAATGGTTATCCGGATCGTTGGGCGCACTGTGGATCGGGAGTAAGCAGGGGGCTCCTGTGGCTTTTTGGCGGCAGGACGGATGCTGACTGGAAATTTTTGGCCAGGGTTGGGACCTATGATCCGTTCGAGGGCCTCTGGAGTCTTGATTATCCCGCCCTTGGAACAGGAAGGGCCTATCTTGCCGGAGCGGCAAATGAAGCGGCCATCTATGCGCTTGGCGGCACAGATGAATCCAATGTTTATATCGAAAATGCCTTTGAGGGGCTGGATGTCAGCGGTGGCAACAACTGGATATCCATGGCCCACCTTCCGGAGGAGAGGAGTGACGGCGCGGCGGTAATCTACGGCGATAGCCTTTACTATATCGGAGGGACGAAAAGCATTTGGACTCCGGATGCCGCCTCCCCGGTGATAGCGGAAACTAATTTATGGCGTTACAATATGGTCTCCGGGAAGTGGATTACCAATCTAAAACCTTCACCTATAGGCCTTGTCTATATCTCGGCTGCTGTTGTCAAGGGGAAGATATATATACCTGGAAATGATCTGGGTTCAAAGACTTATATTTATGATATCGCTAGTGATACATGGCTTCCTGAGATAGCTGCTCCTGAGTCTATGCTGCCCTCCATATACTATCAGTGTATAGCGGTGGGAGACCAGATATGGAGGATAGGGGGGCTTGTCATGGAGGGAGGCTTCGCAGTTACTAATGAGGTCTGGGTTTTGGACACTGTGACTGGGTTATGGAGCAAGAATCCTTCTTCCATGAACATACCCAGAATGAGTTTCGCAGCAGGTATTGTGGGTACAAGGGTTGTTGTCGCGGGGGGTATAAAGGAGATCGTGGTTCAAGAGGATACTCATGTTGACTTTATTTCTACAAACACAACGGAGTTTCTTGAACTTGCGGACGCTGACTCAGATGGTATCCCCGACCTGGTCGAGCAGGCCGGATGCACTGACCCAAACGATGCTGACAGCGACGATGACGGCATACCAGACGGGGTTGAGGATGCTAACAGAAACGGGACTGTTGACCAGGGAGAAACAGACCCATGTGACAGGGATTCGGATGGAGACGGTATCAAGGACGGTACAGAGCTGGGCTACAGCCTTGCCATGGTCGGATCCGATACGGATTTGATTAAATTTCAGCCTGATCTAGACCCTGCGACCAAAACAGATCCTCTTAAGTCTGACACTGACGGAGACGGCCTTACAGACGGTCAGGAGGATTTCAACAAGGACGGAAGGGTTGATTATGGCGAATTTGATCCTAATGCCTGGAGCGTCTATTATGTGGAGCAGGGCGCTACCTGTGGGGGAAGAGAACACTGTTTTTCTGACATTCCATCGGCCATAACCGAGGCGGTTACCCACGTTCTGATAAAGGTAAGAGAAGGACAATTCAACAAGCCCGTTACCGTGGCTGCCGGCAAACAAATTACCCTTTCAGGGGGGTACAATTCGGCTTTTTCTGCCAACCCGGGCGAGACCGTGATACCCATGTTAACTTGCGAGGGAGGCCTGGCAGGCCTTGATAAGATTACAATAGGCACGCTTTCCAAGTGATCATCCTTAGAGCCAATTGCAAAACCATGACTACGCTTAATTATGGCGAAGCCTTTCCCGGACCCCGATCCGGGAGGCGGAATCGATAACGCATTGATTTACAGATAGACTGGATTCCCCGATCAAGTAGGGGAATGCCGAAACTGTGAATTTTGCAGTTGCTGATTTTCCACTCCTCCCTGTGATCTGAGCAAAGACTGGTACCAAAATGAAAAATTTCTCCTTGCAATTTATTTTAGTGCAATTAATATGACTGGCATGTCAGTCAGTGAACAAAAAGAGACGACCAGGGACCTTATAGTGGAGGCGGCAGTTGAGGTGTTCGGCCGGAGCGGCTTCCAGAAGGCAAGGGTATCGGATATTGTGAGCTTCGCCGGAGTAGCGCAGGGGACGTTCTATCTCTACTTTCCATCCAAGGAGGCGATCTTCAGGCATATATGCTCCGTCTTCATGGAGAAGTTTAGTGAGGTTTTTCATAGTACCGCTGAACTCTTCGAGGGTGCGACAGCAAAGGAGATAGAGTCGAAGGTGGCAGGCTTTATAAGTGAGCTTCTCGCCATCTACAAGGAAAACAGAAGGGTTGCCGAGATCCTCTTTCGTGAAGGGGTTGGGCACGGAGGCATTTTTAAGGAGATATACGAGGACATATACCTCCATTTCCTCAAACTTATAGAGGAAAGGGTAAAGGTGGGGCTTGCCCGCGGAATACTCGGATTTGAGGATGCAAAAAAGGCCGCGGTATTCATGCTGGGCCTCTTTGAAAGAAGCGTGTTCTATTTTCTATCTCTCAAGCAGGACATAGATGAAAAAGGACTTTCAAAGGCAATGGCGTCATTTATATTGCACGGGCTCTCCCTGGGCAGGAGTGAGGTTTAACGCCTTTAAAAGAATGCCTTCTTCGATGTTATTCCGCTCATTCGACTTTTATATGAAAATCCCCCTTCGCTTCACTCCTCCCCCTCGACGGGGGAGGGAGGGGTGGGGGTGATTTTCATCTTTCGTTGTGCCCCATTTGGGCATGGCTGGTAGAGAAAAGGATTGAGCAATCTACATATTTCGTTGTGCCCTTCACAGACATGGGGGGTTAGGCAGGCTACTTCTGAAGCCCTTGATTAGGTCATAAGCTTAAACTGCTAATGACTGACGCGTCAGTCTTAAGCTAAGAGGTTAATAGTATATATGGATTTCATTGGAAGACTTATAATGCCGATTTCCAGACGCTGGATGCTTGTAGTTTCGGTTGTTGCCTTGCTCAGCATACTAGCGGCCTGGTCTCTTTCGCGCCTTCGTATAGAAAACGATCTCATGTTCATGCTCCCTGATGATAACAGGGTGAAGGTCTTCTATCAGGATATGGAGGAAAGGTTCGGAAGTTCCGCAGGCATTGCCATCGCCATTTCATCCTCAGGTTCGATATACAATTACGATCTTCTTAAAAGGATCGGAATTGCTGGAGATCGCATTAAACAGGCAAATCTTCGCATACCCGCGGACAAAATCCGCTTGATCCTGGATTCCGGAATTGAGCAGGCCCTTCTAGTGGCATCCTATCTTAACTCAAGAATTCTTGAGGGGGCTTCGGCCTCTGAGTTGGGTTCGGAGTTCCTGGACGCTGCAAGCCTCTCGCAGTCACTCACAGATGCATTTCCATTTTTTCTGGATCAGTCCCAAATGGAGTCCATTTGCAGCGAGACTGCCCGCCTCGTATCAGACAAGGCTGCTTCAGACGGCAGGCTGGCTTCACGGCTGATTGAGGCCGTCACTTCTCCAAAAGACAGGCGTGGCCGGATAAGGGGTTTGTGGGTTGAAGATGTTGTGTCAATTGCTGAAACAGACACAGTTTGGCCTGAATTAGAGAGTAAGGCATCCCTCCACTGCCTGTTCAGGGACTATCATCTTAAGATTACCCCAGATTTGGATGCCTTTCTGGATCATCTTGTTGAAAGGGGCTTCAGAAGCGCTGAAGGGCTCCTCAGTATCCTTGCTCCTGAAAGCAGGGAATTGGAGGAAGCGGGATTTCCTCTGGATTTCATAGAAACGCTAAGAAGTTTGATTGATATCAATTCGGCTGAAGAGATCATCAAAGAGATAAGAATCGCGCCCAAACAGATCAGGGTCGGGCCTCTCATGCAGCGTGCGGATGCACTTGATAAAAGGGCTCTTTCTTTTCTGAGAGAGCGCCTTAAAGCCTGGCCCATTTTTGATGGTATCCTTCGCTCATCGGATGAAAAAAGTACCCTGATCCTTGTAAGGACCGCTCCTAATCTCGACAAGGAAAACAGGGCTCTTCTCCTCCTGGAGATAAAAAGGATCATCAGCGATGTCTTCGGGGGATCAGGCTTCGAGGTTCACATAGCCGGAGAGCCGGTGATTGATGAAGAGGTCGCAGATCTCATGACAAGGGATGTGAAAAGGCTTCTTCCAATAGTAATTGCTATTGTCACGCTTATTCTGGCTGCCTCCTTCAGGTCTGTTGCGGGTGTGGCATACCCGATGATAACCGTGTTACTTTCTCTCCTCTGGTGTCTTGGGACCATGGCATGGCTTGATGCGCCCATTTCCGTGGTGTCAACGGTGATTCCGGTCCTAATGGTGGCAGTAGGTTCCGCTTACGGCATCCACATAGTCCATGAGACGATTAGAGAAAGCCTTCATGAGCCGGACAGGGTATCTGCCGTATCCGCGGCTCTCAGGATCGTAGGCAGGGGGGTGCTTGTAGCCGGGGCAACAACCATAGCCGGATTTGCATCCCTCGGATTCAACCCCATAGTTCCTCTAAGGGATTTCGGGATCTTTATTGCGGCGGGTATCCTCTTTGCCCTCCTCATATCCTTTTATCTTATCCCCTCGCTCTTGGTCAGGTTCGGCGGGAAAGTAACCGGTGAGAGAACCGCCAGAACAGGCTCTATGGACAGAATCTCCGGCAGACTTCTTGACGGGATAGTGGGTGCCTCGTCCAGGCATCCGTGGATCGTGCTTCTTTCAGCCCTGTTTCTTTTCGGGGCGGGAGCCGCAGGCATTGCCTCTCTAAAGGTTGAGGTAAACAACATAACCTTTTTCAAGAAGGATGCCCCCATCAGGAAGGCCGATTCTTTCATAAACGAGAACTTCTCCGGTACGGTAAGCCTGAATGTCGTCTTTGAGGGGAAAAAGCGGTACGCAGTTCTTGATGAATCTGTTCTAAAAGTGTTTGACACCCTTTCAGATGAGATAAAAAGTTCAAATCCAGAGGTGGGTAAGGCCATCTCCGTCACGGACTTCATCAAGAAGATGAACAAGACCTTCAATTTCAATGATCCTTCCTTCTATCGGCTTTCCGCAGCAAGTGATCTCGAGGGTGAAAAGGGAGAGCATGCGCTTATAAGGCACTATGCCTCCTATCTTGACAAGTATCCCAGGAAAGACATCAGGCCTTACATAGACGAGGAAAAGAAAACAGCCGTGTTGCAGTTCCAGGAGATATCTTGAGAACCGGTTCCCATACGCTCTGCCAGCTTGAACCATTGAATATAAAGAGCCTTATGCTCTCGTATCGCGATTGAATCATGGCAATTGGAAATATATGTATAGGTGTATATGCAGTTGACATGCACAGGTCTGAAGCGTAGCCTGATCGAGAGAAAGTCCAGGAGAGCCATTATGGAAGAAGTTAATGCACTGAAACTGAGGAACAATTTGGGGGAGATACTGGATCGCTTAAATTCCGCAGGTAGTCCCATTCTAA
>MNYJ01000194.1 GCA_001874005.1 Desulfobacteraceae bacterium CG2_30_51_40
ATAAACGGGGCCTTGGAAAGGCCGATCCCGTGCTCACCTGTAAGGGTTCCGTGAAGGGATATGGCCAGCGCAAAAAGATCGGCGCTGGCGGCTTCCATCTTTTTTACGTCCTCGGGGTTGTATCCGTCGTAGAGGATCTGAGGATGGAGATTGCCGTCGCCTGCGTGGCCGAAGGTGGCTATCTGTATGTCATGCTTTCTGCTTATTGCCTCAATGCCTTTGAGGAGATCAGCAACCTTTCCCATGGGCACGGTTACGTCTTCAAGTACAAAGTGGGTCTTTATCCTCGCAAGCACCGCATATGCGGATTTCCTTGCTTTCCATAGATTTATCGCCTCTTCATCGGATTTTGCCTGCTTGATCTCAAGGGCATTGTTCCTGGCGAATACCTCTGTTACCTTTGCCATCTGATATTCAGTCTCCCCTTTCGTGTATCCGTCTGTTTCGGCCAGGAGCATCGCCTCCACCTCCGGGAGATTGAGGTCGGTATTCTTGTTTATGGCAAGGATGGTTTCCTTGCCGAGAATCTCAAGGACGCTTGGGATGATCCCGCTATACATGATCTGGCTTACCGCGCGTCCCGCGTCTTCCAGATTTCCGAAGGTGGCGGACGCGGTGCTTGTCGCGGTAGGCCTGGGGTTTATCTTCAGCGTTATCTCGGTTACAACGCCGAGGGTTCCCTCGGAACCCACAAAGAGCCTTGTCAAATCATAGCCGGAGACGCTCTTCATGGCCCTTGAGCCCGTGCGCATTACCCTGCCGTCCGGGAGCACCACCTGAAGGGCCAGGACATAGTCGCGGGTTGTGCCGTATTTGGCCCCCTTCACTCCTCCTGCGTTCGTTGCCACATTGCCTCCAAGGGTTGAGACCTTCCCGCTCGCAGGATCGGGAGGGAAAAAAAATCCGTATGCTGCAAGCCCCTTTTCGAGATTGGCATAGACCACGCCCGGCTCCACTATCGCAAGTCGGTCTTCTATGCTGATCATAAGGATCTTATTCATGTGGCTGAGGTCAAGGACTATTCCGCCCTTGATCGGAACAGCCATCCCTGAAAGGCCGGTGCCAGCTCCCCTGGGGATCACGGGGACATGCGTCTCGTTAGCAAAGACCATAAGCCTTGACACCTGTTCTGCGTCCTGGGGCCATACCACGCAAAGAGGCCTTGCGCTGTGCTGCGAGGCATCATAGCTGTAAGAGACCATGTCTATTAGATCTTCGCTATAATTTTCAGCCCCGACTATTCCGATAAGGCCGTTCTTTAATTTCTCATCCATAGTGCTATCTCCTTATAATAATGCTCCCTCAGCCGTGCGCCTCTATCAGTGTCTCTTCAGGGCCCCTAAAGCCAGCACCGCAGGGGATATGATGATATGGAAAAGCCTGCTGAAGGGGATATAGGCCACGAAGGCCGCTGTAAGGGCTGCATGGATATACCAGAGGTAACCATAGACGCCGTAAAGCTTTTGAGAATCTGAAAAAATCAGGCCGATCCCATATCCTGCGAAAGACCAATCCGATCCCTCCGGGAACCCGGTCATGGCTATACGCAGGCCCTCTGTAACAAATCCTATTATCACCAAAGCCCCTATGAGGCCTAGTGCGAATCTGTCCTGCGCCGGGAGACCTGGAAGTCTTGGAGTGAGAAGACCGCGCACCAGCATAAGACATAGTCCAAGCAGTATCATAAGGCCTGAGATATCAAAGACCATTCCCGTTGCGGGGTTGTTCTTATCCAGCATGAAACGAAGTGCTTCCCACGGAGGATCGAGAAGCGAAGCGATAAGCGCGACCATTCCCCAGAGGAACCTGAAGAAAAACCCGTAGAAGACAAGCCCGTGTATAAACCACCTTGCCTGCGAGCGGACAAAAAGCCTCCTCTGCAAAAAGACATCGAGGAACAGGGCCTTCAATAGACGGGTAAAACGACCGTGCCGTGCCGTGCCTGGATGGTTTCCCCGGCCTTTACCGGAGTTGGCAGTGGGAGTATCTTTATCCGAGCGGGAAAATATATATGAAAAGGCTATTATGAGGCCCGCAATAAAAAGGCCGAGACCCAGGATAGTGAAGGTATCCGAGACCGAAAAAGTGGCCGCGTGGCACGGCATGCAGAGGATTCCCTTCGGAGGTAATATCCATGAGGTGGCACCCAGCGTGTTCCCTGTTTGATGGCATCTTGCGCAGGTCTCGGTCTCTCCTCCAATTATCATCTCATGGATATTGGATGCTCCGGATTTTGCCGAACCAGGCTTTTTCCATAGGATAACGCCGCTTTTCCTGTCCTTTACCGGGACTATGTCCGCCAGGTGACAGGCCTCGCATGAGACCTGAACATGCGCGTCATGGGCGAGCTTTTCATCATGGAGGCTGTGGCATATACCGCAGTTCCCCTTTTCCTGTTCGGAGTGGTTATAGCCGGCCGCTCCAGGATGGCATGAAAGGCAAGATAAATCGGCATGCCGGGTCCTTTCGTATGCTTTTCTGGATAGAACCGGCATCCTGATCGATGGGGTAATCGCGGCGGCAGGCCCTCCCTCATCGTGACAGTAAAGACAGAGGGAAGCAACCGCTTCCCGGGTTTTGGCATTCTCTTTAGTCGGGGCAGCGTGACATGATAGACATGCCTCCTGGGCCTTATCCGGCGTCGGAAGACTTTCTTGGGCATCATGACAAGCAGCGCACTGACCTGCCGGCTGAAGGCCCGGTTTGATCCTTCCATCTCTTACCGCGCTCAGGGAAAGCTGGGTGTGAGGGTTGTGGCAGTTAAGACATGCCTCGTAAGCCGAAGGATCAGGCAGGTGCCTATCCCCGTGAAAGGCCCTTGCGAGGTCATCTTCAACCTCCTCATGACACTGTATGCACTTGTCTTTGGAAAAGAAATCAAGGACCTTCCTGTTTACGTTTGCGGGATCAGGGTGCTGATCATTTTTTGATGCGCCTTCGTGGCACTCGGCACAGGATGTCTGCCCGTGGGCTGATATATGAAAGGCCGCCTCGTCTATGAGCCAGGAGGCCTGGGTTTGACTGGCGCATAAGCACAACACCAACCATGCTGCAGATAAAGCAGCCTTTTTTAATGTCTTCATAAGAGGACCTGCCGCCTGTAATCGCCGTTAAAAACTAAGGCCGGTTGTCCTGAGCAGGTTGTCAACCCTTGTAACACCCTCTACCTTTGAGGCTATCTCTCCGATAATCTCCTTGGTCCTCTTATCGGAGACAAAACCCTCAATGGCTATAGCGCCTCCTTCTTGCGCGACCACTTCGATGCTGCGGTAGGGAGAGGTCGTAACCTTTTTCATGATCTTGCTTTCGACCCTCTTTGCAAAGGCAAGTCGGGCCAACTGCTTTGTTATGGCGGCCTCATCCTCTGTCTTTGGCATCAGTTCAATGGCCCGGCATAGAATCTCTGCCCCTGTCTCAATGTCATAGTTTGTGGTGTTAAGGATAAGGTCGTAGAGGCCCCAGTCCTTCAGGTCTCTTTCGTATATCGTTCTTATGAGTGCCCTTCTCTGTGTGTCGTATCTTTCGACAAAATCAGCGGCCTCGCCTGCCGAAACCCCCTTCTGCTTTGCTACTCTCTTGATTCTGACCTCTTTGGGCGCCACCACTCTGGTCTTGAATATACCAGGTATTTCCTTCAAGACTATCTGGGCGCCTCTTCCGATAATCACCACATTGCCTTTGCTTGCCAGTTCCAGGTTGAGAGATTCAAAGAGACTGGTATAGCCGGCGTTGCTGAAAAAGAATCTTTCAAAAAAGCCCGGCTCAAGCTCTGTCTCATAGAGGGTGCATGCCTTTTCAAACTCCGAATCGCACTGCTGCGCCATCTGGTGCACACCGCCCTGATCCACGATTTTAAGATTGAGTCTTTTAGCCACCTTTGCGGCTATCTCATCTCCGAAGCTTCCTACCTGCCTAGAAATAACGACTATTGCCATCTTACAGCTCCTTAAAAAATAAATGGTGTAATGCTAAGAACCTTATCCCAACTGCTGCCTGTGCCGACAAAAGTTTGTAAGTGCTGCTATCCCTTGACCATGCCTACCACATAAGGGCCGGCAGGAATAACTACGATTCTCCCGGGGGTGGCAGCGACAAGCGCGTCTATTGCCGCCTGAATGTCATTTATCTTTTGGGCCCCGAAGTTATTCAGATCCTTTTCCGTGAGTCCGGGTGAGTATACATGAACAGACCCGGCATAGTCCAGCACCTGAAATATATTCTGGGCGCACCATTGATCTATGACGAAATCGTCCGAATCACAATGCCTTGTGTTAAATTCATCAGGCGTGCAGACCGAGCGCATTATACCGCAGAACTCCGGGCTTCCGAGCCCTTCGTTGCATCCGCATGCCACCACTATGGTGCCTCCCTTCTTAAGTATGTTCCTGGCGCATATAAGCGCCTTGCTTATCTGATAGAATGTGGCATCCAGGGGAAACCCGCCTCCGGAGGTTATTACGAGGTCGGCGTATCCTTCGACATCCACCGCTGAATGCCTTTTTACCATCTCGCATCCAGCCCTGTGCGCCCCTTTGTAATGGCCGGCAAAGACGCCCGCGACCTGTCTTTCCTTGGATATGACAACATTTAGAAGGAAGTCCGCCCCCACGGCCGAAGCTACCCTGAGTCCGTATTCATGAAACGGATTTCCGTCAAGGACAAAATTTGTCACCTTGGGGTGGGCTATCATTTTGAAGGAATGCATGAACTTCATGGTTTCAAAGCTGGATATGCCTGGGAGGATACTCTTGGCACCGCCTGAAAAACCCGCATAAAAGTGAGGCTCGATCAGGCCCGTGAGGATCTTGAGTTCAGCGTCCAGGTATGCGGTATTAACCTCAATGGGCGCCCCGTCAATCTCTGTCACCTTCCTGTAGCAGGATGAGTCCCTGCAATAATGATTCAGTATCCTGTAAGAGTTCATTATATCCCTGCCTACCAGCAATGCGAGTTCGTCCCCGAGGTTCGGGCGGTGCATGCCTGTTGAAATCAGTATGGTGATCCCGTCGCGTCCGATTCCTGATTCTTCAAGAGTTGAAAGGACAGGCGGGAGGATCACCTTGTTAGGAACAGGTCTTGTTATATCCGAGATGACAATGCATGCGGATTTCTTTCCCCTGGCAAGCTCCTTTAAGGGTGGAGACTGGATGGGGCTTAAAAGGGCATTTCTGATCTCACCGGCAGGATCGGCAAGGGGTTTCATCTCCACCATATCAAGAGTGACGGCTCGGTCTGGCACCTCAATTATCACCGGGGTCTTCCCGCACAAAAGTTCCCTTCTCATATCCTCATCTCCTTTTTATATGAAAAACAGATAGTCATAGCGGCGTAGCCTGTCCCTGCCCTTGATCCGCTACCCAGGCCTTGTTCCAGCCTTTATATAAAAATGCGGCCAATATAATAGAGCCCAGGCTCCTGAGTGACTAAGTTTATTGCATAAAAACCCTCAGATGGCAATCATAAGTGTCAGACATGTAAGCCACCTTTGTTTGACGGCACTAAAAAAATATTTCTTTTCATCATCTCCTGGCAGGAAATATGACTTTGCGCTTCTGACAGCTTAGAGCATGATCGCTCTATGGGCGGGTCGGTACTTGAAAAGCCTAGGATAAGAAGTATTAAATCTCTATTATTTTTTCTCCTTTAGCAGGGTTACAGTTTGACTTATCTCATTTTCCGTCACTGCGGCCCGAAGCTTTTCCATCTCCTTCATCACATTTGCAAACCTGGCGCCTTCGGCGGCGCTTATCCAGGCCAGTTGAAGACGCTCAGGCCTGAGACCGAGCTTTGCCATCTTTTTTCTGACCTTTTCTATGCGTTTTTCAGTCCAGTGGTTTGCGTTTATGTAGTGGCAATCGCCTATATGGCATCCGCTTACCAGCACCACCGGCGCCCCCTTCCTGAAGCCCTCCCAGATAAAGTCCTCATCCACCCTCCCGGAGCACATTGTCCGGATGACCCTGACGTTAGCAGGATACTGTATCCTTGAGACCCCGGCATAATCGGCCCCGGCATAAGAGCACCAGTTGCACGCAAAGGCCAGTATCTTTTCCTGGGGTTTTTCCTCCAGCAGGGCGTTTACCTGATTCATTATCTGTATGCTTGTAAAATGGTTCATCTCAATTGCGTCAAAAGGGCATTCGGCCGCGCAGGTACCACATCCGGCGCAGGCCGCGGCATTTACAACGGCAGGCTTCTTGTTCTTTACGTCGCATGTTATTGCCTTGTAAGGGCACACCTCGACGCACCTTCCGCAGGACTTGCATCTTTCTTCCATCACCTCCGAGATAATGGGCTCAGAGGTTATGTGGCCCTTGTGCATGAGTCGGATCGCCCTTGCGCTTGCGGCGGAGGCCTGTGTCACGCTTTCCTTGATATCCTTAGGCGCTTCGGCGCAGCCCGCGTAAAATATCCCCCTTGTCGCGGCATCAACGGGCTGGAGTTTGGGATGGGCCTCAAGGAAAAAACCGTCCGGAGTGAGCTGGAGGCCCAGCATCTCCTGAAGTTTTCTTGTGCTCTCAGCCGGTTTGATGCCGATTGCGAGCACCAGCATATCAAGTTCGTGGATTTCCAGTTTGCTGCTTGCCGTATTTTCCACGGTTACCCTGAGATTTTTGTTTTCATCCTCCTCAACCGTACCGGGAAATCCCCTTATATAGTTGACCCCAAGTCTCCTGCTCCTCATATAAAGGTCTTCGAATCCCTTGCCGAAGGCCCTTATATCCAGATAAAAGACCTTGATATCCATATCAGGATAATGTTCCTTAAGTACCAGTGTGCTCTTTATGGTGTTCATACAGCAGATGTTGGAACAGTAGGCGGCCCCCCTTGAAGCGGATCGCGATCCGACACACTGCACGAAGCCTATGGATTTGGGTATCTTTTTGTCGGTGGGCCTTACCGGATCTCCGCCGGATGGGCCGCCGGCGTTGATGAGCCTTTCAAACTCAAGGCTGGTAACGACATTTTGAAAACGGGTATATCCGTATTCGTCAAGTTCGGTCGGGTCATATGGCTCAAGACCGGTTGCGACTATGATAGTGCCTACTTTTTCCACTATCTCCTGATCCGACATGTGGAAATCGATACATTTCTTGTCGCAGGCCTCGACGCATTTCCCGCAGACGACCGGATTGTTACCCAGGCACTCCGATATATTGATGGCGTAAGCAGACGGAACCGCCTGAGGAAAAGGAGAGTATATGGCCTTCCTCGATGAAAGCCCCAGGTTGAATTCGTCAGGTCTTATGACAGGACATGCCTTGGCGCACTCGCCGCAGGCGGTACATTCATTTTCCTTCACATACCTGGCCTTCTTAAGGATGCGGGCATCAAAGTTTCCGACATAGCCTTTGATGTCAAGTAGTTCGCTCATTGTGTAGAGGGTGATCCGGGGATGCCGACCGACATCCGTCATTTTAGGACCCAGTATTCAAATAGAGCAGTCCATGGTAGGGAATGTCTTGTCCAATTGGGCCATGGTCCCGCCGATGGTAGGCCTCTTTTCAACCAGAACCACATCATAGCCGTTGTCGGCGAGGTCA
Source organism: Desulfobacteraceae bacterium CG2_30_51_40 (assembly GCA_001874005.1). Classification (GTDB taxonomy): domain Bacteria; phylum Desulfobacterota; class DSM-4660; order Desulfatiglandales; family Desulfatiglandaceae; genus CG2-30-51-40. Next base: position 7,545 of record MNYJ01000194.1, read on the forward strand.
AGAGCTGCCTGGATTCCAGCCACTCCTCCCCCTATCACGAGCGTCCTCTTGGTCAGGGGGAGAGCCCCCTCCTTTAGCGGAGCGAGGTGTCTCGCCCTTGAAACGCCCATCTTTACAAGATCTAATGCCTTGGCAGTCGCGGCTACCGGATCATCCATATGCACCCAACTGCACTGCTCTCTCAGGTTGGCCATTTCAAGAACGTAAGGATTGAGCCCTGCAGATTGAAGCATCTGGCGGAAGGTTGATTCGTGGAGCCTGGGCGAACAGGATGCGATAACCACCCTGTTGAGTCCCAGATCCTTTATGTCTTCCTTGATGCGCTGCTGGCCTGGTTCTGAGCAGGCATAGGCGATATCCTTTGAAACCGCCACATCCTCCAGAGATGCTGCAGCCCGGGCAACGCCTTCGCAGTCAACGGTCTTGGCGATATTGAGCCCGCAGTGGCATACATATACTCCTATGCGGGGGCATTCTTCGTGAGCCGGTTCAAATCGAGCCATTTTTTCCATAACAGTAACTCTCTACCTCTTTTGTTGTGCTATGCCCGGGCATGACCGTTAGTGAAGCAAATAACCCGGAGTAATTTCTTTAAGAGTCTCATTCCCAGTGAATGCTCTCGCTTAAAAGGGTGGTGAGATCTTTGACCTCCATCTCAATATCTCCGCCAAAGAAGGGGTCTTCCATAGCGCATTTGAGGTGGATCTGACACTTGGGGCAAGCGGTAATCAGGATATCCGCTCCGGTATTTCTAGCCTGCTTCAGGCGTGTTACCTGCAGGGCCTTACTGAACGAATCGCATCCTATCCAGGCGGAGTTGCCGCAGCAATCGCTAACAGCTCCTCCCTGCTTCATCTCTTTGAATGCTGAGGGCTTGAGCCTAGAGATGAGTTTTCTTGGAAGTTCCTTTCCCTCCGGCATGCTCCTCAGGCGGCAGGGATCAAGAAAGGTTACATTTCCTTTGCAGGGATGGAAGGCTACCGCCCCTTTATCCACTTCCTTTTCCACAAGGTCGTGGATCAGGGTTATCTCCATAGGGATATCAATTCCGTAAGCGGGATAATCCACGGAGAGGGTTCTGTAGCATTCAGGGCAAGTAGTAACTATCCGCTCTGCGGCCGATGAGCGGAATGCTTCCTGGTTGAGTCTTGCAAGAGAAAGGAAGCTTTCAACGTCTCCGCTCCAGAGAAGATCGTGTCCGCAGCAGCGTTCATCCTGCAGGAGGGCCGGTGATATGTCAAAGAAGTTGAGGAGTCTTATGCCCTCTGTGAGCATCTTTGCAGTGTTTACCTTGAGATGCCGCCCGAAGAATGCGTCGAAATAGGCCGCGCAGCCGCCGAAAAACAAGGTCTTTGATTGCGGATCGGTTCGCAGGTCTCCGCAAAGCCAGTCCCAATGCCTTGTGTGAAGGTCAGGGGAACACATTGTTCGCATGAAGGACTGGAGAAATCCTCCATGCACGTCCGGAGAAGGCACCTGAGAGCTTAGCAGTATCGCCCTCATCTCCCTTATAAACTGGGGAAAATCAACCATGGATGGGCAGCGCTCAGAGCAAAGCCCGCATGTCAGGCAGGCCCAGATTCCCTCCTGAACGCTCTGTTGGCTGAGCGCGCCTGAAATTATGGAAGCGGCCAATGCCCTGGGGGAAAAAGGCTTTCCTGCAATGGCAAGAGGGCAGGAAGAAGAGCACTTGCCGCAATCCTGACATGAGAAAACATTATTTCTCACTACCGCCTCTTTGACCTTATCCCATGTCTCATTTAAACCGAAGGACCTCTGTGGAGGTGAAACAGGGCTTTTTCCTATTCTTTTTATATCTGCGGTAAAATCCTTGAGGAAAGAAAGAAGGGCATCGGCTTCTTCAGGCATGAAGTTTGCCAATCTGAGCCTCTCGCTTCCAAGCCCCAGGAGATGCAATATGCGCCTTGTGTCTTCATCGTTGGCCCTGGCGCTTTCCGTGCCGGCGCCGTACCTGCAGCTTCCGGCCTTGCAGCCGACCAGGGCGACACCGTCCGCCCCCATTTCAAAAGGCTTGAAGAGAAGGGCCTTGCTTATACGTCCGGAGCAGGGGATACGCACCATCTTTATCTCAGGTGGTATATCGGCAGCCATGTCCTGAAGGCTCTGATAGGCTGGATGGGGTCCCCAACTGCAGAGAAACAATATAATACTATAGTCTTTCATCTAACCCCCATGCCCTGCAAGAGCATAATGAAGGATGAATATCACCCCCATCCCTCCTTCCCCCGGCAATGGGGAGGGATAAAGGGAAGGGGCATTTTTATATAAACGGTTATGCCCGAATGGGGCACAATGAAACATAAAAACCATCCCCACCCATCTCGTCGAGGTGGAGTAAGGGGTGGGGCATTTTCAAAAAGGCCCCCGTGCCCTCTTGGGGCACAACAAAGAATAAAAGTGCCGCAGGTCAAAAGCCGACTTGATCCGGAATCCAGGTCGTCATCCCGGCGAAGCCTGTCCCGGACCCCGGTCCGGGAGCCGGAATCTATAACGCATTGATTCAAGGATAGACTGGATTCCCCAATCAAGTCGGGGAATGACGAAACTGTGAATTTTGCAATTACCTCATAGGTAACTTTTATTACTCATAAAGGCGCATTTGGGACACCGACCACCTCCGTCTGGGAAGGCATCAAAATCTCCTCCAGTACCCGCTCGAGAAAGGTCTGGTTTCTATATGGGCTGTCTGCCGCCCCTGTGGGGCATACGGAGATGCAATTGCCGCAACCTTTGCAAAGCGCCTCGTCAACGCTTGCCTGTTTTCCCCCCACAGGGTTGGACGAAAAGCTTATCGCCTGATACGGACATACGTTAAAACACCTTCCGCAGCCCCTGCATCTTACCTGGTCAATAACTACTGTATATCCTTTGTTATGTCTCGGCCCCCTGGGCATGACTGCGGCTGCGAGAGCGGCTGCCGCGGCCCCTTTCTTTCTCTGAGAGACATTGATCCCTGAAGGATTGGCCAGGAAAAGGCCTGCTATTGAGGTCGCTCCGGGATAAAGAAAAGGGATGCCTGTCTCACCGGCTTTTTGCATGGTGGAGGCCACGAATCTTCCCGGAAGTCCATCCTGTGGTACATAGGGTATGAGTCTCCTGAATTTTTCGCCTATTATTACTGCCCCCACCTGAAAGGTCTGGGAGATTCCTCCGACATCGGCGAGCACATGAAAATTACCGAGGGTACCTCTCATCTCCTTTACATGGGCGCCTTCAAATAAGGTGATGTTGGGGTGGTCTGTTGTCCGCGAGGGCTCAAGAGCGGCTGAGCCGAACATAAAGACCTCCACCCCAAGCTCGGCCAGGGTCAAGGCGCTGTGGAGCGCGGCCTCGGATTCTCCTATGACAGCGGTCGTGAAATTGTAGATCCTTCCCGGCGTAGCAAGAGGTTTGAGTCTCCTTGCCCTGCCGATGGATCGCTCAATGAGCCCCTTGAAGCGGCTGAGGGCCAAGCCTTTGTCGCTTGCGAGATGCCTTAATGCCTCGCCTCTCAGGTTGCATGTTTCAACCATCGAGCGACTTATCCCTGTTCCCTTGAATATGGCATCCTTGAGCCGTGTTCGTTGATCCGAACATGCGCTGCATATAAAATCAAGAGGACAGCAGACGCACGAGGCAAGCACGGCCCTTGTGATACCTTTTTCCCTGATTCTTCGAACGATCGTAGCCGAACCCTCGGCTACGCAGGCGGAATTTAATATCTCGGAGTGTACGACGTCTCCTTTATTGTGTAATTCCTCGACGTATTCGTTCATGGCCGAAAGCCATCCAAAGGAATCGTTGCAGCGACAAACAAAGACTCCGATCCTGACTTCAGGTGAAATGTAGGGGTCCGGCGGGTTAAATGAGAATCCCCGCCCTTTGGTCCTCTGGGAGGTCTCCTGCAGGAGAGAAGCAGCACGGGCTGCTGCTGCAAAACCCCTTGTAATAAGAGCATAGACATCTGTTTTGGCCGAGGCGGGACCGTATGCCCTTATCACGTCGTCGCCCCTGACAGCAGGGGCCATATCAGGGTCGGCTATAATGATGATCCCTGCCTGCTCAAGCGTTTCCTCGTCGCAGTCGTCGTGTTTGATGGCCCTCAATGGGCCGCACGCCTCAACGCACAGGAGGCATTCCGAGCACACGCCGCACTGGAGACATCGCCTTGCCTCAAAGCGAACCTGGTCTTCGTCCAATCCGAGCGCAACCTCGGCAAAGCCGGCAATCCTTTCAAGGGGCTGTCTTTCGGGCATAGCCGGCCTCGCGAGTGCCGGAATATTGGTTGGTATTGGAGAGAAGGACTTTCCCTGCGGCCTCCTGAGACTCCTTTCGGCGACCTCGCCTCCAAGATACCTTTGGACGAATCGGGCCGCAGCCCGGCCTGATGCCATGGCCTTCACCACTGAAGAGGGACCGTTTACGGCGTCTCCTGCCGCAAAGACTCCGTCTAGTGATGTGCGCATGGTTTCATCGGTTTGGATATATCCCCCTGTCTGCCCTATGGCCACGAAGGCCCTTTCAAAAGGAAGCTCAAAGGCATCGCTTCCCTTGACAACTACAGGCCACCTTATCCCGTCCCCGCCGGGGGGGCCAGGTTCGGTCGGTCGGCAGACCAGCCCAATGAGCTTTCCTTGCCTTCCCGCAAAGGATATGACCTTGCTGCTGTCTTTTATTACGATTCCTTCAGAGACGGCAGCCTTTACTTCTTCCTTGTCGGCAGGGATAAGATCGAGGGAAAACCATGAAATTATGGTGACGCGGGCCCCCATACGCCTCAGGGTCCTAGCCAGGTCAAAGGCGGCATTGCCGTCTCCAATGACGGCCGCTTCTCCCGCCATGGAAGTTTCCTCCCCCCTGTAAAGCCCTGCAAGAAACCCTACACATCCGCTTACCCCAATCAAATCTTCTCCGGGGGCACCTAGCTCCCTGTCTTTCCATGTCCCGCAGGTAAGCACCACGGCATCGAAATTTTTCCTCAGACCGTCAAGACCTGTCTTAAGATCCACGGGGCTCGATGTAATAAACTCGACTCCCAGGGCACTTACATAGGCAAGGTCTCCGTCAAGCACCTTCCTTGGGAGCCTGTGGGAGCCTATGCCGTATCTTAGAAGACCGCCGGGCAGAGACTCCTTTTCAAAGACCTTCACACTGCAACCGCTGCGGGCAAGATCGGCTGCCGCGGCTATTCCGGCAGGGCCGGAACCTACTACCGCCACTCTATGATGCCGGTCGGCATCGGGTATCTTCTCCCCAGGGTCCGATGCCTCATGATCGGAGAGGAATCGCTTTATGTCTCTTATTGCTATGGGCTGGTCGAGTTCGCCTCTCCTGCAAACCTCCTCGCAGGGGTGCGTGCAGACCCTTCCACATATTCCAGGCAGAACATTTGCTTCCCGAACCACATCGAGGGCTTCCCTGTACTTGCCTGTCCTTGCAAGGGCAACATAGGCCTGGGCCCTTACGCCTAAAGGGCATCCTTCCTGACAAGGGGGGATGGAGCGCTTGTCAATGACCGGAGCGCCCGGAAGAGACCTTCTGCCTCCAAAGGTGATAGGCCTTTTCCCTTCCGGGGTTTCGACAGGACAGATATCTGCGCATTTGCCGCAAAGTACGCAGCGGTCTTTGTCAATAAAGGTCGCCTCCTTTTTCATGTGAACCCTGAAACCTTGAGGCGTGTGGCGGATGGATAATACCTCGGCAGGTGTTACGGCCTTTATCGAAGGGTTTCGCAATATTCGCAGAAGTCCTGAGCGGTGGGCGAAATTTAGAGACAATCCCGAATCAAGACGCCATTGGTCCCGGGAAAGTTTCCTGTCCAGATCTGATTCCCGATCAACGATGGTAGTGGGGATTCCGAGTTCTCCCAGCTTGTTTGCGGCGCAAACCCCTGACGGTGTTGCTCCTATTATGAGAACCCTCTGAAGTCTGTCTTTGGAGTTATTCATTGCCCGGATTCAGCCTCCCCATGTGCCTTCTTATGTCTTGCCTTGAGCACGGCGGCCCCGTAATCATAGCCCTTGTTAAAGGCGGAGATGTTTTTATCCTGGGTACCTCTGGGGACCGAGGAGGAGACGGCCTCTCTGGCCGAGTCCGGATTCACGGCCTTTGTGACGGCAACAAGAAAGCCCAGCATTATTATGTTGGCCATCATCTTCCTTCCCAGTTCTTCGGCCATGCGGGTTGAAGGAATGGAAAAGTACTCACAGCCCAGGCCCTGAGGCTTGACCAGGTCCAGGTCAATCAGAAGCGTTCCCGCTTCGGAAAGCTCCCCAATATATTTTTCAAAGCCCGCCTGGGACATGCATACGAGAATATCGGGCCGCCGGACATGGGGGTAGTGTATTGCGGTGTCGGAGATTATCACCTGTGCGCTGCAAGCGCCTCCTCTCGCCTCAGGGCCGTAGGACTGCACCAGGGTGCTCTCCCGGTTGTCCCCGATGGCGGCTGCCTGGCCGAGAATCTTGCCGGCAAGCACTATCCCCTGGCCGCCGAATCCCGTAAGGATGATCTCCGAACGCCCTTTTTCCCCTCTTGCATTGGCCATAGAATACTTCTCTCCTTATGCAGCCTTTCCTTCCGCAATCTCCTGCGGCCTGCATGTCCTGTCATACGACTCAATGCAGGTGGGTCTCTGGATATCAATGAATTTTCCGAGCACAACGCCCCTTGAAAAATCTATGTCTAACTCTGTGGGGCTAGCGCCGTTTTTGATGATCGTTTTCTGTTGATAAAGTCTCATCGTGTCCAGAAGACTCAGCTTGTTGCGGCGCCCGTAATTGACAGGGCAGGGTGCCAGTACCTCTATAAACGAAAACCCCTTTTTAAGAAGGGCCTCCTGTATTGATCCCATCAATTCCCTGGCGTGCAGGACGGTCCATCTGGCCACGTAGGTCGCGCCCGCTGCAAAGGCCAGAAGGGGAAGATTGAAGGGAGAGTCCGGGTTTCCAAGAGATGTGGTGGTAGTCTTTGCAAGAAACGGTGTGGTGGCGGCAACCTGCCCGCCTGTCATTCCATAGTTGAAGTTGTTTACGCAGACCACTGTAAGTTCGATGTTTCGCCTCGCTGCGTGAATGAAGTGGTTTCCTCCTATGGCAAACAGATCGCCGTCGCCGCTGAAGACCACCACATTCAGTTCAGGATTGGCAAGTTTCATGCCTGTGGCAAAGGGCAGTGCCCTCCCGTGAGTGGTGTGATAGGAGTCGAGGTTCACGTAACCTGCGCCCCTGCCGGAGCAGCCGATTCCTGAAACCATAACTGTCTTTGCAAGATCAATCCCGCTTGATTTCATGGAGGTGAGACAGGATGAAAAGACGGTTCCTATCCCGCATCCCGGGCACCAGATATGCGGTATGCGGTCCACTCTCAAAAGATCGTCCAAGGGGTGAGGCATGTGGCGTGCGGATGGTTCCATGGGATTCCTCTGAAAAGCCTTTCAGTGATTCTTGCCTGCGATGTCTTTCAATTTTTCTATTACTCTTTCAGGAGGTATGATCGCGCCACCGGGGTGACCGACGAGTATCGCGGGAGCCTTGCCGGAAGCGCACCGCTCCACCTCCAGGTGTATCTGCCCCAGGTTGACTTCAACCGTTACAAGGGCCTTGACTCGCTCTGCCAGGCTCCGTAACTCAACTTCAGGAAAAGGCCAAACGGTGATGAGCCTCAGAAGACCTGCTTTTATACCCAGCTCCCTTGCCTCATCCACTGCGGCAAGGCTGGTGCGGGCCGACACTCCGTATGAGATAACCGCTATGTCGGCGTCCTCCAACCTGTAGGAATGGGTTCTTATTATGTCCGCAAGGTTGTTACGGATCTTTCCCTTGATGCGCCGCATCATCTCTTCCTGGGCCTCGACGGTCATCACGGGATAGCCCCTCTCATCGTGGGTCAGGCCGGTTGCGTGAATGTTGTATCCTTGTCCTGCTATTGCCATGGGGGCTACGCCGTTTTCCCCCGGCCGGTAGGGCTTGAAGCGATCTTTGCGTCCCTTTGCAGATGGTCTTACAAGGGTCTTTATAGAAGCCGCCTCAGGTATGACAACCTTTTCGCTCAGATGCCCCACCATTTCATCCGTCATGATAAGCACTGGAGTCCTGTAGGTCTCGCTCAGGTTGAAGGCCTCTATAGTCTGGTAGAATATCTCCTGCGGGGACATAGGGGAGAGAGCTATGATCTCATAGTCGCCGTGAGAACCCCATCTTGCCTGCATCATGTCGGCTTGTGCCCCCTGGGTCGGAAGCCCCGTTGACGGGCCGGCCCTCTGCACATCTACAACAACGCAGGGGGTTTCAGTGCATGCGGCCAGACCGAGGTTTTCCATCATCAGGCTGAAACCGGGGCCTGATGTAGCCGTCATGGCCTTTGCACCGGCGCAGGACGCCCCCAGGACAGCCGCGATTGCGGCAATCTCATCTTCCATCTGTATGAATGTGCCGCCTATCTCCGGGAGACGTTCCGACATTCGTTCGGCTATTTCGGTTGCGGGCGTTATGGGGTATCCCCCGAAAAAACTGCACCCTGCAGCCAACGCCCCTTCGGCGCACGCGACGTCCCCGGTCATGAAATGAGTTCCCGTTAATACTTTTTTGTTCATAGCTAGCACTGCGATTTTGGTATCCTAAATTGTGACATCCGGCCCTTTATGACAGCAATATATTTTTGGCCCCGCGGATGCAGATTATCCCTCCCAAACGGCGGGGAAGGGTCGGGATGGCGGGGTGAATTTTGGCGGTGAATATTCCAGGAAGATCAGTTGTCATGCTCTGGTATCCTCCATGGAATAAATCGCAAATTCTGGGCAGATGATCTCGCAGAAGTGGCAGTTGACACAATCGCCTTCGTTCATGGCCTCCGGCGGGTGGTAGCCCTTCTTGTTAAACCTGTTGGAGAATTGAAGCACCTTTTTGGGGCAGAACTCTATACAGTAGCCGCATCCCTTGCAGCGGTCTTCCAGGATATGAACGATCCCCTTCGGGGTTTGAACGGTCTGTGAGTCTAAGGGTATCCGCCAGAGTTTCATTGAATCTTCCTGTGAGTAGTCATGCCTCAATCATCAGAGGGTGTCTTTTAGCCCGCTAAGGGAGTATGTGTCAAGAAAATTATGGTCTCCTGTAGTTTGATTTTCTTAATACCCCTACAATTATTGTTGTGGTATCCCAGAAATAGGCAATATGCAGGCAAGGAATCTGTTTTTCTTCTTCAGGTTGATATGGGGATTTCCCAGTCAAGTGACCAGGTTTGAGGCTGCGCTGAGTCCGGATTGGAGAGCATCCCTTCAAAATCATCCGGGTATTTCCAAAAACTGCCTTGACCAAACCTTCATGCCGGAAAGTTTATATAGCTCTCACGCAACGGGTCGGGGTCCGGGACAGGCTTCGCCGGAATGACGAACGGTCATAGTTTTGCAAACGGATCACAGGAATACATTTCGGTATTTCGAGGATTAAAATTTGGACCCAACGCCGATGAAAATATCCATTTACGGATGTACACTATTATGGATTGGCACTGAATAGTTTTACCAATTGTAACCCCGACCCCGAGGAAATGGGATATTTTCATGGCAAAGGTGTTCAGGTTTAACTTCTTGACAAGGGTTGGAGTTTTATTGACACACCGCAATCCAGGGAGTAGATTGCCCTATGGTGTCGGGCAGGTATAGGGGACTGCCGCATTTGGTTTTAATATGACAAAAAACATGGGGGAGTAAAGAGATGCCCAATACGGTGGTTGTAGGCGCCCAATGGGGGGATGAAGGCAAGGGCAAGATTGTAGATCTTCTGACGGCTGGTGCCGATCTGGTGGTGAGATTCCAGGGTGGTGCAAACGCGGGACATACTCTTGTGGTTGGAGGGAAGCAATTTATCTGCCACCTTATTCCATCGGGTATCCTTCACAGGGAGAAGAAATGCGCTATCGGCAACGGCGTTGTCCTTGACCCAGAGGTGCTCCTGGATGAAATTGATACGCTTGGCGCAGCCGGCATACCTGTAACACCGGAGAGGCTTTCACTAAGTGAAAAGACTCACATTATTATGCCCTATCACAAGGCCGTTGACCAGGCGAGAGAGGCATTTAAGGGAAGAGACACCATCGGAACTACCGGCAGAGGAATCGGGCCTTGTTATGAGGACAAGGTGGGCCGAGTGGGTATAAGGGCTGTTGATCTGACGGAGGCTGCCGCTTTTAGGAGAAAGCTCGAGGCGAATCTAAAGGAAAAAAATTTCTATCTTACCAATTACCTGGGGGCTTCTCCCCTGGATATAGAGAAGATTTTCACCGACTATATGAGGATGGCCGAAAGGCTTACCCCTTACATAAGAGACCTGAGCTATGATTTTGAAGCGGTCCGTGATCGAAAGGGAAATATCCTTTTTGAAGGGGCTCAGGGCACCCATCTCGATGTGGATCACGGAACTTATCCCTACGTCACTTCTTCAAACCCCGTCTCCGGTACTGCCTGCTCCGGCTCCGGGGTGGGGCCGAGGGAACTTCACCACATAGTTGGAATAGTAAAGGCTTATACCACCAGAGTAGGGGGCGGGCCTTTCATTACCGAACTCCATGATGAAAACGGGGACTACATACAGCAGAAAGGCAAGGAATTCGGGGCGACTACCGGCCGCAAAAGAAGATGCGGCTGGCTCGACCTGGTGGCGGTATCGGATGCCGCGAGGCTCAACGGGCTTGACAGCCTGGCGATAACGAAACTGGACGTGCTGACGGGTCTTAAGACCTTGAGGATATGCGTTGGTTATCAACTGGATGGGCAGGTCATAAGGAAACGGCCTGCAAGCCTTGAAAAATTCGCTCGGTGCCTTCCCGTTTACAAGGATGTTCCGGGTTGGAGCGAGGACATTACCGGGGCCAGGCATATTGATGAGCTACCTTCTGCAACAAGGCAATACCTTGATATAATAGAAGGGGTTACCGGGGTGCCGCTTTCCATAGTCTCGGTAGGAGCCGCGAGGGAAGACACCATAGTAATAAAGAACCCATTTGCTGTTTGATGGGTTGGGCCGACTCTGATCAATTTCTTTTTTCAACCGCACTCCCCCATGATCAAGAATTATCCTATGTCCATTTCAGAAAAGAGCTATGATGTTATAGTGGTAGGGGCAGGCCACGCTGGATGCGAGGCTGCCCTGGCCGCAGCCAGGCTTGGGCACAGGACCCTGCTTATAACCATCAACATGGATCACATAGCGGCTATGAGCTGTAACCCCGCTATAGGAGGCCTTGCAAAGGGGCATCTGGTAAAGGAGATAGACGCTCTGGGCGGGGAGATGGCCAAAAACGCGGATCATACCGCCATCCAGTTCAGAAGACTAAATACCAGGAAGGGGCTTGCTGTGCAGGGCTCCCGAACGCAGAACGACAGAGATTTATATAGAAGGCGAATGAAGTCTGTCGTGGAGGCTCAAGCAAACCTTGATCTGAGGCAAGCTACTGTTGATCGCCTTCTTTTTTCCGGTAAAACTGTAGGGGGAGTTGAGACCTCCGTTGGAGAAAAGATCTTCTCAAGGACCGTCATACTGACGACAGGAACCTTCTTGAGGGGACTCATCCACATGGGGCTTACAAGGTTCCCCGGAGGGAGGATGGGTGATCCTCCTTCCAACAAGCTTTCGGAACAAATCATGTCCTTGGGATTTGAGGTTGGGAGGCTAAAGACAGGGACTACCCCGCGCCTTAACGGAAGGACGATAGACTACAGTGGGATGGATGTGCAGCACGGCGATCCAAGCCCCAGGCCTTTTTCCTTCTCCACCAGATCCATTCCCCTTCCACAGGTCCCATGCTACATTACCTATACCAATGAGGCAACCCACAGCACCATCAGAGACGGCTTGGATCGTTCGCCTCTTTTTACAGGCGTGATAAAGGGAGTGGGCGCCAGATACTGTCCATCCATCGAAGACAAGATAGTGAGATTTCCCGAAAAGCCGAGGCACCAGATATTTCTGGAACCTGAAGGTCTTGAGACAATGGAGGTCTATCCCAACGGGCTTGCTACCAGCATCCCTCTGGACGTGCAGGAAAAGATGGTAAGAACCATCGCAGGTCTAGATCATGCGGAGATCATAAGACCGGGCTATGCCATCGAATATGACTATGTGGAGCCGACCCAGCTTCTTCCTTCTCTCGAGACCAAGCTGATAAAAGGGCTTTTCCACGCGGGACAGATAAACGGTACCTCCGGTTATGAGGAGGCTGCCGCTCAGGGCCTGATGGCAGGGGTCAATGCCGTACGCTTCATAAGGGGGGAGGAGCCTGTTATTTTGAGAAGATCTCAGGCCTATATCGGGGTTCTGATAGATGACCTGGTTACAAAAGGAACCAGGGAACCCTACCGAATGTTTACCTCCAGGGCTGAGTATCGGTTGCTTCTCAGGGAGGATAACGCGGACATGAGACTGACAGAACTCGGGAGGGATATAGGGCTTGTTTCCGATGACATCTACAGGGAATTTTGCCGGAAAAGAGACAAGATAGAGAGTCTTATCAAGAAGTTGAAAGAAAAGGTGATTTATCCCATCCCTTCTAATAAAGACAAATTGCACTCCATTGGAACTGCTCCCATCAAGAATCCCGCCTCTCTGGCACAGGTCCTGAGGAGAAGCGAAATAGGTATCCGTGACCTGCGGATATTTGAAGAAGAAATCGGGGAAATGGAAGAAATTGTTTCAGAGGAGGTAGAGACAAGGATCAAATATGAAGGTTACATAGAGCGGCAGGAAAAGGAAGTTGAAAGGACGCGCCGCCTTGAAAATCTTCGACTTCCCAGCGAGATTGATTACTCTAAGGTGCACGGGCTCACAACGGAAGTGCGTGAAAAACTAAAGCGTATAATGCCTCTTACCCTCGGACAGGCATCCAGGATATCTGGTGTCACCCCTGCCGCGATCATGGCCTTGCAGGTGTATCTTAAAGGACGGGGAGCAATTGACACTAGGTGAAAAGCAGCTGCGCCTTGGCTTGGGGAAAATGCGTTTGTGTATGGCCTGAGTTTGACAGGCGGTTACAAGAAACGTCTGCTGATAGAGCCAATTGCAGAAGTATCATCACTCGTTATTCCGGATAAGAGGCAAAAAAAAAGCCGGTGAACAGTGTCACCGGCCGGGTTAGTTTGAACAGGTCAATCAATCACACAGAGGCGATCAGTCTTCTCCACTTGGCGGCTGACAGCCTCCGGTAGATCGTTCTTTAGGCCTTAAGGGCGTATTTCTCCACGATATCGTTGTAGTAAGCCCTTTCGGATATTGCACCCCATGTGCCTATAACCTTCTGGAAGGCCTTGAAATCTTCATGCACCTTCTTCGCCATGGGATCCTTTGCCGCCTCGGCCTCCACTATGTCAACGGAGAGTTTCTTGAGTCCCGCCATTACATCATCCGGAAACTTAATGAGTTCCACATTGTGCTTAGTGATAAGGGTCTGAAGCGCGGCCCCGTTCTGGGACTCAAACTGGGAGAGGGTCCACATCTCGTTTTCAACACAAGCCATATCAATGATGGCCTGGAGGTCCTTTGGAAGACCGTCATAGACCTTCTTGTTGAACATGAATTCAAGATAGGTCCCCGGCTCGTGCCATCCCGGGTAGTAGTAGTACTTGGCAGCCTGGTAGAATCCCATCCTGAGGTCGTGCATGGGGCCTACCCATTCTGTGGCGTCAATGACACCTCTTTCAAGGTTTGTGAATATCTCGCCTCCGGCTGTAAGTACTACGGTTCCGCCGGCCCCTGCCACGACCTTGCCGCCGAGTCCCGGGATGCGCATCTTGAGACCTTTATAATCATCAAGTGAATTGATCTTCTTGTTGAACCAGCCTCCCATCTGAACGCCTGTGGAACCGCCCGGCCTGGGGACCAGATTAAAGGGGGCATATGTTTCTTCCCAGAGCTTGAGGCCGTTTGCGCCGTGGAACCAAGCGGCCATGCCCTGGGCGTTGAGGCCGAATGGAACGGCTGAAAACCATTGTGTAGCAGGGTTCTTGCCGGCCCAGTAATATGCTGCACCGGTTCCGCACTCCACGGTGCCTGCAGAAACTGCGTCAAAGACTCCAAGAGGCGGAACCAATTCACCGCCCGCAAAGACCTGAATCTTGATCCTTCCCTCGGTAAGCTCGGCTATCCTCTTCGCGAAACGCTCGGCACCGTCTTGAAGGACCGGGAGCTTTGGCGGCCAGGTGGTAACCATCTTCCAGTTGTACTTTTTCTGCGCGATGACCGCAGGGGCCCCAACCGCTGTAGCCGCGACTGCAGCTGCTCCGATGCCGGCCTTTTTAAGAAACTCACGTCTTTCCATAAAAAGCTCCTCCTCTTAATAAGAAGTTTGTTAAAACGGGACGCGTGGTTACGAAACGCGCCTTACTAAAAAAACCGCATAATAAAAATACTTGATCGGATGATAATATCCTCCAGTGCCTGCGCGATGTCAATCCCCGAAAATAACCTTAGGCAGCCATGTCGCCAATTGCGGGAAAAAGATAATCGTGAAAAGGCCTATAAGCTGCAATATGACAAATGGGATAATTCCCCTGTATATGTGACCCGTTGTTATCTCAGGCGGTGTTACCGCCTTAAGATAGAAGAGTGAAAAACCAAAAGGAGGAGTGAGAAAGGATGTCTGGAGATTTACGGCCAGAAGAATGCAGAACCAGGCCGGATCAAAACCGAACTCTATCATTATGGGTGCAAGCACGGGCACATGGATAAAGGTTATCTCTATGAAATCCAGGAAAAACCCTATAAAGAAGATAAGCCCCATCACTATAGCTAGGACTGCCTCTTTGCTGTGCGCATGGGCCAGTGAGCCCAAAAATTCCCTTACAAGGCCGTCGCCGCCCAGTCCCCTGAACACAAGCCCGAAGGCGGCGGCGCCACAGAGGATTATGAATACCATGCAGGTGAGTTTTACGGTGCTTATCATTACGTCATAGAGCACCTTTGTGCTTAATTTCCCATTCAAAGCGGTGAGCAATGTTGCGCCGACGGCTCCTACGGATGCAGCCTCAGTGGGAGATGCTATCCCGGCGAATATGGAACCTAGCACAGCGACCATCAGCGCCAAAGGGGGCACCAGGGCTTTTCCCACTCTCTTCACAAGGTCTCGGGAAGATATCCCTGCCCTCTCCGCCTTGGGGATGGGGGGTGCTATCTTAGGGAAAAGCATTGCTGCGCCTAATATATAAAGAATGTAGAGACCGACAAGAACCATTCCCGGAAGCACAGCCCCCATAAAAAGCTGGCCGACCGGTACTCCGACTATGTCGCCTATGAGGACCAGCACTATGCTTGGAGGTATGATCTGTCCCAGGGTCCCGGATGCCGATACGGTTCCTGTAGCAAGCTCTTTTTGATATCCCCTTCGAAGCATGGTGGGGACCGCGAGAAGACCCATGGTTACAACTGTGGCGCCCACAATGCCTGTTGAGGCGCCCAGAAGCGCTCCCACTATCACTACGGAAACCGCAAGGCCTCCACGAAGCGGCCCGAAAAGAAGCCCCATGGTGTCAAGGAGATCTTCGGCAAGCCCGGACCGCTCAAGCATTACCCCCATAAAGACGAACAAGGGTACGGCTATGAGTGTTACATTGGTTATGACTCCCCAGATGCGGAGGGGAAGGAGATCAAAAAACGACCATCCGAATCCGATCAGACCGAAGAAAAGCCCGGTTCCCATCAGGGTGAAGGTGACAGGAAACCCCGCCAAAAGCAGAATGGTAAGGGCAAGAAACATCCAGGCGGGCAAGTATTCCATGTCTAGGCTACTCCTTTGTCTTTCCCTTATCCATAATTTGCGTCAGGCTTCGAAGTCCGAGGGCAAGGCCCTGCATCAACAGCAGGGCAAAACCGACGGTAATGGCTCCTTTAATGATGAATCTCAGGGGGATTCCACCGGGATCAGGCGATCCCTCAAAGACCATCCATGAGTTGTGAGTGAATTTCCAGGATGTGATTATGACCATCAGACAGCCGGGAATGAGGAAAAATATAGTACCCAGTAGGTTTATCCATGCCTTTGCCACAGGCTTAAGCT
>MNYJ01000229.1 GCA_001874005.1 Desulfobacteraceae bacterium CG2_30_51_40
CAGTCCGGTCCTGCTGAAACTATCCCTCAATTCATCCGTTATCCCCTGCCCTTCTCCAAGTACTAAGGCCATAAGGATGTTAAGCCGATCTCCTTCAAGCCTTCCGGCAAACATATTCCTTGCAGGGTTTTTGAGAAAATGGATAAGGCGTTCGGTGGGATGGAGCCTGCCTTCTCCCATCGGAACCACCCGTCTTCCATCTGATACGGAGGCTGAGCAGGCGAGGCCTTTGACGACCATGGCCTTTTCATAGTCATATCTGCCAGGGTTGTTGAAATTGGCAAAAGACCTGAGCCGTGCCGGAAACATTATCCTTTGTCCCGGCATGAGATGTGGCACATTTCCGTAGATTGTGACGAGGATAGCATCGGTACAAGGAATGCTTCTATTGCCTTGAATGAAAGACGAGGCTCTCAGCGTAAGCTTTCCTACTTCATCAACGACCCTCATGGGTTCCGTGACGGTACCTTCCACTTTAACCACGGCCCTTGCCCCGGCATAAGGGCCGATGACCGATGCAGGTTTCGATGAGCTATGGATAACAATCCCGAGAAGGAAAAAGGCTGCCAAACACCAGACAAGCCGGCTTCCTTCCCCAAAAAGGGCCGCGGCCGCAAGGCACATGAGTGCTGCGCCGGAGGCAATGAGAAAGAAGGCAGGCTCCTCTGTCAGCCAATCTGCTGCAAGGATGCCGCCTGCAAGGGAGAATAGGACATGAAAAAGGGGACGGTGCAACAAGTTATCCCTTTTCGCGCCAAATAGAGGCCCCCAGAGACGCAAATTTCTTCTCAAGGGCCTCATAGCCCCTGTCCAGATGGTAGATGCGGTGCACTTCCGTAATTCCCTTTGCCACCAGACCGGCAAGAACAAGGCATGCGCTTGCCCTCAGGTCCGTTGCCATGACCGGAGCCCCCTGGAGGCTTTCCCTGCCTTTTACTAGAGCCTGATTGCCGTTAATATCAATATCTGCCCCCATCCTCTTTAGTTCGCTCACATGGATGAATCTGTTTTCGAATATGGTCTCCCTGATCATACTCCAGCCCCTTGCGATAGACATGCAGGCCATGAACTGGGCCTGAAGATCAGTCGGAAATCCGGGAAAGGGCATGGTCTTTATGTCAAGACTTTCGATCGCGGAAGGCCCCTTGACAAAAAGACTTTGAGGCTCATTGGTTATCCTCGCTCCGGCGGCCTCAACCTTTTCAATAACCGCTGTAAGATGCTCCGGTCTGCATCCCTCTATCTTTACTTCCCCCCCTGTCATGGCGGCTGCTATGGCAAAGGTGCCTGCCTCTATACGGTCGGGTATCACGGTGTGCGAGGCGGGTTTGAGTTGATCCACCCCGTCAATCGTGATGGTGTCCGTTCCCTCTCCCTCAATCCTGGCACCCATGGATTTGAGAAGCAAGGCGAGGTCTTCAACCTCAGGCTCCTTTGCTGCGTTCTTGAGAATGGTTGTGCCTGTTGCAGTTGTTGCCGCCATAAGTATGTTTTCAGTGCCGGTAACCGTGGGAATATCGAAAAAAATGGTTGTTCCCTTAAGCCTGGCAGCCCTGGCGTTCACATAGCCGTGCTCCAGATACAGATCAGCGCCCATGGCCGCCAGTGCCTTAAGATGAAGATTGACCGGCCTTTCACCTATGGCGCAGCCCCCGGGAAGGGAAATCCTTGCCCTGCCGCATCTGGCTATCATCGGCCCTAGCAAAAGGATCGATGCCCTCATGGTCTTGACAAGCTCGTAGGGAGCGGAGTAACCCCGGACTTCCCCCGCATCAATTTCGATAGTCCCATCCTCACCTCTGAATTGAACCCCGAGCTGCGACATTATCTTTTTGATGGTGTCAACGTCTCTAAGGGAAGGGATGTTTCTGAGTACGTGCGTGCCGGGCGCAAGAAGACACGCGGCGATGGCCGGGAGGGCCGCGTTCTTTGCGCCACTTATCCTTACCGTTCCTTTAAGGGGCCTTCCCCCCTCTATGAGAATCTTATCCATTTTCATCTTCTCCAGGGCCTTCGCAGGCCTTTTACGGCACCCCTGTGGCAGGTGCATTTTTTTTTGTAAAGAGAAGCTACACCACTATGACGATGCATTTTGATATGAATTATAGCAGAAGTGGAGCCTACCTAAGAAGCCGAAAATATCTTCAGGAGTACTATTATCATGTGAAGCCGTTTTTGTGTTAAAATAAAAGAATATTGGGACTGGATGGGATTCCATGGTATTTGCGGCTGACAGTATGCTTGGGAGGCTTGCCAGATGGCTGCGTGTGATGGGACATGATGTTCTGTTTCAGAGCGGCTATGATATTGGCGATCTTCGAAGGTTTTCATCTGAGGGCAGGATAGTCCTTTCAAGGAAAAAGAGCCTCATGGGTGAAGATATCCGTCTTATCTTCATCCGCTCCGATAAGGTCAGAGAACAGTTGATCGAGGTTGACTCCGTGACGGGCCTGCGAAAATGCGCGACCGAGTGGTTCAGCCGCTGTATCGAATGTAATTATCTTCTTGAAAAGGCCGATCCTGAGGGATGGGGTGAAGGGATTCCCGAATACGTATTCTACAATATGAG
Source organism: Desulfobacteraceae bacterium CG2_30_51_40 (assembly GCA_001874005.1). Taxonomy (GTDB): domain Bacteria; phylum Desulfobacterota; class DSM-4660; order Desulfatiglandales; family Desulfatiglandaceae; genus CG2-30-51-40. The sequence continues at coordinate 2,570 of MNYJ01000229.1, forward strand.
GGGGAAAATAAGAAGGTGCCCCGCATGCGGAAGATTTTTCTGGCCCGGCTCCCACAGAAAGAGGATGGAGGAACAGCTCAAGAAGTGGGGATTCTGATGGATTTTCCTTGACGAAAGGAAAGGCATGGGGCAATAAAATCGAAGGGTTGGCAAGAAGCCTGTCCCGGGCATGGAAGTTCAAAGGAGGAATAAAAATGGCTACGACCCTCACCATAATTTGCGATAACGGGATAAGCAGGCCGGGGCTGGTGGGTGAACACGGCTTCAGTGTCCTGATTGAAAGAGAGGGAAAAACCCTGCTCTTCGACACAGGCCCGGGAATGTCTTTACCCATAAACTTTGAGGCACTTGGAAAGGACCCAGGGTCGGTTGATAAGATCATCCTGAGCCACGGCCATTACGATCACACAGGGGGACTTAAGTGGATTGTTGAGAAGGCCTGCAAACCGGAGATTATTGCCCATCCTGCGGTTTTTTCCCGTCACATGGTAAGAGAATCCACTGATATTTCAGTTCCTGCAAGATTTATCGGGTGCCCATTTACCAGGAGGGAACTGGAGGATGCGGGGGCAAGGTTTAAGTTTTTGGAAAAAACCGGCGCTGTAGAGGAAGGAATAACCTTTCTTACCGGCTACGCGCTTGACCCGGAAAAGGTAGCGCTCGATAAACGGCTTATTCTGGGAGATGGGTTAGATGTTGACCCGATGGAGGATGACGCAAGTCTTCTCATTGATACGGAAGAAGGATATGTGCTTCTTCTGGGATGCGCCCACGCAGGCGTATTGAATATCGTTGACTATATAAAGGAAGCCCTTGGCATCACAAGGCTTAAAGCAGTCCTGGGCGGAACTCATCTGATGTTTTACGGGGCGCAATCCCTGTCACGGCTTATGGACAAGTTTGATGAATTCAAGGTGGATATCATAGGGGTTTCCCACTGCACGGGAATGCAGGCCGCACTTAAGCTTGCAGCAAGATTCGGACAAAGATTTGCTGTGGCCTCCGCAGGGTGTGTCTTCAGATGGGGCGAGGTCTAATGATTTCAAGAAAGATGCTCCGGGCCTCAAGAACCAAGGCCCTTCCCCCCGAGGGGTAACAGAGTGTTGAAAAACCGCTGTCCACAGGCTGAGGAAAAATGTCCGGATGCAGGGCGCTGCCAGGGCGTTTTGAATGCTCACGAGAAAGGAGCTTTATGTCATGAAAGAAGATTCGGTTGACGGATTCATGGATTTTGCCGTCGGTACAGCCAAAAAGGCTGGAGCCAAGGCGCTTGCATACTACGGCAAGGGAGATACCGCGGTAAAATTCGATGACTCCCTGGTTACAGAAGCGGAACTAAGTATCCGTGGTCTCTTTGAGGGTGAACTGAAAAAACTGAATCCTCTTCATAGGATATTTGATGAGGCAAACGAGATATCAAGGCAATACTCTCACAGTGAGAATCGTTACCTGTGGGTGATAGATGCGATTGACGGCGTTGCCAATTTTCAGGCAGGCATCCCGATATGGGGTATTTCAATTGCAATGCTTGAAAACTTCTGGCCTGTGCTTGGGGTATTTTTCATGCCCGTAACGGGAGATATCTTCTATTCGAGAGCGGGAGGCCCAGCATACCACGTTAGCACGGTCATCAGCACATCCAGCCAGGAGGGTATAACCGACGAGAGCCTGTTGTTTACCTTTTCCAGATTCAATCATCATTACCGCACAAGCTTTCCCGGAAAGATAAGAACCATGGGATGCGCCGGGGCCCATATATGCTATGTGGCCATGGGACGGGCTGAGGCTGCGATACTTGCCAACCATTCCTTTTCTGAACTCGCGGCAGCCTCCGTGATCCTTGAATCGGCTGGAGGCAATATCTTCACCATAGAGGGTGCGGAGTTTTATCTGAGCAATTACCTGGACGGAAAGAGGATAGCAGACCACCTTGTAGCGGCGCCTGCCTCCACCCTTTCTCAGGTGAGGGCCTGTCTGGAACTTATCTGAAGGCTCTATGGCCTGCTTTACATATAATCAGGCAGGTGGTATTGAGCTATGGTAAGATTTTTACCGTGAAAATACACCCCCCACCCCGACCCTCCCCCGCGCGGGGGGAGGGAAATCGTCGACCTCGTAGAGTGAAGAGCCGGAGGAGGATTTTCATTAGCGGGGGCGACAAAATATTTTTGTCATGAGCGTTTACACTGAAAATACCTCCCAGCGATCCTCCCCGGCATGGGGGAAACTTTCGCCATCGCGGAGTGGGGAGGGTTGGAAAGAAACTTTTCATGCTTGAGGGTGACAAATCATACGTGTCATGACGGTTAGAGGGCTTGGTTCGGTTGAGGGTTTGACCGATTGGCCGATAGGCGGATAGAATATGAAAAAGATTATAAACATGAGGAAGATGCTGGATAACCAGCAGGGCATTATAAAAAAAATTTCTGCATCAGGGCAGATCGGAAAAAGAATTAGAGAGATGGGACTGGTACCTGAAACCCCGATACAGATACGCGGAAGGGCTCCGCTCAAAGACCCTGTAGCGGTAAAGGTGCGCGATTTTGTATTGACACTTAGAAACGACGAGGCAAGCCATATAACTGTTGAAGTGGATGCGGCGGAAGGCGATCAGGAGTAGTGGATAAGGGCATCACCATAGCGCTGGCTGGAAATCCCAACTCCGGTAAGACCACTGTCTTTAATGCCATGACAGGGGCCAGGCAGCACATAGCCAATTACCCCGGGGTAACTGTTGAAAAAAAGACGGGCAAGATAGAGCACAAAGGCAGGATCATAAACGTTGTTGATCTGCCCGGAACCTATTCCCTTACTGCGTATTCCATAGAGGAGATAGTAGCCAGGGACTTTCTCATCAATGAAAGACCCGATGTGGTGATCAACATAGTGGACGGCTCAAACCTTGACCGGAATCTCTATCTTACGGTTCAGATCAGGGAACTGGGAGTGCCTGTGGTGGTTGCCCTCAATATGATGGATGTTGCCGAGTCCAGGGGCATGGCTGTTGCCTGGGAGGATTTATCCGAACTCCTTGAAGCGCCGGTTGTTCCGATAGTGGCAAGAAGCAAGACAGGAATACAGGATCTTCTGGACAAGGCCGTCGAGGTGGCTGAGGGAGCAAGGCTCTGGAGGCCGGCTGTGATCTCTTATGGAAGCGATATTGATAGAAGCCTGGATGAGATAGAAGCCCTCATAGATGGATCGGCAGTGTATGACAGGAAATACCCTTCGCGCTGGAGGGCCCTCAAGTGTATCGAGGGTGACAAGCAGATGCTCTCTCTTTTGAAGAGAGATCCAGTTGCAGACGCAAGGATTGAGGAAATCCGCAACACGACAACCAAACACATAATGGATACCCTTGGTGAAGAACCTGAGGCGATAATAACGGATCACCGATACGGTTACGTCGCGGCAATAACCCGAAAGACATTAAAACACAGGATCGAATCGCGTCTGGATCTCTCCGATAAGATTGATAAGGTCCTCACCGACCGCTTCTTCGGACCTATCATAATGATGGGCATATTCTACGCGATATATGCCTTTACCTTCTGGGCAAGCGAAGAGCCCACCGGCTGGTTTGATGCCTTCTTCGGATACGCAAAGGAGTTGGTAAGAGCATCAATGCCTCCGGGTGTGCTTCAATCCCTGATCGTGTCGGGGATTATTGACGGAGTAGGTGGTGTATTGGGGTTTGTACCCCTGATCATGTGCATGTTTTTTTCCATCGCCATACTGGAGGACTCCGGCTATATGGCCAGGATGGCTTATATGCTGGACAGGGTCATGAGGTGGTTCGGCCTCCATGGTAACTCAGTGATGGCCCTTATAGTAAGCGGCGGGATATCAGGAGGATGCGCAGTGCCTGGAGTGCTCTCCACCAGAACGCTCATGGATCCCAAGGAGAGAATAGCGACCCTCCTGGTTGTGCCTTTCATGAATTGCGGCGCCAAGATGCCTGTCTTTGCAATGCTTACGGCGGCATTTTTTTCTATGAGCAGGACAAGGATTATGTTTCTGCTAACCTTGCTTGCGTGGGGTTTTGCCCTCCTGTCGGCAAAGCTCTTGCGCTCAACAATACTCAGGGGGCCGAAGACTCCTTTCGTCATGGAGCTTCCTCCGTACCGGTTGCCGACCTTTCAGGGGCTTCTCATACATACCTGGGAGCGGACATCGCAGTACGTGAAAAAGGCAGGTACAGTCATACTGGGATTTTCCATCGTTTTATGGGCGGCAATGACCTTCCCGGGTCTCCCGCAGGAAAAGCAGGCTGAATTCGAGATCTTGCGGGCTGAAAAAATGGCGCACTTTTTCGAGAATCCTGCTGTCGGACAATTGCTGACCGATGAAAAATCTTTCTTGAGACTCGGAGAGATAGTTGAAGCTTTAAGAAGGGCTTCGGCAAATCCGGAGCGCTCCCTCGATAAGACCATAAAGGAAGACAGGTTGTTCGCCCTGGGGGCCGAAGCGGATGGAATGATTAGAGGGAAGGCTCAATCAGGTTATGTTAGGCAGGATTTGGCCGAGGCTGCATCCAAATATGTAGCGCTCTTACAAGACCTCCGGACAATTGATAACGATTGGCGCCATGCCGCCCTTTCAAATACTGTCGCAGGAAGGTTGGGCCGTACCCTTGAATATCTGACCGCCCCGCTCGGATTTGACTACAGGGTCAACATAGCCCTTATAGGAGGATTTGCCGCCAAGGAGGTAATACTTTCAACCCTGGGCACGGCCTATTCACTGAGCGAATCACAACAGGAACTGGAAGGTTCCCTTCAGGAA
>MNYJ01000035.1 GCA_001874005.1 Desulfobacteraceae bacterium CG2_30_51_40
TCTCAATAAAGTGGGGTGGCTGTTTTCGCCACGATATTTCCGGATGGGCACTAGGTAGTGTCCATCCGGAAATGAGATAGTTTAGTCGAGTTCAAGGCGGGCGATAATTTTAACCACAGGAATACATGGACGTATTTCGAGGATTAAAATTTGAGCCCAACGCCGAAATCGGTGAAAATAGCCATTTCCGGATGGGCACTAGGTAAAAATCATGCCCCGCGGCCCGGTACCAGGGACTGATGCGGGGCACTTCCGGAATGGATCATTCATGATAGATCGGTTTTCCCATCTCTTTAAAGCTGAAGCTGTGGAAGACATTGTAGCCGTTGTAATCTAGAACCCGCAGATCGTCAGTCTGTTTCAGGTCTCCCATTATCACGTTGTAGTGGTTACCGTATTTGGCCTTTACCAGATCAAGGGGAAGTTCGGATGCTATAAACTTTGTTATTCCCTTGTTGGCCAGTTTCTCGACCAGTTTTGGGTCATCGAATGACCCATAGCTGGTAACGATTAAGATAGGTCCTGTTCCCGTGAACATTATCCCTGCCTTCATGGCGCACCTCCTTCGTGTCTAGAGTGTCCTAGTTCCCCCGGAGTTGCCGTGGAGCGCATCGAGACCAAAGAGAGATTCCTGAAGCAGCGAGTCGTTCGGTTTTGGGCCGGAATCAGCCCCATGGCATCTGCGAGCCCGGTACCTTTTAACAATACCCTCATCACCTCCTTTGTCTCTCGTTCATGTTCATCTGATATAATAATACCATCCTGGGTAAAAGGAAATAACCCTTTGCCAATCATCGGCGGAAAACACTTTTTGCTAATAACTCCCATGCCCGGGCAGGGCACAACGAAACATGAAAATCACCCCCACCCCTCCCTCCCCCGTCGAGAGGGAGGGATAAAGGGAAGGGACATTTTCATATAAATCTCCATGCCAGTGACAGCCTACGCCGGAATGACGATGTATTTTCATATAAACGGCAATCAATGGAAGCCGCTTCTTTCTTTCCTGCCCGGACGAATGAAAGTTTTCCTAAGGGGTTCCTGCCGCCTCCTCGGTAAAGAGCAATTTCTTTATGGCCTCGAGGTATTCGCCGCTCCTTGACAGATAAAAAGAAAGCGGCTTGGGAAAATTGTCTCCCAGTATTCCGTCTATGAACAACTGGCTTATCTCTTTGTGCCTGTGAAGGATGAACTGGGAGCTAGCCAGCACCTGCCTCTCATCTTCAGACAACCTGCGGACGAACTGCCTCAAGGCAGTGCGCGCCCTGGGCTGGTACATCCAGAAATATAAGAGATCCAGCGCGTGAACCATTATGATCTTTTCAAGGTCCTGGGCCTCCAGGCCCGGTTTGCGTTTCATCTGCGTTGAGTGCTGCAGCACGGCGAAGGGCTGCACCTCGGGATAGATGAGTTCAAGCTCTGCGTATATGTCAAAGAGCTGGTCGAATTTCACCTTGTAATCTCGAATCCTCTTGATGATATTCTGGCGGCGGTCAGCGAGCCCCTCTATGAATCCCGCAACCGTATCCGATGCTGTCTTGCTTATGATGGCGGCCCATTTCTGTAGCGCCGCATCGCCGTTAGTAACCCCGAAATAATTGATGATGCCGCCGGCTGCACCATTGATAGCTATGGCAAGGGGTATTGAGATCACAGTCCTGAAGAAGTTAGCGTAAACCGTCTCCCTGGAAAGGCCTCTTATAATATTGTGACTTGAAAGATAGATACCGTTTGCCAATGCCATGAAGCTATAGAGAAGAAGAGGGCTGGATGCGGTAGTGATCCCCAGACCATTATCAAGTATGACCCTTTTGACGAGGTAATCCAGCAGGGGAACGGAAAAACCCGTGTACATAAGTGAGTCGGTTATCCTTGTCCAGCTTATATAGTCACTCCAGTTAAGAAGCGGAGATCTTTTGATGCCTCCGCCGCCCAGCACCGACTGAAGGACATTTCTGAGGCCTGTTATGGCGAACCACAGGAAGGCTCCACCATAGGCAAGCAGCCACCAATCCTTTGTAAGGGCAAAGGAGGCAAAGGCAGGGACAAAACCTATTATGATTTTGAGGGTGTTCTTGAGCCTTGAGTTGACATGGCTGATGTGAAGAGTGTTTTTTTCTCCTTCAACCGCGCCCGGCAAGGGCCTGTCGGGAGCCTTCTTTTTTACTCCTCCAAGGGTTACGATATTGCCGGGGTGCCTGGTGCTGGGGTGTCTGGTGTCAACCTGCCAGGTTTCTTTGAATCCCGCGAAGAAATACCCCCAAGGCCATGAGGCGGCAAGCATCCTGGAAAACCTCCCATGGCTGCTTCCGCGGGTTTGCGGAGTGAAGCTCAGGTTCCTGTACGCAGGCACATATATAGGTATGATATCGTATCTGGCTCCTGACGAGGCGTCTTTTATCTCCTTCCGGGCTCGCGCGGGCAGTGTGTCCATTACTGCCAGCCCCATTCCGTGCAGCCGAGGGGATCGGCCGGTCGAATCGCTTCCTATCCTGGGTTTTAAGGATTTACCGAAGTAGTAGGACTTGAGGCTGTCAATATCATAGAGTATGGAAAGGAGCTTCTCGGTCTGTTCGGCCTTTTCTTGAGAAGCGTTTTCGGGCATCTTTGCGATCATCTCTCTTATGATCTGTTTTAGATTTATTACGCTTCCTTCATTGATGGCTCGCATAAGCCTTATTGTTTCGGCAAGTTCAGGTACCTTGCCTTCGCAGAAGTCCTTGAGGTTGAAAATCTCGATGCGCGTTATCATCCCCTGGCAATCGTAAAGCAGCTCAAGGACATCTTCCACCTTGAGGTCAGTGAGGTTTAGAGTCACCCTGTAGCCTGTGCGGAGGGAGGAAAGACGGGAGAGTATCTCGAAGGGAGACAGCCTGAGGAGTTCAGGCGCGGCAGGATCGTTGTCCGGACGATCCGGAAATTTTACGCCCGGGTTCTTGATCTGGGTCAGATAATCGTCAATCAGGTCTTCGACATCAAGAAGACTAAGCTCTTCTATACGTTCGTTTGTCCGTCTTTTGCGCGCCGGTTCATCCGTTTCAGGCCCTTTGCGGCTCTTTGCCGGAGCGTTTCCAATGACCTCCATCACCTTGTTATGAATAAACTTGGAAAGATGCAGTTTGGATTTTTGGCCTATCCCCACAAAGGACAGGAATTCCCCTTCGCCAATCTCGGGAATATCAAGGCCCAGTCTCCGGTTTAGGTCTTTCAGGTGGTTTTCATTGAAGCTCCTTAAAAGATGAAGCACATATTCCTGCTGATAGCGGGATGCGGACCTTCCCGCGTCCATAAGCGTCCGGACGTCTGGTTCCTCCAGAAAGCAGAGGAATGACTGAGAGTCGGCAAAGCCTCGGGGAACCCAGATAAGCTGTACGTACCTTCCTCTAAAGGATGCGTAAAATTCTATCCCTATCCTGACATCTATATCCAGAATCTTTGCCGCCTCAAAGAGTTCAGCGGCAAACCGAGGTTCAATAAAATTATAATGGATTACCCTCAGACGTCTGATCCCCTTTATCCAGGCGTCCATAATAAGGTGAGTGGAGGACTTGCGGCCTTTTGTGTTTACATCGTGCACATGATCGTCAAAAGCGAGCTGATTCCATTGCTCGGGCATCTCCAGCAGGTGAAACCGCCTGAGCAGCCTTCGAACCAAGCCGGGTTTCCCTGAAGCTGCCAATCGGAAATCGTGTGCCAGTTCAAGCTGACGACGCTCGTTGCCATAAGCCCGTACCAGGTCCTTCATTATCTGAAGGAGGACCCTCCCGGTATTCTTGGGCATGGGGCCGCCTGCCGTCTCAATTGCTTCAAGACGCAGGGAACGGAGGGCCTTAAGCCTGTCATCCACTCCGCCTACTTCAAGAGAGGTAAGGAGTTCGGCTACGGCATAGGCGGTGCGAAGGCCTTTGGTCTCAGCCATCTCATTTATGCCGTTTGGATGGAAATATGGGAAGTATTGCCTGCGGGTAAAGCGTTTTCTCGCCAGGACGTCGTTTACGATCTTAATCAGATCGTAGTCTTTCCGGTCGAACAGGTAAATTGGAATCTTAGAAGTTTTATCCATAAAGAATTCGCTCTTCCTTGCAGAATCCTAACAAAGAGGAGGAAGATTTCCAAATGATTTTAATTGCCGTGCCAATTGGGCTTTTTGCTAGTTCGTGCCCATCTGTAAATGGCTATTTTCACCGATTTCGGCGTTGGGTGCAAATTTTAATCCTCGAAATACACCAATGTATTCCTGTGGTTAAAATTAGCGCTTGCCTTGACCTCGATAAAACTATCTCATTTACGGATGGACACTACCTACGCCCTGGAATTCATGGCAGGGATTAAATGGACTGTTAGATCGTCAAGAAATTCCATTTCGATACCCTGAGCAAGGGCCCGTTATCAAAGCAACGCCAGATGGATTTTTGCCCTTCTGCATATTCCAAAACAACATTTGGCCGAACAATGAAGTTCAAAAACGAAAATTGATAATTGTCCTGATTGAGAATTAGTGCCTTATCGGCAAAAACCTGTCACAAAAAACGATAAAATTATTTGACAAGGAAGGAGATCGTCATACAACAAGGTTCTTAGACGTTTTTGGTGCCGGTAGTTTTTTCAGCTTTTGGGTTGGGGGCATAGCCCGCATTAGAAGTTTCTAAGGGCCGATTATATGAAAATAGGTAACCGTTCACGGGTTCAAAAGTTCAGGGGTTCAGGGTTGTTTCTCGCTTTCTTCCATCCCTGTTTGGATATCTATGAGCCATCAACTGGCCGGCATTCGTCGCTACAAACCAGTGAACAGGCGATCGAACGGACGCATATTGCCAAAAAGGTCTCGTGGTAGGTTCTAATCGGGTCGCTCTTGTTTCTTTTGCCCTCAACCTGGAACCTTGAACCCGGAACATGTGAACGCTTACATAATTATTTATACCGATTTCGGCGTTGGGCTCAAATTTTAATCCTCGAAATACATCAATGTATTCCTATGGTTAAAATCATAGCTCGTCTTGACC
>MNYJ01000171.1 GCA_001874005.1 Desulfobacteraceae bacterium CG2_30_51_40
ATGTCCCTTCTCCTTGGAGCCGGGGAGTCCTTGGCTGGATAGCCCATGGGTATCATGGCAACCAGCTCGCATCCGTCAGGCACGCCAAGGGCCTCTTTCGCCTTGTTGTGATCGAAAAGACCAACGACAACCGTTCCTAGACCCAGGCTGTATGCAGCAAGGCAGATGCTCTGGGTCGCGATCCCGAGATCGAACATGAACCAGTCCCCGAATTTGGTTGTGACCAGTCCCTTGTAATAACCGGAACCCTGGAGTTTTCCACAGACAACCAGGACGACCGGAGCCTCAACCATCGCCTTTATGCCGGGATTAGTGCCTGGAAGGGCGGCCTGCAGCTTCTCCTTCACCGCCTTGTCTTTTACAACCACTATCTCCCAGCACTGGGTGTTTGCCCAGGAAGGCGACCACTGCACCGCCTCAAGCACTGTGTTGAGAGCCTCCGCCGGCACCTCCTTGTCCTGATAACGCCTTATGCTTCTTCTTCCCTTTAAGATGTCCATAAATTCAGCCATGTCTTTCCTCCTAGCCTGTCGGGGTAGTGTTCCGAAGATTAAGTCCCTGTATGAAGCATGATATCAGCCGTCTGAACGGTATGGGGTTATATTAACTGTGCCGGCTTGCAAGGTCAACACGGCACTTGCAGGTCAATCACTAAGGCGGGCTATATACACTGGTGAGGCAAAACGGAGGATGAAAATGCCGCATGTCATTCCGGACTCGATCCGGAATCCAGGATGTCATTCCGGCGTAGAAAGGAATCCAAGTGCCAAGGACCGGATAGCGGCTCCCGGATCTGGGTCCGGGACAGGTCACGCCGCTATTACTAGCAGTGTCCATCCGGAAATGGCTATTTTCACCGATTTAGGCGTGGGGCTCAAATTTTAACCCTCGAAATACGCCAATGTATTCCGGTAATTAAAATTATCGCCTGCCTTGAACTCGACGAAACTATCTCATTTCCGGATGAACACTATCTATTTTCATGTAAACGGTCATGCCCGGGCAGGGCATGAGGGTTGTTGGTTCAAGGGCATGGGGGGGAGATATCACACAGGATGGGTCAAGAGGAGGGCCTTTGTTTTTTCCTGCTATTCAAGACATAGAAAAGGCACAAAAGGCCGCAGACCAGCAAAGTTATAATAGTAATCATGTGCAGATTTGAAGTGATGGCGTCCATATTTTTCCCGAACATATACCCGAGACAGATAAGGATCGCACTCCAGATGCCGGCACCCAGACCCGTGTACAGGCAGAACTTGGCAATATTCATTTTGGAAAAGCCCGCCGGAAGAGAGATAAGCTGCCGTATCCCAGGGATAAGCCTTCCTATGAAGGTTGTTATGCCGCCGTGGGTTTCAAAATACCTTTCAGCCTTCCTGAGATTTGATTCGCTAAGAAGCAGGAATTTTCCGTATTTTGCTACAAGCCCGTCTGCAAGCCTTCTTCCCAGATATAAGGCCGCATAATAATTGATCAAGGCCCCTGCCAGGCTTCCCAGTATTGAAAAAAAGAGCAGCAGGGTGAACGAAAGCTTTCCCTGGTGTACAAGCATACCCTGTGGGATAAGGAGAAGTTCACTGGGCCATGGTATAAACGAACTTTCTATGACCATCCAGATAAACGTCCCCGCATATCCTATCTTAAGGGAAAAATCGAGAAAGACATTAATAATAGTGGTAAAAATATGCTCAATCATAATATAATATAGCTATTATTGCTAAGACTTTTCTTTTTAAGGCTGAAAACTACATAAGTCAGGCCGTGGAGTCAAGGCAAAAGATGGTTTTCAACAGAAGGGCAGGAATCAAGTCGGTAGTCCTTTACCGTGAAAATACACCACCTGTCATCCCGGAATAGCGAAGGCAAATCCGATTCATCTCTGTGCTATGGACATGGATTTCGAGTCAAGCCCGGAATGCCGGACCATGTTTTTTCATTACCGGGAGTGACCAAATGGCACCCGGTCATGAACGTTTGGGATGATTGCGGGAGACATTACGGAGGTTTTTACGCAATAAGCCTATTCGCCTCAAAGCAATACGGGAGCAGAATGGAATCTGCTCCCGTAACGCTTCTTTGCCGTGTCTGGAACGAATCCGGTAAAATTGTTATTCTTTCCTTTTCTCCATATCCTTTATTGCCCTATGAACCCTTTCAGGAGTGAGGGGAAGTTCCCAGACCCTTATGCCTGTTGCGTCATAGACCGCATTCAGGATGGCCGGAATGGTCGGCATGATGGCGCCTTCGCCCACCTCCTTGGCTCCGTAGGGCCCGTTAGGTTCGTTGCTTTCAACTATGATACACTCAACGTTAGGCATATCAAGGGCTGTGGGGATCTTGTATTCGGCGAAATTGGGGTTGAGTATCTTACCCTTGGCGTCGAATTTCACCTCTTCAAAGAGGGCCTCACCTAGTCCCATGGAAAGAGAGCCCTGCATCTGGCCTTCAACCGAAGTGACATTTATTGCAAGACCGCAGTCGTGGGCATCGGTCATCTTATCCACCTTGATCTGGCCAGTCTCCATATCAACGGTAACCTCAACCACCTGTGCCGATGGCCCGTAGGCAGGTGATGTGCCCACGGTGGCGCCCTTAAAAGAACCTCCCAGGTCTCCCGGCTTGTATTTTCCCGTACCCACGATGCTTCCGCGAGAAAGGAATGCTATTCTGGCAGCCTCCCGGAATTGAAGAGGCCCCTGTTCTGCCGGATTATCGGTAAATCCCCTGTGTTCTTTCAGATAGGTTCCTCTCAGGGAAGAAAAGTCTGGTGTATAGCCCTTGAAGGTTACAACACCACCTTTTACATCCATATCGGAGATCGGGAACTTGAGTTTCTCTGCCACCACCTCAAGAACCTGCCGTTTCACATCCTCTGCGGCCTGCTTAGTGGCATGGCCCGTCATGAGGGTCTGACGGCTGGAATAGGCGCCAAGGTCAACTCCGAATTCCGTGTCTCCCGATGAGACCCTGATGCAGTCAAGGCCTATCCCCAGGGCCTCAGCGGCTATCATGGCCATGGCTGTGTCGGAGCCCTGGCCGATGTCGGCTGAACCTGTCAGGAGATGGGCCGTGCCTCCGTCCTCGCTCAATTTGATGACCACGGTGGAATGAGGAGTTTCGGAGCGGTAAATGGGGTATCCTGCTCCGGATACGAAAAAGCCTGTCGCAATGCCGATGCCTTTTCCTCGAGGCATCTTGCCTTTTTTCTCTTTCCAACGTGAGGCGCCTGCAACCGCCTCTAAGCACTCCCTCATGCCGAAGCTGCTTGTGTTGAACTCGTTGCAGGTGATGTCTCCGGTCTCCATGGAGTTTTTGAGCCTGAACTCCACCGGGTCCATGCCTATTTCCTTGGCCATGATGTCAAGCTGCTGCTCCCAGGCCGCCCTTGCCGCAACACCTCCGTGGCCCCTCTGGGCACCGCAGGCCGGCCTGTTGGTATAGACCCTGTAGCCGTCGTATCTCATGTTGGCAAGCCTGTAGGGGGCTGCGAGCAGAGAACCAGCATAATATACGGTAGCTATGCCGAAGCTCGCGTAGGCGCCTCCTTCAAGATGGCATTCATTGATGAGGGCCATGATGGTTCCGTCCTTCTTTATACCAGTCGTGAGCTTGTGCCTGAACTGATGCCTCGCCCTTGAAAAGAGAAACACCTGCTCGCGGCTGTAGTTCATCTTTACGGGCCTGCCTGTCTTCCTTGAGAGAAAGCATGACGCAAGTTCCATTGTGTTGGTGCCAGCCTTCGGCCCGAATCCGCCTCCGACATAAGGCTTTACGACCCTAGCCTTGCCAATGGGGATACCGAGCACCATGGCAATATTTCTCATCACATAGTGGGGCACCTGGGTGGAGGAATAGAGGGTAAGGAATCCGTTTTGGCTGAAATCGGCGATACATCCCTGAGGTTCAAGAAAGGCCCCGTCCTGCCTCTTGTTTACAAAGATATCCGTCCTCACAAGATCAGATTGCCGGAGTCCTTCCTCCACATTGCCGAATTCCTGATGCACCTCGGCGCAGAGGTTCCCGGGGTATCTCTCCTGAACAACGGGGGCTCCCTGGCTAAGTGCATCTTCAAGCGTGAAGACCGCAGGCAGTTCTTCATAGTCAACCTTGATTAGAGACACGGCCTCCATGGCTGTCTCTATATCAACTGCGGCAACCGCCGCAACTTCATCTCCCACGTACCTGACCTTGTCATGGCAGAAAACCGTTTCGTCATAACGAGCGGGGCTTACGCCGTAGTGCACGATGCCGACGTCTTCGGCCGTGAGTACGGCCTTTACGCCCGGAAGCCTTTTGGCCCTTGAGGTATCAATATTGGTAATCCTTCCGTGGGCGATCGGGCTCTGGAGCAGTGCCCCATAGAGCATCCCCGGCATGGTCATGTCGTCTATGTACTTTGCCCTGCCCGAGGCCTTATCCGGGGCATCAAGCCTTGGCGCTCTCTTGTTTATCACACCGTAATCATTCATTTTTGACTCCTGTTTGCGCGACAGAGGAAATGGCCTCTACGATCTTTTGATAACCCGTGCACCTGCAAAGATTTCCGGAGATGGCTGTCCTGATCTGCCTTTCATCAGGTGTGGGATTTTTGTCAAGAAGGGCCTTGGCTGAAAGGATCATCCCAGGAGAGCAAAAGCCGCACTGAATGGCGCCTTTTTCCACGAAGGCCTTCTGTATGGGGTGCATTCCACTATCCGTTTCCATCCCTTCAATGGTTGTAATGGAACTGCCGTCTGCCCTTACGGCCAAGACCAGACAGGAATTAACGGGCCTGTCGTCCAGAATGACAGTGCATGAGCCGCATTCTCCCATCTCGCAACCCTTTTTTGTACCGGTCAGGCCCAGCTCGTAGCGCAATAAA
>MNYJ01000058.1 GCA_001874005.1 Desulfobacteraceae bacterium CG2_30_51_40
GCATGGGACACCTTCATGTCCCTGTCAGCTACAGTCAAAAAACTCGGCATCACTTTCTATTCCTATCTCTATGACCGAATCTCCGGCGCCTTCAACATCCCCAACCTCGCTGACATCATCTCCCAACGAGCAAAAGAACTTAATTTGGCCGCTTCCTGGGATTCATCTCCATAAAACGGGTCCCCTAAATCGCATCCCATATCCCGCCTCGGCCATTATCGCCCTTCGCTCGGTTGAAGGTTGCCGTACCCCTGCGCTCCTACCCCGTTGACCTTTCCCCCTATTTATTGAGATGATACCATTTGTCTTCAATAGTGCATGTTAGATATACCTGGGCCGCGTTAAGGTCATTTCATAATATTGCTCTATGCCTTTCGCTTTTATGATCCCGTTGATCCGCACCCAGGCTTTATACAGGTTCTCGTCAAAATGGGTTTTCGTGCAAGGGAACTCATCACACTTGTAGCAGAAATCAACCCCTTTTTCCTGGTGACAGGGACGTACCCCACAGTTTCTAAACAGCTTGCACTGCTCATTCCGGCATCCATGGCAGTTTTCTAAAGCAAAATAATCCAGCATCCCCATAAAGTCAGGAAATTTTTTAAACGCCGGCTCCCCCAGCAGGGTTTCATACCGCTGGGCATAAGGCTGGAAATTCCCCAAATTTTCTTTGAGTTTCAGACTGTACCTGCGGATATCGCCGTCCACGTTGGCAAAGCACTTTTCACAGCTCAGGCCGCAGGGGGCCAATGAGGCCTTAATCTTTTCATAATTCATACCGATCTCCCTCCTTTCGCTTGCAGAATAATTTCCATGATAGAAGTTCATTTCTGAACACGGAAGTGGTATAAACGACATATTTAAGGGCGATAGCGGCATATGACTTATTTGCCATGAAAATACCCCCTCACTCATCCAAGAATGCCAAGGCATATCTGGGGGACTTATCTCTGCATTATAGACATGGCTTCCGGGTCAAGCCCGGGATGACGGACCATGTTTTTTTTCATTTCCGGAGGTGGCCGAATGCCCCGTGGCCATGAACGTTTGGAGGTGATTCAAATGAAAGGACGCCCATGGATCAATCCGTGAAAAAAGTTACCATTCTAGGGTGTTATAATGCCATGGCGACAACCATATTCGGCCCCATGGATATCCTGAACCAAGCTGGACGACTCTGGAATCGGGTCTGCCATACCCCGCAAACGCCGTTTTTTGACGTCACAATTGCCTCGGCAGATGGACAACCCATCAGATGCACGAACAATGTCCTTATCCAGCCCCATTGCAGTATCGAGACCATCGATCGAACCGATTTGGTTATTATATCATCGGCCACCTATATTGAAGAGATCCTAAAAAGGGATCCCGGCCTGATTCCCTGGATCCGGCGGCAATACTATCAAGGTGCGCATGTGGCAAGCATCTGCACCGGGGTGTTTTTACTGGCGGAAACCGGTTTGCTGGAGGGAAAATCGGCCACCCTTCATTGGGGTTTTGCGGAGATGTTTCGCCGGAAATACCCTCGCGTGAAGTTGGAATTGGAGAAAATGTTCATCGACCAGGGTCGCCTCTATTGTTCGGCAGGGGTCAATGCCGGTATGGATTTATCTCTTTACCTGGTGGAAAAATTCTGCGGCCGGCAAACCGCCGTGCAGAGCGCAAAGACTATGATTCTGGATCTGGGACGAGAAAAGCAGACCCCATATCACACGTTTCTTTTTTCCAAGGACCATGGCGACCTTGTTGTGGTGAAGGCTCAGAAGTGGATAGAACAGCATCATGCGCAATCCATTGACTACGACCGACTGGCCAAGAAACACAACATGAGCCGCCGGTCATTGGAACGTCGGTTCAAACAGGCCACAGGGGTCAGCCCATTAGGGTATCTGCAACAGGTCCGGGTGGAAGCGGCAAAACGTCTGCTGGAGGAAGGGAGCCGTCCCTTCGATGAAATTACGAATATGGTGGGATATGAGGACATTTCTTTCTTTAGAAAGGTATTTTTCAGCCTGACGGGCTTACGGCCCAGAGAATATCAGAAGCGGTTTCCTTCATACACTGTCAAAAATGTTCTGCAATGATTTTGGAAAAGTAATGACCTCAAAAACGATTCCTGCCCGAATATAAACCTTGCCGCGGCTTGTAGTCGCAACGGGATCTGAAACAGGGGATCTCAGTTCAGGGCGGGCCTGGATGTAGTAAGCCTTGCGGGCACGGTAAACATGGTACGTGTCGCAATTTCCGTCTCCACGAAAGAGATTGAGGAGATTTCCTTCTCTCAAGTTCCTTTATCTTATCATCAATCTCCATAAGGCTCTCTCCCCTGCCCAATAAGTTGAATCCTCAGCCATTTTAGCCGTATATAAAACATTGCAGGGTCTGACCTTGTCAAGGATAATCTCAAATATTTCCGCGCGGCCTTTTATCCATCTCTTCCCCGAGCTGTAGAAATCAGCATAACACTTAAATCTGCAAAAACTTCTTTACTTGGCGATTCCTCCGTGCTATACATAATTAGTAGAGAATATAATATGACTGAAATTATTGACAAAATTGCACTTGCATCGGATGTTTTTCTTATGCGCTTGAAAGAGCCTCTGATCGCTGCCAAACGCAGAGCAGGCCAGTTTGTAATACTCCGGCTGAGCGAAAAGGGAGAGAGAATTCCTCTTACCATAGTGGATTCCGATCCGAATATCGGGACAATTACCATCGTGTTCCAGGTAGTGGGAAAAACCACGAGTCTTCTTTCAAGCATGAAAGTGGGCGACCATATAACCGATGTCGTCGGTCCCCTCGGGAGGCCCACGGAGATAGAAGAATTTGGAAGCGTGGTCATAATCGGCGGAGGTATAGGTATCGCTGTTGCTTACCCGATAGCGAAAGCTATGAAGCAATCGGGAAACACCGTTATCTCCATCCTGGGGGCCAGAAGCGCCAACCTCCTAATACTTGAGCAAGAAGTCAGGGCCGTGGCGGATGAGGTCATCGTAACCACTGACGACGGCTCTC
The DNA here is from genome assembly GCA_001874005.1 of Desulfobacteraceae bacterium CG2_30_51_40. Taxonomy (GTDB): domain Bacteria; phylum Desulfobacterota; class DSM-4660; order Desulfatiglandales; family Desulfatiglandaceae; genus CG2-30-51-40. The sequence continues at coordinate 3,016 of MNYJ01000058.1, forward strand.
TGGGAGTAAAGGGGTTTGTAACAGACAGCCTCAAGCGTCTGCTCGACAGCAGGAAGATTGACCTTGTTGTCGCCATTGGTCCTGTGCCCATGATGAAGGCCGTAAGCGAGATGACGCGCCCTTACTCAGTGAAGACCATAGTCAGCTTGAATCCTATCATGGTTGATGGAACGGGCATGTGCGGCGCGTGCCGCGTAATGGTTGAAGGCAGGATCAAGTTTGCCTGCGTTGATGGGCCTGAGTTTAACGGCCATGACGTTGATTTCAAAGACCTGGCCATGCGCCTTACAGCCTACAGGGAGCTTGAAAAAACCGCCTTAGCGATGTACCGAGGCAGGCATTAGATATTTTGTTACTTAGTGTCCATCATTTGTTTCAAATAACCGCATGCCCTGTTGGGGCATAACGAAAGATGAAAATCACCCCCACCCCTCCAGCCCATGTCGAGGGGGAGGAGTAAAGAGAAGGGGCATTTTCATTTAAAATTCTAATCAAAGGTAAACCCGCAGTGGGAAATGATTTAAGGAAGAAAAGGCCCGCAGTCCCACGCACCCCGATGCTGGAAAGAAGGCCAGAGGAAAGGGTGAAGGACTTCGGCGAGGTGCCGCTGGGCTACAGCCCCGAGGAAGTCAAGCTTGAGGCCGTGAGATGCCTGGGCTGCAAGAATAAGCCCTGCAAGAGCGGATGCCCGGTGGGTATTGACTGCGCAGGGTTTGTAAAGAGGGTTTCTGAAGGCGACTTCACAGGAGCGATCAAGCTCGTAAAGGAAAAAAATATTCTTCCCGCTGTAACGGGTCGTGTCTGCCCCCAGACAGAGCAGTGCGAAGGCTCATGTATCCTTGGGAAAAAGGGCGACCCACTGGGAATAGGATTCATTGAAAGATTTGTAGCGGACTGGGAAAGGGAACACGGCGAGGTACTGCCGGATAAAGCTCCCGCAACCAGCAGAAGCGTGGGAGTTGTAGGATCGGGACCTTCGGGTCTTACGGTAGCAGCCGACATGATCCTGCTGGGTCACGAGGTGACCATCTATGAGGCCCTGCATGAGGCGGGAGGAGTGCTCATCTACGGAATACCGGAGTTCAGACTTCCCAAGGATATCGTGGCGGCTCAGATAAATTCCCTGAGACGTCTTGGAGTAGTAATCAAGGTAAATCAGGTGATAGGAAGCACCCTCACCATAGATGAGCTGCTTACGATCCATGACGTGGTCTTTATCGGAGTTGGGGCAGGGGCCCCGGCCTTTATGGGCATCTCCGGCGAAAACCTCATAGGCGTATTTTCGGCCAATGAATACCTTACAAGATCAAATCTCATGAGGGCCTACAGATTTCCCGAATGGGACACACCTATGAATCCCGGAAAACGAGTCGCTGTCATAGGCGGAGGCAACGTGGCCATGGATGCTGCCCGCACTGCCTTAAGACTCGGGGCCGAGGAGGTCTCCATCATCTACAGGAGATCCAGGGAAGAGATGCCTGCCAGGGCCGAGGAGATTAGGCACGCGGGCGAGGAAGGTATCGTAATGAGGCTTCTTAAAGCCCCCAGGCAGATACTGGCTGACTCATCCGGCCATGTCGCAGGCATTGAGCTTCTGGACATGGTTCTGGCCGATGCCGATGCCTCCGGCAGAAGACGCCCGATCCCAAAAGAAGGAACCGAGCATATCCTTGAGGCGGATACCGTGATAGTGGCAATCGGCGGCCACCCCAATCCCACCATAGCTAGAACAACCCCCGGACTTGACGTTGACAGCCGTGGCTACCTTGTAGTTGACAGGCAGACCATGGCCACAAGCAAGGCAAGGGTCTATGCCGGAGGGGACATTGCCGGATGGGGAGCCAATGTGATAAAGGCCATGGGGGACGGCAGGATCGCCGCCGGAGCCATGCAAGAATTACTTACAAGATAGAAGAAAAGCTGATCCCCAGACCGGATGTTCGAAAAAAACGCTCAGGTAAGCAGGCTGAGCGACCAAGAGGATATTAGCTCACTCTGCCCTTTCTCCTGTAAAGAAA
>MNYJ01000113.1 GCA_001874005.1 Desulfobacteraceae bacterium CG2_30_51_40
AGGACGTCTCTTCTCTCTCTGTAAGTATCAACAATCTTTTCAACACAGTCATAGGGACCGTTAAGGGCGATGATGGAGGCTATCTGGATCGGCTGAAAGACTCCGTAGTCGAGATAGCTTTTTATCCTCTTAAGGGCCGATACCATTTCACGGTTTCCCACGCAGAATCCTACCCGCCACCCGGCCATGGAATAGCTCTTTGAGAGGCTGAATAGTTCCACTCCTACATCCTTTGCCCCCGGTATCTGAAGAAGGCTTGGAGGCTTGTACCCGTCAAAGACCAGATCCGCGTAAGCAAAGTCGTGGATCACCATCATTTTGTGCTCCCTGCAGAAGGCCACAATCTTTTCAAAAAAGGCCCTGTCCACCACCTCTGTGGTGGGATTATGCGGATAAGATATTATGAGCATCCTTGGCTTGGGCCACGTCTGCTTAGTCGCAGTGAGCAGATCCTCAAAAAAATCCCTGCCTGGCCCTATGGGTATGCTTCTCAAATCCCCCCCGGATATTATTACCGAATAGGGATGTATCGGATATGTCGGGCTTGGAGCAAAGGCAACGTCCCCCGGGCTTATGGTAGCGAGCACCAGGTGGGCCACCCCTTCCTTGGCGCCCATGGTCACTATGGCCTCTTCATCGGGATTTAGTTCCACGTCGAAGCGCCTTTTATACCAACCACAGATGGCGTTTCGAAGTTTGGTTATACCCATGGAGGCTGAATATCTATGGTTAGGGGCTTTCTTGGCAGCTTCAATAAGCTTATCTACAATGTGCTTCGGTGTAGGCAGATCAGGGTTTCCCATGCCCAGGTCTATAACATCCTCCCCCCGCCGTCTCGCCTCCATTTTTATCTTGTTTACCGTTGCAAAGACATAAGGCGGCAGCCTCGTCATCCTTTGAAACTCGTGCATAGAAAAAAACCTCCTCTTTTTAGAAACACTAACTAGTGTCCATCCGGAAATGGCTATTTTCACCGATTTCGGCGTTGGGCTCAAATTTTAATCCTCGAAATACGTCTATGTATTCCTGTGGTTAAAATTATCACCCGCCTTGAACTCGACGAATCTATCTCATTTCCGGATGGACACTAGTTAGTGTTTCTAAAAAGAGGAGGTTTTTTTCTATGCACGAGTTTCAAAGGATGACGAGGCTGCCGCCTTATGTCTTTGCAACGGTAAACAAGATAAAAATGGAGGCGAGACGGCGGGGGGAGGATGTTATAGACCTGGGCATGGGAAACCCTGATCTGCCTACACCGAAGCACATTGTAGATAAGCTTATTGAAGCTGCCAAGAAAGCCCCTAACCATAGATATTCAGCCTCCATGGGTATAACCAAACTTCGAAACGCCATCTGTGGTTGGTATAAAAGGCGCTTCGACGTGGAACTAAATCCCGATGAAGAGGCCATAGTGACCATGGGCGCCAAGGAAGGGGTGGCCCACCTGGTGCTCGCTACCATAAGCCCGGGGGACGTTGCCTTTGCTCCAAGCCCGACATATCCGATACATCCCTATTCGGTAATAATATCCGGGGGGGATTTGAGAAGCATACCCATAGGGCCAGGCAGGGATTTTTTTGAGGATCTGCTCACTGCGACTAAGCAGACGTGGCCCAAGCCAAGGATGCTCATAATATCTTATCCGCATAATCCCACCACAGAGGTGGTGGACAGGGCCTTTTTTGAAAAGATTGTGGCCTTCTGCAGGGAGCACAAAATGATGGTGATCCACGACTTTGCTTACGCGGATCTGGTCTTTGACGGGTACAAGCCTCCAAGCCTTCTTCAGATACCGGGGGCAAAGGATGTAGGAGTGGAACTATTCAGCCTCTCAAAGAGCTATTCCATGGCCGGGTGGCGGGTAGGATTCTGCGTGGGAAACCGTGAAATGGTATCGGCCCTTAAGAGGATAAAAAGCTATCTCGACTACGGAGTCTTTCAGCCGATCCAGATAGCCTCCATCATCGCCCTTAACGGTCCCTATGACTGTGTTGAAAAGATTGTTGATACTTACAGAGAGAGAAGAGACGTCCTTGTGGACGGCTTAAACCGTATAGGATGGACCACCGATAAGCCCAAGGGCACCATGTTCGTGTGGTCAAAGATTCCAGAGCAATATCTCAAGATGGGATCTGTGGCTTTCTCCACCATGCTTGTTGAAAGGGCTAAGGTGGCTGTTTCGCCGGGTGCCGGTTTCGGCGACTACGGAGACGACTATGTGCGCTTTGCCCTCGTCGAAAATCCCCAGCGCATAAGGCAGGCCCTTAAGGGCATAAGGCAGGTCCTTTAAGGAGGTTTCATGGCCGAGATAAATGTCGGAATCATAGGCTTTGGCACTGTGGGTGCCGGAACATTCGAGGCTTTAAAGACCAACAGGGAAATCATATCCGCAAGAGTAGGTGCGGATGTGGTGGTAAAGAGGATAGCCGATCTGGACGTGAAGACGGACAGGGGCGTGCCGGTTGATCCTGGAGTTCTTACGACGGATGCGATGGAGATCATCGAGGACAGCTCCATTGACATAGTCGTAGAACTCATAGGCGGCCTTACGAAGGCAAAGGAATTAATACTGCTTGCCCTGGAGAGGGGAAAACACGTTGTCACCGCTAACAAGGCACTGCTTGCCGAATACGGAAAAGAGATATATGCAGCAGCGGATCGGGTCGGAGTAAACCTCGCATTTGAGGCAAGCGTGGGCGGGGGCATTCCTATCATAGGGGCGCTCAGAAGGGGTCTTGCTGCAAACAGAATCAAGACCATAATGGGCATACTAAACGGAACCTCCAACTATATCCTGACGCGCATGACCAGAGAGGGACTTCCTTATGCGGATGTGGTTTCCGATGCGGTGCGGCTGGGTTACGCAGAGGATCCTCCGACCCTGGATGTAGAAGGGATTGACGCGGCCCATAAGCTTGCGGTTTTGATCTCCATAGTGTTCGGTTCTCCTTTCTCATTTTCCGAGATTTACAGGGAGGGAATCTCAAGGCTTACCCCTGATGATATCCGGTATGCGGCCGACTTCGGATACGGAGTGAAACTCCTTGCGGTCGCAAGGGATACGGAAGAAGGTCTTGAGGCAAGAGTTCATCCTGCCATGGTGCCTAAGAACCACATAATGGCAAATGTAAACGATGTCTTTAACGCGATATATATCGAGGGAGATTTTGTGGGGCCGAATCTCTTTTACGGCCTTGGGGCCGGCCGAAGGCCTACCGGGAGCGCCGTGGTATCGGATATTATAGAGATAGCAAGGCAGATCCGCTGCGGAGCGGGAAGACTCATGCCGCCCCTCGCCCATGTTCACGCTCCTGGAGGTGCATTAAAGCTGAGGCCCATTGATCAGCTAAGGACGGAATATTATTTCAGGGTCTCTGCGGTGGATCGCCCTGGAGTTCTGTCCAAGATCGCCGGAGTTCTGGGTGATCATGAAATCAGCATATCTTCCGTGATACAGAAGGGTAGAGACCTCAGGGGCTTTGTCCCGATAGTGATGGTAACCCATGAGGCGCTGGAGATGAATGTCCGCAAGGCTATGGCCGTGCTTGACGCAATGGATGTCCTGACCGACAAGATAGTCATGGTAAGGGTTGAGAGGGGATAGTCCGGCAGGGAGAATGGTTTTTATGGGTAAGTATATATTTATGGTCGGAGACGGAATGGCTGATTATCCGCTTTCAGAGCTTGGAGGCAAGACCCCTCTTGAGGCAGCCGAGACCCCAAACATGGATAGAATAGCCTCTTGCAGGATCGGGCTTGTAAAGACAATACCGGATGGTATGCAGCCTGGAAGCGATGTGGCCAACCTTTCACTTCTTGGTTACAACCCGGGCCGGTGCGTGACCGGGCGGGGACCGCTGGAGGCGGCAAGCCTGGGTGTAAAGCTCGGCCCGGATGATGTAGCCTTCCGGATGAACCTTGTAAGCCTTGATTTTAAGGGGCCGGATGAAATAGTGATGTTAAGCCACAGCTCCGGGGATATCTCCACTCCCGAAGGGGGAGAGCTGGTGGGGGAACTTTCGCGCCGCATCCGGAGGCCGGGTATAAGCATGTATCCGGGGGTCGCTTACAGGCATCTGCTTGTTTGGAACAAAGGGCCTGCCGACAATGGGACGGTACCTCCTCATGACGTCCTGGGAAATAACATGGCAGAATATCTTGATCCCAAAAGGGAGGACCCTGTAACCGCATTTATGAGGGCATCCTGGGAGATACTCAAGGACCATCCGGTGAACAAAAAGAGGAGGGCCCTGGGGCTTAAGGAGGCCAATTCCGCATGGCTCTGGGGCCAGGGAAAGGCCCCGAAGATGCAGTCTTTTGCCGAGATGTTCGCTCTTACAGGCGCGGTCATATCAGCGGTTGATCTTCTTAAGGGTATCGGGGCCTATGCCGGTTTTGAGCCGATCAATGTAGAAGGGGCCACTGGATACCTCGATACCAACTATCGTGGGAAGGGTGAGGCGGCCTGTGAGGCTATCAGGAGAAAAGATTTTGTATTTCTCCATGTGGAGGCGCCTGATGAGGCCTCCCACAGCGGAAACTGGCGAGAGAAGATCCGCGCCATCGAGAACTTTGACAGAATGGTTGTGGGCACCGTGCTTGAGGGTATCAAGGACATGCCAGGCTGCCGAGTGATGGTAGTAAGCGACCATCTCACTCCCATTGTAAAGAAGACACATTCGCCTGAACCCACACCCTTTGCCTGGGCCGAGGTTGAAGAGATCCGATCAAGTTCCGGCGGGGCGGGTTTTAACGAGGGGTCGGCTTTAAAGTCCGGCCTTTTTTTCGATGATCCTCAGAAGTTCATCGGTTTCTTTCTTGGCCGGAGGCGGTAGCGGGGGCTGGATTGCTTGACATAGGGTTTTTTTTCGCCTACCTTGCCCATGCCGGTCTGAGTAGAGCCCGGATCAAAGGGCCGGGATCCCGGTTACGGCGGGTCGGGTCATTGGCCTGATGTCGAAAAAAATCTAATCTAAAAGGAGAAGGCGGAATGAAGATACTGCTTTTTGGCCCGAACGGGAGCGGTAAGGGCACCCAGGGAGCAATTGTCAAGGATAAGTTTAATATCCCCCACATAGAGACAGGGGTCATATTCAGGGAAAATATCTCCAAGGGAACAAAGCTTGGAAAGGAAGCAAAGGGCTATATTGACAGAGGCGAACTCGTGCCGGACTCCATAACCATCCCTATGATCCTCGATCGCCTGAAGGCGGATGACTGTAAGAAGGGATGGCTGCTTGACGGGTTCCCAAGAAATCTCACCCAGGCCCAGGAGCTTGATAAGGCCCTGAAGAAGGAAAAGATGCCTCTTGATTATGTCATAGAGATTGTCCTTCCCAGAGAGATAGCCAAAAACCGCATCATGGGAAGGCGGCTCTGCGTTAATGACAACAACCATCCCAACAACATATTCATTGATGCGATTAAACCTGAAGGCGATAAGTGCCGTGTGTGCGGCGGATCACTTAAGACCAGAGGCGACGACCAGGACGAGAAGGCTATTGATCAGAGACACAGCATCTATTACGACACCGGCAAAGGCACTATGGCAGGATCCAATTATTTTAAGCAATTATCCAAAAAAGCCGGCGGTTTGCCTAAGGTGCTGGAGATAGATGGAAGACCCGGAGTAAAAGAGGTGGCGGCAGACCTGACTGCAAAGCTGAAAGGCTGATTTCTCAGGGTGCCCGTAAAGGGCACCCTTGTTCCACAATCCTTCCATTATCCTTCAAACCACTCCACGGGTTCAGACCACGGATTTCTGAAAAAA
>MNYJ01000017.1 GCA_001874005.1 Desulfobacteraceae bacterium CG2_30_51_40
GTGGCCATGGCCCCTGCGGCTTTGCACGGTTTCTGGACATCCGCCTCCAGGGTACCCCCTAAGATACCCGGGTCCCTTAAGGAGTTCCCGGCGCTTAAGCAGTTAAAAAACAGTTGCACCCTCTGGCGGGAAGGGGGGCCGCTCATGAAGGAGATAGCAGATACAATAGAGCGGCTCAATAATAAAGAAAGATGATTGTCCAGGTCTATGAGATTCAGTCCCCGACGGAGGCTGAAAAGTGTATAGGGCTGGGCGTTCATCATGTGGGAAGCGTTCTTCTTTCCCTCGATGCATGGAAGAGTCCCGGGGTCAAGGGTGTCTTTGATCTGTGCAGGGAGCGTGGCGCGAAGAGTTCCATTATCCCTCTTTTCGGGGACCTGGGGATGCTTCTCAGGGTGGAGGACTACTACAAACCCGACTATCTTCATCTATGTGAGAATCTTACCGATCCTTCAGGCAGGCCTGTTTCTCTTTCAGGTATAATTGAAAGGGATCATGTTCTTCGTGAAAGGTTCCCTGAGACAGGCATTATGCGCACGATACCGGTGCCTGCCGAAGGGCTATACATGAGGGATTTCCCTTCTCTTGAGCTTGCGGGGGCTCTTGAAACCGTAAGCAGCGTCTTTCTCATAGATACATGGATCGGGAAAGAGCCTGTTGACGGCTTCATAGGAATAACCGGAAAACAGGCGGACAGGAAAGTCGCGCGTGCGCTTGTCGAACAAAGTTCCATCCCCGTTATCCTTGCAGGGGGGCTGTCTCCGGACAATGTCTATGATGCGATATTGGAGGTAAGACCTTACGGGGTGGATAGCTGCACCCTTACTAATGAAAAGGACGACTCCGGGATGCCTGTAAGATTCAGAAAAGATATGGCGAAGGTGAGAAGGTTTGTCGAGGAGGCCGAGCGGGCTTTTGCAATTCTCGAGACTAAGGCTTAATATAAATATTGCCCCGTTCCGGCTTTACCAAATGGGGTGTAAGAGTATGATCTCAAGAATCCGGGGTAGGTGCGGCTTCAGCCGCACAGGTACCGTGCGCCTGAAGCCGCACCTACAGGAACGCCTTTCTGTTCTGCTTGTCCTGATCTGCGCAAAGCCATCCCCTTCCGATTTATTGAGATAATACATGTAAACGCTCATGACAGCAATATTTTGTCGCCCCCGCTAATGAAAATCCTCCTGCGGCTTTACACTTTGCGAGGTCGAGGATTTCCCTCCCCCGCGCGGGGGAGGGTCGGGGTGGGGGGTGTATTTTCACGGTAAATCCGGATATTTTCATCCGTCGTTGTGCCCTTTCCGGGCACTGAGGTTAATTGTGAGTCATTACTTTGGAGGTGTTTTCCACGAATGGAAAAATGGGTTATTGATGGTGTTGAGTTGCATCTTTGCGAACCTGATGAAGTCCCGCTTCTGTGGGTGGGGCAGGATGATCTGGTGGCGCAGGTCTTGGCTGCATGGCTGGTACTGGGAGAGGAAGATCTTCCCCTGAACCCCAGGCTGGTAGGAAAGCCCGGGGTGGGAAAGACAAGTCTTGCCTACTATTCGGCCAAGAGAATGAATCGCCCCGCCTATCTATTCCAGGCCACAATGGATACAAGACCGGAGGACCTTATAGTCACTCCTGTTATAAGCGAACATGGGGCCATAAAATACATGGCAAGTCCTGTTGTCTCGGCCATGATAAAGGGAGGGATTGCCATTATTGACGAGGGAAACAGGATGAGTGAAAAGAGCTGGGCCTCTCTTGCGCCTCTCATGGACAGCAGAAGGTATGTGGAATCAATAGTGGCAGGGGTGAAGATAAAGGCGCATCCTGAGTTCCGGCTCTGCACCACCATGAACGATGATGCGAGCACATTTGAACTTCCCGATTATATCCAGTCAAGGCTTCAGCCTCAGATATTAATAGATTTTCCTGAAAGGGATGAGGAACTCCTCATCCTGAAAAGCAATCTTCCCTTTGCCGATGACGAGATACTGGAGTATGTAGTGGAATTTCTGCAGTCTTCCCATGAAGCCGATGAACGATATTCAGTAAGAGATGGAATAAATATCGCCCGCTATGCCCTCAAGAGAATCTCTTCCGAAAAGAGCGACGGCCCTGAGAGGAAGGCAAAGGTTCTGAGCTTTCTCAAGGAGGCGGCTTCCATGATACTGGATACAAATGCTTCAGAATATTTCTCAGAAGTAGTTGATCATATTGACGATGAACAATAGTTTTATCTGGCGGGACGTAAGGCTCCTCCCCATTGTCCATAACCGCGTGGAGTTTGCCCTTGAGGTAAGAAGGCAATTTGATGAATTCAGGCCGGATGCCGTCACGGTGGAGTTTCCCCCGACATTAAAGGAGAAGATCATCAAGGCGGTGGAAAGACTGCCTCTCCTTTCGGTAGTCTTTTATGAAGATTCTGAAGGTATTTTCGTATATCTTCCCCTGGAGCCTACCGACCCTCAGGTGGAGGCGGTGAGACTTGCAACGGAAAGAGGAATCCCCGTACATTTTATTGACCGCGACACGGATGACTATCCGATTGATATTTCATCGCTTCCGGACTCCTATGCCATCAAACGAATAGGGCATTTCCTTTACTGCGACGCCTACCTTAAGACCATGCCCCCATCGCTGCTTCCTGATGATATATTGCGTGAAAAGCAAATGGCCTATGAACTCCAGAGGCTAGAGAGTAGCGGACAGAGGATAATGCACGTTGGTGGACTTTCTCACCTGCCGGGCATTCTTGAAATGCTCGACAGGCCTCAGACCCGGGTCATCGGACGGTGCAGGAGGGAAGGAGTAGGCCTTGCTCATCTGGACGCAGAGTCAAGCCGCGAGGTCTTGAGTGAGATGCCCTTTCTCATGGCCGCCTATGAAAGGGCGAGGAATGAAGGCAAGCTGGAGTCCCTGGATAGAATGGAGCTGAACTCCAGCCTCATAAGTCTTGCCGAGGAAAATTACTGGAAAAACAGCAAGGAAAGGCTTACCTCGGTGCAGAGGAGGATACTTTTCAAGTTTGCCAGAAATTACGCCCTGGTGACCGGGTGCCTTGTCCCGAGTTTCTATCAGCTTATCGTGGCCGCAAGGGGGGCATCGGAAGACAATTTCGCTTATGAGGTCTGGGATAAGGGAAGTGAATACCCCTGGCAGACCGAGAATCCCGAGCTGCCTGTTCTGTATCTTGAGGGAGAAGACCTTTATCTGGATCACAAGAAAATACACTTTCATCGTCGCATAAAGAGCATGAGGCGCAGGCTTGTAGCCGTGCCGGTAAAAAAGAGAAAGCGGGAGAAATATCCCGGGGAATGGAAGAGCAAGTTCAAGGGGCTTGCCATCTGTTCCTACCCGCCTGAGGATGTGGCCATAGAGGGTTATGGGCATTATCTTAAGAAGAAAGCCATAGAGATAAAATCAGAAGGCAACGCCAGGGTTGAGCCATTCACAAGTTCGCTTCTGGATGGCATTGACCTGAGGGAGACAGTTAGAAACTGGTCTGAGGGTAGGATCTATGTACGTTCCGACAGGCCCATCCGAGGGAAGGTAGGCTCTGTGGTCGTCATTTTTGATCCTGATCGGCCCGACAGGGAAGGCAAGGAGCTTTTCCCATGGTGTGTCACCTGGCTGGGCGAGCACGACCAGGAATCAGACATGGCCTTCTACAGCACTCCGGCCGGGGAGGTAATGGACGGCCCGGGCATCTCAAGATGTCAGTATGGAGGCTTCATGCTCACCTATCCGCCCATGAGGGTGTATGACATCTGGAAGGACCCGTTTTTCGACGAGGCCGGAGACAAACCCGAGAGGCTGCTTATGGCCGCCATAGACTATAGCACCGAGACCCATGTGGTCTATGTGGCCGCCACGCCGCCGTCCGGGTTGTGCCGGGGTTTAGCCGCGGCAACAGGCAAGAAAATCGCCTATCTTCCGATCGGAGCCTTCTCTCCTGTCACCCTCAAAAAACTCAGACAATTCCACGTTCTGGAAGGTCATCACGTCCGCCGCTACGCCAAAACCTACATCTAGGGGGCCCTTTGCATTTGCAGATTTGGCCCTCACGGTGGGCATTACCTCATCTGGCGTAGCACTGCCTCGCAGGAGGCGTCAGAGAATGCTGAAAAAAAGCATTTACCTGAGGGCCTTGTGGAACTTTGCGGCAACCTCTTTCATATTCGCTTCCCAGTCAAAAGCCAGGGGATCAACCGTTACAACCTCTCCCCCTATCTCTCTTGCCACCTGCTCTGCGCTTCGGGCGGAAAATTGAGGTTGAAGGAAGATAATCTTCACGTTTCTGTCCCTTGCCTCCTGTATGAGTTTCTTGAGCTGAGCGGGCTTTGGCTCCTTACCCTCAAGCTCTATTGGTATCTGTGACAGGCCATAGGCCCTGGCGAAATACCCCCATGCAGGATGGAACACCATGAATGAGCGCCCCTTCTTATCTTCGAAGATCTTGCGAAGCTCGGAATCGAGATCAATTATCTTTGATGCGAGGCGTCTGTAATTGGCCTCATATAATTCAAAATTGGAAGGGTCTGCCTTTTGAAGAGCGGCCAGGATGTTTCGAGCCTGTGAAAGCACAAGCGGTGGTGAAAGCCAGATGTGGGGATCAGGCTCGCCCTCTTTGTCATGGTCATGGCCCAGCATCTGCACCCTCTGGATTCCTTCATGTGTGTTGATGATCTTCATGGCGGGATTTGAGGATGCGATTCGCTCAAGCCAAGCCTTTTCAAATTGAACTCCAATTGCGAAATAAAGCCTGGCCCGGGAGATCGCAACCATCTGCTGAGGCCTGGGCTCATAGGTATGGGGGCTTGCCCCCGGCTGAACCATTACGTCAACATCCACGATTTCCCTGCCTATCTGTTCAACGATGAACTTCTGAGGCAGGATACTGACAAATACCCTCAATCTTTCCTGGCCGTAGGCGCGGCTCCCGACCATAGAGATAAAAAGGAAGACTGCGATTAAAACCTTCATGGATGCTCGCATCAGGGAAAACCTCCATCTTATTCAATTTCAAATGCATTTGCATTATAATGCTGCTGCTCTGCCGGTCAAGCTCTCCTGCGACAGGATGTTCAGGCTTCGATTCTTCCTCGGCCTCAATTTCGGGGGAGAAGCAGGCTGAAGGTGGTTCCCCTGCCCGGCTCTGAATGGAAAAGCAGTTTGCCGCCGTGGTCTTCCACCATCTTGCGTGTTACGGGAAGCCCAAGGCCGGTCCCGGCATAGCCCTTTGTAGTAAAAAAGTCAGTGAATAGTTTCTGCTGGGTCTCTTGATCCATTCCGGCCCCGCTGTCAAACACCTGGAAGCGAACGGCCCACCCATCGGGCCTGTCCACGATAATTACCACCTTTGCCTCGCCTTCGGTCATACCCTTGAGGGTGCAGGCGTCAATGGCATTTGCGACAAGATTGAGTAAGGAGCGATAAATAGCGGTTCTATCCATAGCCACCTTGCCCGTCTCCTCCCTGAACTCGCTCACAAGCTCGACTCCGGCAAGCCTGGCACGTTCCCGCATGAGTTCTACGACCTCCGAGACCAGCTCAATGGGATCAAGGTGTTCCCTTACAGGACTGCGCTCGCCCGCATAGATAAGCATGTCGGCCGTTATCTGGCCTATCTGATCGAGATTTCTCTCAACCATCTCCCAGCCTTTGAGGGTAAGATCCAGATCACCCTTCGCTATTGCGGAGCGCACCACATAGGCGCCCCCCTTGAGTCCGCTAAGTACATTCTTTATATAGTGCGCAACGCTGGCCACGGTTTTTCCAATGGCGGCCATTCGCTCTGCCTGGTCCTTTTCCCTCTGGAGCCGCTGAAGCTCTCTCAGGTCTTGGATGAATACGACGCTGCCGATCTCCTTTTCACCATCAAAGATAATGGTTCCGGTGAAGCGGACTGGTATGGGTTCTCTCTTTTTCCCAAGCAAACTGGTTATCATGTTTAGGATCTTGCCTGGAGGCCCGTAGGTGTCGCCGTAAAAGGCGTCCCTTATGGCCAGAGCGGTCTCCTCCGAAAGGATGTCCTGGTACCTCATCCTTCCGGTTATCTCCTCCGGAGTATATCCAAGTATCTCTTCCGCGCTTCTGTTGTAGATGGCGATAAGCCCCTCTGAGTCCGTAGCTATTATGCCGTCAATGGAGTTCTGAATGAGGTTATTAAGATATGCCTCCCGCCATTTCAGCTCAGCCATCAGGGCCGTCCTCTCCGTAAAGTCCTGATAAGTGACTATCGCTCCCTGGATGATTCCCGCTTCATCCTCTATGGGTGAGGCCGTAGCAAAGAGATGCGTACCATTCGGCCCCAGATGGGGGAAAAAATGCTCTGCCTCAAGGGCTTCCTGCACGACCTGGGACTTTCTTAGATTCATGCCGGCGTAAAGCCTTTCAGCCTCCTCAGGAGTGTTTTCCATCACCAGATCCGCAAGCACTTTTCTCGGGCTCGGGAAAAAAGGCTCCCACTGACGCTTCGTGCCGATCATCTCCCTTGCGGAAAAACCCGTGAGCCTTTCGCTGGCCCTGTTCCAATGAGTTATCCTGTGGTCCTTATCAATGACGAACATCGGGATCGGCGAGCCATAGATGATTCCCTCGGCTGTGGTCTTCTGACGCTGGAGTTCCTTTTGAGCCTCGGTCAATTGTGCCGTTCTTTCCGCTACCTCGATGGCAAGCCTTTCCGCATAGGTTCGTCTGTATTCATCAAGCCGCTTTTTTACTGTAATGTCCCTGATCGCTATCTTGAACAATTGTTCACCGGGTATCCAGGCTATTGTCGCCTCAACCGGTATGGGTTCGCTTCGCTTACCCACAATCTCTGTTTCCAGGGTGATAAATCCAAGGATCACAAGGTCCTGGAGATGAGTTCTGAGAACGGCCCTGGCATGGCTTCTGAAAAGAGAATGGACAGGCCTTTTCTGGAGCAGGTTATGCTCGTAACCCAGGAGGTAGGCGAATGCGAGGTTGCAGGCGGAAATGCTGCCGCCTATGTCGAAGAGAGCTACTCCATCTCGCCCGCTTTCGAGGAGGCGGCTTTCTGTTATAAGTCGGTCCGTCATAGCTCCTTCATCATGAAGCACTAAACAACTCCCTTCCGGAATCCCTGCCAAATCCAGGTCTCCGGCAAAACGTTAGCCTGGTCACCGGATCCCTTTCAGGCATTGCCACTTCTACCTTCAAGCGCCTTTTTCACTGTGCTAATGAGGAGATCGGGATCAATGGGCTTTTCGATGATTCCTGCGGGCACAAAGGCTCCTCTGGCCAGGAAGGCATTTAGGTCAATTCCAGTTTCTCCCGTGACACCGGTCACCATTATGACCGGGATGCGGCGCAGCCTCTCGCTATTGTTTAGATCGGAAAGCATTGCGATTCCGCTTTTGCGCGGCATCATGAGATCAAGAAGTATCAAACAGGGGCCTTGTAATTCCGCAAGTTCAAGTCCCTCAATGCCGTTAGCCGCCTCAAGAGGCTCAAAACCGTTGTCTTTCAAAAGAGTGGAAAGAAACAGCCTGACATCTGGATCATCATCGACAATAAGTATCTTTTTTGGCATAATTTTCCCTGAAATATCAAAAACGCAGCACGTTGCTTTTTGAGGACTTATGTTATGATTACTACTTTATAACTCAATAAAGGACTTTTCAACCATTCATGAAGATGGAACCTGCGGATAAGACGGATATCATACTGGACAGCATAGCTGACGGAGTCTTTACCGTTGACTTAGATTGGAAGATCACCTCATTTAACAGGGCGGCAGAAGAAATAACCCGCATCAAGAGGGATGAAGCCATAGGCCGGCACTGCTGGGATGTATTTAAGGCGAGCATCTGCGAAAGTCATTGCTCCCTTAGGCAGACCATGGAAACAGGTGATCCTGTTGTAAACAAAGGCATATTCATACTGACATCCTCGGGCCGAAG
>MNYJ01000195.1 GCA_001874005.1 Desulfobacteraceae bacterium CG2_30_51_40
TCGCCGATTTCGGCGTTGGGCTCAAATTTTAATCCTCGAAATACGTCAATGTATTCCTGTGGTTAAAATTATCGCCCGCCTTGAACTCGACGAAACTATCTCATTTCCGGATGGACACTATCTATAAATTGTTCAATCTTCATCGGCCCTCTACCCATCACCCCCACCCCTCCCTCCCTTCAACTTCTTACATTTCTTACAGATTGGATCATCATATTCAAGAAAAAAGTTGCAGGGCCTCTTGCTAAAATGTTTTCTTGTTACACTATCATTGTTAGTATTAAAATGAAATGATTAAAAGGGCAAAAACCGACAGGGAGGAAAGCTATGAAAAGGGCAGCGAAGTGGATAGGGGTCATCCTTGGTGCATTAGTGCTTCTGTGTGTTGCGGCTATCATTCTTGTGCCCATGCTGGTAGATCTTAACAAATATAAACCAGTCATTGAAAAGAAGGTGTCGGAGGCTACCGGAAGGCCTTTCAGACTGGGAGGCGAAATAAAGCTGTCGCTCTTTCCCTGGGCGGGAGTTAATCTGTCAGACCTTCACCTCGGAAATCCCGAGGGTTTCAAGGAAAAGGATTTCGCTTCAGTCAAATCCTTCGAGGTACGGGTAAAGGTCATGCCCCTCATAAGGAAGGCCCTTGAGGTGGAAACATTCGTCTTGAACACTCCGAGGATTTACCTGCACAAGGACTCCAAGGGTCGAGCAAACTGGGAGGGGTTCGGCGGAAAAGCGGCTGAGAAAACGAAAAGTCCTCCAGAGGCTGAAAAGACACCCTCGGGACTGCCGCTTGCCGCCCTGGCAGTGGGAGAGTTTGCAGTAAAGGACGGCTATCTTGTGATGCAGGATGACACAAGCGGGACAAGGAATGAAGTATCCGACATCAATGTAGCCTTCAAGGATGTCTCCCTTGACAAACCGATCGGCTTCAATATCTCGGCAAAGATGGACGGGAAGCCTCTTTCGGTTGACGGCATGGTTGGCCCGGTCGGAAAGATGCCTGGAATGGGCCCGGTAGCCTTCGGCATCACCGTGAAGGCCTTTGGGGAGCTTGCTGCGACCCTGAAAGGCAAGGTAGTTGATGCGGCGGTAAGTCGCAGATTCGATCTTGACCTCGAGGTCTCTCCATTTTCTCCCAGGCGTTTGATGGAATCCCTGGGCCGGAAGTTTCCTTTGGCTACATCCGACCCCGAGGTATTGAAGAAGTTTTCTATAGCCATGCACATAAGTGGAGATCCATCAAGACTAAACATCGTGAATGGTAAAATGGAGCTTGACTCAAGCAAGATGGACTTTAGTGCCTCTTTATCGGAGTTTGATCGTCCGAAGGCCTCCTTTGACATGGGACTCGACGACATTGACCTTGACCGTTACATGCCTCCAGCATCTGAAGATAAGAAAGAGAACAGGCAGGCTAAGGCTCCTGAGGGGCAGAATAAGGCCAAAAGCGACTATTCAGCCTTGAGGAAGCATGTAATTGCAGGGACCTTTAAGGCAGGAAGCATAAAGATAAAGGGCGTCAAGGCAGAAAATATCCTATTTACCCTGGATGCAAGAGACGGGCTCTTCCAGATCAAGCCTCTCCGGATGGATCTCTATAAAGGCAACATGGCCCTTACGGCTCAATATGACGTGAGGAAGGATACCCCTGCGATAGCAGCCCAAATAAAGGCCGCAGGTATCCAGGCAAGGCCTCTTTTGATGGATATGGCAGGTAAAGACCTTATCGAGGGGACGGCCAATGTCACCGCTGACATCAGGACAATTGGAGAAGACCCAATGGTCATCAAGGAGAATCTTGACGGCGCGGGAGAACTGCTCTTCAACGATGGAGCGATTGTGGGGATAGATTTGGCCGGGATGTTAAGAAATCTTACGGTATCTTTCGGACTTGAAAAGGAGAGCGCTCAGAAGCCGCGCACGGATTTTTCAGAACTTAAAATACCCTTTAAGATCGAAAAGGGAGTCGCATCAACCGACGGCACCAACATAACTTCACCTCTTCTGAGGGTATCTGCCGTGGGGAAGGCGGATCTGGTAAAGGAAACCCTTGATTTCCGGGTAGAGCCCATGGCCGTTGCGACGCTCAAGGGCCAGGGCGACACAAAGGAAAGATCAGGTCTCATGGTCCCAGTGCTTATCAAGGGCACCTTTTCTTCACCTTCCTTTGCGCCTGATCTGGAAGGAATGTTGAAACAGGGTCTCGATAAGGGTCTTTCTGATCCGGCAAAGATCAAGGAGCAGTTCAAAGGACTCTTGCCCGAAAAGGGCATCGGGAATTTCCCTGAAGGTACTAAGCTCAAACTTCCACTGGGAAGATAGGCCCGCAGGAGGGCGGATAGATGATTCTAGGACTCGATGTGGGAGGCACCCAGACGGATGCAGTGATCCTCTCTGATGGGAAAGTCTTGACAGCAAACAAGACCGATACCGGGGAGGATCTTCTTGAAACACTCCGTATTTCAATAGGAAAGAGCCTTGAGGGGGTGAATCCTGCCGAGATAACGCGGATGTCTTTTTCAACCACGCTTGCCACTAACGCCATAGTGCAGGACACCCTTGATCCAACGGGCATGATCGTGAGCGCCGGCCCGGGGATGAGGCCTGAGTGGTGGGAGGTCGGGCCGTCCTATCATGTTGTTGAGGGATGTGTTGATCATCAGGGTTTCGAGGCCCTTCCCCTGGACGGGGCCAGCGTAGTTAAGGCCGCCTCAATCATAAAGAGCGGCGGAATATCAACGGTGGGCGTGGTCGGTAAGTTCTCCGTAAGAAACCCCCTTCATGAGATTCAGATAGCAGGTATCATAAAAGACCAATTTTCCCACGTAGCCCTCGGTCACAGGGTTTCGGGGATATTAAATTTCCCCCGCAGGATCAACACCACCTATCTCAATGCCGCGCTCCACCGGATACAAAACGGATTTGTGACGGCCCTGAGCCAAAGCCTGGATGAAAGGGGTCTGACCGTTCCCAGGTATTTACTCAAGCCGGACGGAGGCACAACGAGCTTGCGCAATAGCTGCAACTATCCTGCAATTGCAGCGCAGTCGGGACCTGCCGCAAGCGTGATAGGGGCACTCGCGCTGGACGGATGCAGCGGCACTACCCTGATCCTCGATGTTGGGGGAACCACAACCGATATGGCGGTAGTGGAGGATGGAGTTCCCTTCCTTGAAACGCTCGGTATAAGGCTTGGGCCTTACAAGACCCTGGTGCGTTCGCTCCTTACCCATTCCGTGGGCATAGGGGGAGACAGCGAGCTAAGACTTGGGAAAAAAGGTGATATTAGGATAGGCCCTATGAGGGTAGGAAGACCCCGCGCGTTTGGAGGCCCGGCGCCCACCCCGACAGACGCCATGATCTGTCTTGGGCTGCTCGATGTCGGACGCAGAGAGCTTGCCCATGATGCCATGCAAGAGTTTGCCCTGAGCATGCCTGGTGGGAGTGAAGCAGGAGTTGCGCCCGGGGCAAAGGAGATGTCGGTAAGTGTTCTTGAGAAGATGGGTGAGACGATCGCCCTGTCTGCCCGGGCATTTATCCATGAACTCAACTCGCGGCCTGTTTACACCATCTATGAGGTCCTCCACAGGGAGGCAATCGAGCCTTCCTCAGCGATAGTGATAGGAGGGCCTGCGCTTCAACTGGCTCCTTATCTCGAAAAGGCCATGGGCATCCCCTGCAGGGTGCCTGAGCATTACGGGGTGGCCAATGCCGTGGGAGCGGCTGTCGCAAGGGTCACATCGGAGGTCACCCTCCAGGCGGACACATACAGGGGAACTGCGGTGATCCCTGAGGCAGGGATACAGGAAAAGATTGACGGCAGGTTCAATATTGAAAGCGCCATATCCATGGCAAAAGAGGCCCTCAGGGAGTTTGCGGCCCGCGGGGGCGGAGAAGAAGCCGACTGTGAGATATCCATCGCTGAAAGGCAGGTCTTCCACATGATAAGGGACTATTCGCGGACCGGACAGAATATCCGCGTCAAGATTTGCATAACCCCCGGCATTATAAAGGAATGGAGGAGATAGAGGCTTATGGTGAAGGCCGCTAGAACCACGGGGCTTGTCTTTTTCCCGGCCTATGACTGGGCTATAAGCCCGACACACCCCGAGAGGGAAGAGAGGCTCCTTTACACCCAGGATCAGGTCATGGAAGAAGGCCTCCTTGATGTTGACGGAATAGTGGAATACAAGGTGAGGCCTGCCTCCTACGAGGACATCAGAAGGGTTCACTTCTGCGTCCCTGATGAAGCGGCGGTTACCACGGAAAGCCACCTCATATCGGCCGGGGGCTGTCTTGTTGCGGCTGACGCTGTTATGAGAAAAGAGGTTGAGAGCGCCTTCGCCCTTGTAAGACCTCCGGGACATCACGCCATGCGGGTGGTACACGGAAACAGGGGGTTTTGCAACATCAACATAGAGGCGGTCATGATCGAATATCTTAGAGACCGCTATGGAGTGAAAAAGGTGGCCGTGGTGGACACGGACTGCCACCATGGAGACGGCACCCAGGACATTTACTGGCATGATCCCGAAACCCTGTTTATTTCAATTCATCAGGACGGAAGAACCCTTTATCCAGGCTCGGGGTTTCCGGAAGAGGCAGGAGGACCTAACGCGCAGGGCGCAACGGTCAATATTCCTCTTCCCCCCAGGACGGGGGAGGAAGGATTTCTTTTTGCCCTGAGGGAGCTTGTGATGCCTCTCCTGGAGAGGTTCAAGCCGGATATAGTGATAAACTCGGCCGGGCAGGATAACCATTTCAGCGATCCCATAACAAACATGAATTTTTCAGCCGGGGGCTATGCAACGCTCAATGCCATTCTCAGGCCCGACATAGCGGTGCTGGAGGGAGGCTACGCGGTGGAGAGCGCGCTTCCCTATGTCAACGTGGGAATCATTATGGCTATGGCGGGCTTGGATACATCCTATGTGAAAGAGCCTAACTACGACAGGGACTACAAGCCTCAACCACCTGATACCACAAGATATATAGAAAAATTGATAAAGGATTTAAGGGGCATGTTTCTGGAAGGCGGCCTCAAGAAGGATATTTACAGGCAAGGGGAGATAGTAGAGCGAAGAAGGGATGTCTTCTATGACACGGACATGATAAGCGAAAGGCAGCATGAAAACCTGAGGGTTTGCAGAAAATGCGCCGGAGCCCTTTCCATTGATTCGGCATCCAGCAGGAAAAGACGGATATTTGCCGTTCACATTCCACGGAGTGCCTGTCCCGCCTGTCAGGCGGTAGGGAGGGCCTGGTTTGACTCGGCGGCCAGGAGCGGCTCCTTCGATAACCTTTACCTGCAGGACAGGACGACCGGTATCTATGAAACGATCTGAGCTAGTGCGGCAAAAGCGGTACCTACCCCTTGTTCTTGAAATAATACCCCGTTGAAAAAAAGTGGCATGATTATCCGCACTTGGTAAAGCCGCAGAAATGGCAGGTGATGCAGCCTTCCTCAAAACTGATTGTCTGGCCGCATTCGGGGCATTTTTCTCCCATAAGGCTGTTGCCGTAACTCTTTTTTCCGGCCTTGCCGTTTTCCTTCTGAATGTATCTCTTTTCGAGGACCCTTGCTATTGCATCAGGTATTGACAGTACCAGACCTCCGTTCTGGAAGACCGGGTGCTCGCCGCCTATTCCCTTAAGCTGGTCAACTATGTTTTCCACCTTGACCCCCGAGCGGAGGGCGAGGGATACGAGTCTTCCTATAGCTTCGGTCTTTGCCGTGGTTGATCTTCCGGATTTTCCGATGGTCGCAAAGACCTCAAAGGGCCTCCCCTCGGATTCGGTGACAGTAACATAGAGATTCCCATAGCCGGTCACCATCTTTGTCGTGAAACCCTCCAGTGTTTCAGGTCTCTCCATCAAGGCGGCCATGAAGCCGTCCGGGTGCTTTTCCTTTTCTGTAACGGAGAGCACCTGATTTTCTCTGCTACCGTCCCTGTAGATGGTTACCCCCTTGCAGCCAAGCTCGTAGGCCAGATCATAGACCATTCTCACATCATCAACTGATGCTTTACTGGGAAGATTGACCGTCTTTGAGACAGCGTTATCCGTGTGCTTCTGGAAGGCTGCCTGCATGCGCACGTGCCATTCGGGCGTGATGTCGTGTGCGGTTACAAAAACCTTTCTCACATCTGCCGGTATCTCCTCCATGGCCCCTATGCTGCCTTTCGAAGCGACCTCAGCCATGAGGCCTTCGCTGTAGAATCCTCTCTTCCTGGCCTCCTTTTCGAAATAGGGGTTCACCTCTGCAAGTTCATCGTTATCCATTACCCTTCTGACAAAGCTCAAGGCAAACAGGGGCTCTATGCCGCTTGAGCAATTTGCTATGATGCTCAAGGTGCCTGTCGGGGCTATTGTGGACGTGGTCGCGTTTCTGTAACGGCATTCTTTCTTGTCCTTGAATATGCTCTTTTCGAAGTTGGGAAATACCCCTCTTTGCTCCGTCATATCCAGGGATGCCTCGTGGGAGACCTTCTGGATGAATCCCATCACATCTTCCGCTACCTCCAGGGCCTTGTCGCTGTTATAGGGAACCCCCAACTGATAAAGCATGTCCGCAAAACCCATCACGCCCAAACCTATCTTTCTGTTTCCTTTAACCATTTTGTCAATTTCCGGGAGGGGATACTGGGAGACGTCAATTGTGTCGTCGAGGAAGCGCACAGACCATCTGACGATCTCATCCAGGCTCTTGTAGTCAATGGAAGGGCCTTTTCTATTCACAAAGAGGGCCAGATTTATCGAACCGAGGTTGCATGCCTCCATGGGCAGGAGAGGCTGTTCCCCACATGGATTGGTGCTCTCGATAGCGCCCAGTTCAGGCGTCGGATTGTCGCGGTTTAACCTGTCCAGAAATACGATGCCGGGGTCTCCGTTTTCCCAGGCATTTTGCACAAGGGCGCTGTAAACATCTGCGGCCTTGAGTTCTCCTGCGGTCTTTTTTGTCCTGGGATCAATCAGGCTGTAGGCCCTGCCATCTTTAACGGCCTCAATGAAATCATCCGTCACGGCTACGGATATATTGAAATTGTTGAGTTCTTTTCCATTTTTCTTGCAGTGAATAAACTCCATGATATCGGGGTGATCAACCCTGAGGATCGCCATATTGGCGCCTCTTCTCGTCCCGCCCTGCTTGACCTGCTCTGTAGCTGTATTGAATATCCTCATAAAGGATACAGGGCCTGATGCAACGCCTCCGGTAGTACCAACCATGCTGTTTTTGGGCCTGAGTCTTGAGAAGGAAAATCCCGTCCCGCCGCCGGATTTGTGGATTATGGCCGCATTTTTGAGTGCGTCAAATATACCGTCCATACTGTCTTCAACAGGGAGCACAAAACATGCGGCAAGCTGCCCCAGTCTCCTGCCCGCGTTCATAAGGGTAGGAGAGTTGGGAAGGAACTTGAGTTCGGTCATCATGCCGTAGAAAATCTCTTCTATCTTCCTGACGTGGCTCGCATCGCCATAGGACTTTTCGGCCTTGGCCACGTGTCTTGCCACCCTCCTGAACATCTGTTCCGGGGTTTCGGATACATTGCCGGAGGCATCCTTCTTTAAATACCTTCTCT
The DNA here is from genome assembly GCA_001874005.1 of Desulfobacteraceae bacterium CG2_30_51_40. Lineage (GTDB taxonomy): Bacteria > Desulfobacterota > DSM-4660 > Desulfatiglandales > Desulfatiglandaceae > CG2-30-51-40. Next base: position 7,581 of record MNYJ01000195.1, read on the forward strand.
CAAGAACCCTTACCGCATTTTCCGTCAAGGCAAGGCCCTGAGGGACAAAGATTGACCGGTCAAGATGAACGGGGGAGATATTCTTCAGCCCGTATTCATCCAGCTTGGACTCAATCATTGCCTCCATGGCCGGAATAATGCCGGTTGAAAGCTTCATTCTTCCCAACTCCTCACGTAGAAACCTGGCTATCTTAATAGCCTGCTCTTTATCCAAGGGGTTTTCCCTGACAAGGAAATCAGACAAAAGTCCTTCGTCCCATCTGAGACCCGCGAGATCAATATTGCTTTCTTCAGTAACCAGGATATTACCTTTCTGTCCCATTGAAACGCCTCCTTGGAGCATTGTCCATTCGGTGGACTTTGATGCCCTTAGTGATTAAACTATGCAGTGACTTTTTGCCGCTTCATCCCAGATATTCCAGGAAGGAGAGTTAGCATTTTAGCTACAACATATAGTATGTCAAGAATAAAAATCACAATATGTAAGGTATTGGTAATACTGAGCGCATGCATTGTCCTCGTGCAGGGGGCTGCTGCCGTTGATCTGGCCGATGGTGTCAAGAGGCTCAAGCTGGAAAACGGTCTCACCCTTATTGTGAAGGAAAACCACAAGGCCCCTGTAACATCCGTTCAGGTATGGGTGGAGACCGGAAGCGCCGACGAGCTTGAGAAGGAGGCCGGAATAACCCACTTCATAGAACACATGATCTTCAAGGGGACGCCCAGAAGGGCCACAGGGGAGATAGCCAGGGCTATAGAAGAATCGGGCGGCCGTGTTAACGCCTATACCTCTATGGACAGGACCGTCTATTACGTTGAGATCGAAAGCAGTCAGACTTCAAAGGCTGTTGACGTGCTGCTTGACGCCGTAAGGAACTCTCTTTTTGATCCGGTTGAAATAGAAAGGGAAAGAGAGGTGATCCTTGAAGAATACAGGCGGTATCTGGACATCCCTCAGAGAAGGTTTTCACGCGCGCTCATGGAGACCGCCTACGTCAAGCACCCATACAGAAGGCCCATAATAGGCTTTGAGTCCACAATCAAGTCCATAAAGAGGGATGATATCCTCGCCTATATGGCCAGACGTTATCTTCCTGAAAACATTGTTATTGTGGCTGTAGGAGATTTTGACTCAGAGGAGATCCTGAGGTCGTTAAGGGATTGTGCCGGGACTTTCAGCGGCTGGCGTCCTTCACAGAGCCAGAAACACTTGGCCGGCGGAGCCGAAAAAGACTCCGAAGGGCATGGATTTGTTAGCTTGCCTGAAGAGGTAACAAGGGTTCCCGAGCCGGAGCAGAAGGCCTTGAGGAAGATGGTCATGGATGGGGATGTGCAGCATGCAAGCCTTTCCCTTACATGGCACATACCCCCTGCCTTCCACACGGATTCACCTGCGCTCGATCTCCTGGCTGCGATACTTGCTGACGGCAGAAGCTCAAGGCTTTACGAGCGGTTGAGGATGAAGGAGAGGATTGTTCACACAATTGATGCGGGAGGCCTTTCAACCCTTGATAAGGGTCTTTTTTCAGTGAGCGCCAGGCTTGATCCATCAAACCTTCCCCGGGTGCTTGAGGCCCTTGCGGAGGAAACAGGGAGAATTGCAGTTGAGCCGGTCTCAAGCCAAGAGCTTGCAAGGGCCAAGGCGCGCCTTGAATCAGACTTTCTGGGCGAGATGGAGACCATGTCCGGCCAGGCCCGCACCCTGGGGTTTTTCCAGACGCTCTATGGGGACTACACAGGTCTTGACAGGTACCTTAAGGATATCAGGTCGCTTACTCCTGAAGACATAACGCGTGTTGCCTCAAAGTACCTGAAAGTTGAGCGAATGTCGGCCGGTCTTATGAGGCCAATGGATTCAAAGGCGGATATTGCGGAAGAGACACTGTTAGGACTCTTTAGAAGGAGGGAAGCTATCCTTCACAAATCAACTGCAGAAGTCGAAACGGTCAAGAAGGCGACCCTTCGAAACGGCTTGAGGGTGCTTGTAAAGGAAGAGAGGGAACTTCCCCTGGTGTCTGTTACGGGGGCCTTTCTGGGTGGGAACCGCCTTGAGATCGGTTTCCCCTGGGGGATATCAAAGGTCACATCCGAGTTGCTTACACGGGGGACCAAGGGAAAAAGCGCTTCCCAGATCGCCTCCTTTGTTGAATCCCGGGGTGGCTCGCTTTCCGCCTTCTCCGGTCACAATGCCATGGGACTTTCAGCAACCTTTTTGAGCAGGGATGCCCTTAAAGGACTTGATCTACTGGCCGAATTATTTATTCATTCTTCATTTCCCGTTGACGAGCTGAAAAAGGTGAAGGCGGATGCCGTAGCCGCCATAAGGGCCAAGAAGGATAATCCCACTCCGCAGCTTTTCGATCTCTTCTACGGGACGCTCTTTTTGAGGCATCCGAGCGGGCAGCCCTTGACCGGAACAGAAGAGACGATCCTTTCCATAAAAAGGGAGGATATGCTCAAATGGTACTCGATGGTTGCGGAACCATCACGCTTTGTAATAGCTGTTGCGGGAGACGTTGATTCAGAAGAGGTCATCTCCCGGCTTGAGAAGGCCTTCTCTGAGATGAAACCTGCGTCAATGAACCTTCCCAATGTCCCGGATGAGCCCCCCATCGGAGATATACGCAAGGCCCATCTGGAAAGACCCGGGGCCCAGACTCACATAGCGGTGGGGTATCTCGCAGGAGACATTATGAGCCCGGATGATGCTCCATTGGCCTTGCTTGAGACCGCGCTTTCCGGCATGGGGGGAAGACTTTTTGTGAAGCTCAGGGACAAAGAAAGCCTCGCCTATTCGGTCACGGCATTCAGGAGGGCACTACTCGATGTCGGATTTTTCGGTATCTATATTGCCTGCGATCCGTCCAAGGCCGCCGCGGCACAGGATGCGATTTTCCGTGAGATCAAGCTCTTGAGAGAAGAAGGTCTGAGCGAAGAGGAATTAAACGGGGCAAAACGGTATCTCCTGGGAAACATCTCCATTGATACCCAGACAAACTCATCTCAGGCATCCCGTATGGCACTTGACGAGCTTTACGGTCTGGGTTATGACCACCTTGAGAGGTTCAGGGAGCGCATTGAGAAAACAACACTGGCGGATATAAAACGGGCCTTGGGAGATTTGATAAAAGAGAATAATTATATAATGGTGACTGCCGGGCCCGGTGGGCAATAGGGATTTTCTTATGTTTTTCCCAAAATCAGATGAAAATCGGAGGGGGTTTGACGGACAGAGATGGCGATGAGCGGATTTACCCTTGAAAGGGAGGCGGAGATTGCAGAGATGAATTCTCTGGCAAGGCTCTTGAGGCATGAAAAGACAGGGGCCGAACTCCTTCATATAAGAAACAGTGATGAAAACAAGGTCTTCGGGATCACCTTCAGAACTCCGCCGCATGATTCCACAGGGGTCGCACATATCCTGGAGCATTCGGTTCTTTGCGGTTCCAGGAAGTATCCGGTGAAGGAGCCCTTTGTGGAACTCCTCAAGGGGTCGCTCCAGACCTTCCTTAATGCCTTCACCTATCCGGATAAGACCTGCTATCCTGTAGCGAGCCAGAATCTTAACGACCTTAAAAACTTAATGGATGTCTATCTTGACGCGGTATTCCATCCCAGGATAACACCCGAAACATTCAAGCAAGAAGGCTGGCACCTGGAGCTTGAATCCCCGGACGGTCCCATGGGCATCAAGGGCGTCGTTTATAATGAGATGAAGGGGGCCTATTCATCTCCTGAAGGACTTGTAGCCGATTATTCCCTGAGGTCGCTTTTTCCCGATACTACCTACGGGCTGGACTCAGGAGGTGATCCCCACAGGATACCCGATCTGACCTACGAAGATTTTCTCTCGTTTCACAGGAGCTATTACCATCCCTCCAATTCCAGGATATTTCTCTATGGAGATGCAGAGCCAAATGGCCTCATTGCCCTCATAGGCGGATACCTTGATGGCTTTGAGAAGGTAACGACAGACTCCTCCATCCCCCTGCAATCGCCCTTTGCCGCCCCCAGGTCAATAAAGAAACCGTTCATGGCGGCTCCGGGGGGAGAAAACGATAAAAAGGGAATGGTTACGGTAAATTGGGGCCTAATGGAGTCGGGAGATGCCGAGAATAACTTCGCCTTGAGGATACTTGAATATATCCTTCTTGGAATGCCCGGCTCCCCTCTCAGAAAGGCCCTTATTGACTCGGGCTTGGGAGAGGACCTTACGGGCGAGGGTCTGGGCACTGAGATAAGGCAGATATATTTTTCCACAGGACTAAAGGGGGTGCATGTTGAAAGGGCGGAAGAGGTTCAATCACTTATCCTCGAGACACTTAAGGGCTTGAGTCGTGACGGTATTGATCCCGGAACCGTGGAGGCCGCCTTGAACACGGTAGAGTTCAGGCTGAGGGAGAATAACACCGGATCGTTTCCCAGGGGGCTCGTGGTGATGTTGAGAGCCCTTACCACGTGGCTCTACGGGAAGGACCCGCTTGAACTCCTTTTCTTTGAGAGGCCCCTTGCCGCAGTGCGGTCGGGCTACAGTTCGGACCCGGCCATGTTTCAAAAGATGATATCCGAATACCTTGTTTCCAATCCCCATCGCAGTACGCTCGTCCTGTTTCCGGACCCCGATCTTCTGAAAAGGGAAGAAGCTCTTGAAGGCGAGAGGATTGAAGGGCTGCGAAAGGGAAAGTCAGGAGATGATCTGGTTTCAATAGCGGAGGCTACGAAGGCTCTAAAGGCCCTTCAGGATGCCCCTGATTCCCCTGAGGCACTGGCATCCATCCCATGCCTCGGGCTTGCCGATCTTGAAAAGAAAAACCCTATGCTCCCGATCAAGGAGATTCATTTGGCCGGATCTCGGGTATTTTTGCACGAGATTCCCACAAACGGAATCGTCTATCTGAACCTGGGCCTGAATCTTCTGGGTCTTCCCTGGCGTTTGTATCCGTACGTGCCCCTCTTCGGCAGGGCCATGCTGGAGATGGGTACAGGCACAGAGGATTTTGTCTCACTCGGCCGCAGGATAGCTTCAAGGACAGGTGGAATATGGCCTCAGGTATTTACCTCTCACCTGTCGGGGTCTGATGAAACCGCTGCCTGGCTGTTTCTTAGGGGGAAGGCCGTATCCGGCCGGGTAAGCGACCTTATGGGCATACTTAAGGAGATACTGCTCGATGCTCGATTCGAGGACAGGGAGAGGTTCCGGAAGATAGTCCTGGAGGAGAAAGCGAGGCAGGAACAGAGGCTCATACCCTCAGGGCACAGGATGGTCGCTGTCAGGATCAAATCGCATTTTTCGAAAAGCTATCTCATAGACGAGAAGATTTCCGGGATCAGCCATCTGTTTTTTCTGCGTGAGCTTGCAGGGGATGTTGAAGATAACTGGGAAAAGGTCCTGTCGGATCTTTTAGAAATAAGGCAACTCCTTGTTAGAAGAGGCGGAATAATAGCGGACTTCACTCTGGATGAGGGTGGATACGGGGCTATAGAGCCTCTGACAAGAAACCTTTTCAATGCCTTCCCGGAGGGTAATGTTACTGCTTCGGCCTTGCAGGCGGCCGATTTTCCTGAAAACGAGGGGCTAACCATACCGGCCCAGGTAAACTTTGTCGGCAAGGGAACCGAGGTCTATACCTCAGGCTATCGCTTTCACGGTTCTTCCCTGGTGATCATGCGCTACCTGCGAACAGCCTGGCTCTGGAACAAGGTAAGGGTGCAGGGAGGTGCATACGGGGCCTTCTGCGGCTTAGACCGCTTCTCAGGGACCCTTACCTTTACGTCTTACAGGGATCCCAACCTTGGCGGAACCCTAGATGTATTTGATGATACGGCAGGTTTTCTGAGGAAGACGGAGCTTGATTCAGATGAGATCAAAAAGGCGATAATAGGCAGCATCGGCGATATGGATGCTCATCTGCTGCCGGACGCCAAGGGGTTCACTGCGATGATGAGAAGGCTGACGGGAGATACCGATGAAGAGCGCCAGCGAATAAGGGATGAGGTTCTTTCTACGGATGTATCGCATTTTAAGAAATTTGCCGATGTGCTTGATGGCGTGAAAACGCGCGGCATAGTAAAGATACTGGGTGCTTCGGATAATATCGAAGCCTTTAAGAAGGACAGGGTCTCCGGTTTGTCCGTCGTTTCGGTGCTGTGAGGAGTGGGGCATGGATAAAAATAGAGTAAGATTTCTTCCTTCCGAGAAGGTCATAGAGGTTGAAAAGGGCGTTACGATAGCCGAAGCGGCCCGAAGGGCAGGTGTGTTCATAAACAATCTCTGTGGAGGAGAAGGGGTCTGCGGGCAGTGCGCCGTAAAGATAAAAGCTGGAGAAGTTCAAGCCGACGAGAGAAGTGCGGCCTTCTTTACGGATGATGAACTTAGGCAGGGTTTTGTGCTTGCCTGTCAAACTTCCGCGAACGCCGATCTGGACGTTGAAGTGCCCCTTTCGTCAAGACTCGAAGGAGAGCAGATTATGACAGGCGCAGGCGAGGCCGCAGGCCCTGCCGCGGCAGACCGCCCGCTGGTCACAAAACTCTATCTCGAGCTTCCTCCTCCCAGTGGAAAGGATAATGCCGCAGATGTTCAGAGGATATTGAGGGAGATAAGAAAGCGGCTGGGTTGGCACAAATATGAAATACCGCTTGAATGCCTTAAGGATTTATCGCAATTTTTAAGGCAAAACGAGTGGAAGGTGACTGCCGTAATAGCAAAAAGCCAAAATTATTACCGTGTGATAAAGATCGAAGAGGGCGATACCACGGGAAAAAACTTCGGGGTCGCGGTTGACGTGGGCACAACTACCGTGGTGGCCCAGTTGGTGGATCTCAACACTCGCAAGGTCATGGGAGTCGAAGGCGCCCTGAATTTCCAGGCAAGCTTCGGAGCAGACGTAATCTCAAGGATGATATCCGCCTGCGGCAAGGGTGGGATGGGCCCCATGCAGGAAGCAGTGATAAGAAATATCAATGAACTCATAGATCGCCTGCTTGAAAAAAATCCCGTTGACAGGGAAGACATCAACGCGGTTGTAGCAGCGGGAAACACTACCATGAGCCATTTCCTCCTGGGTCTTACGCCTTGCAGTATAAGGCTTGATCCCTATGTCCCTACAGCGGATGTCTATCCTCAGATAAAGGCCGCTGAAATAGGCCTGAAACTCGGCCCTCACACAGTCCTTGAGACCCTTCCCAGCGTGGCATCCTATGTCGGGGGTGATATAGTTGCCGGGGTGATGGCCTGCGGCATGGCTGAGGGAACTGAATTAAGAGGCCTCATTGACGTGGGGACCAACGGAGAGATTGCCCTTGGAAACAAGGATTGGCTTGTGTGCTGTTCCGCCTCGGCCGGACCGGCATTCGAGGGGGGTGGGACCAGGTGCGGCATGAGAGCGATAAAGGGCGCTATAGAAAAGGTTGAGATCAAAAATGGTGAGTTTTCATACAAGACCATAGGTGGTGCAAAGGCCAGGGGAATCTGCGGCTCAGGCCTCATAGACTGTATCTATGAGCTGGTTTCAAACGGAATCATAGGGGCTGACGGCAAGTTTGACCGAAATAGAAAAGACCCTCGTTTGACTGTGGCCGATGAGGTCCCGGCATATATAATTGCCCGGCATGATGAGAGCGAGGATGGAAATGCCCTGGTCATCACCGAATCCGACATAGCAAATCTCATGAAGTCCAAGGGCGCGGTGTTCGCTGCGATAAAGGCGCTGGTTGATTATGTGGGCATGAGCTTTGAACAGATTGACACATTTTACGTGGCAGGCGGGTTCGGAAACTATCTCAACATCAAAAAGGCGGTTGCCATTGGACTTCTTCCGGATATGCCGGAAGAAAAGATTCGTTTTATTGGAAACAGCTCCCTGACAGGTGCCAGGATGTGTCTTGTCTCTGAATCGGCCTTTGAAAAGAGCATCAATATTTCAAGGTCAATGACCAATATCGAGCTTTCCACCTATCAGCCCTTCATGGATGAGTATATTGCGGCGCTTTTTCTTCCCCACACCGACAGGAGGCTTTTTCCCTCGGTGACATACTGATGAATTTTTATGAAAATTTCTCCTGCGAGTTGAGGATGTTAATTTTTGGCGGCATATTTCCTCTCCCTTGACGGGGGAGGGCGGGGTGGGGGTGATTTTCATCATTCTTTGTACCCCATCAGGGCATGGCAGTTTATATGAAAATGCCCCTTCGCTGCGCTCCTCCCCCTTGACGGGGGAGGGATAGGGTGGGGGTGATTTTCATCCTTCGTTGTGCCCTGCCAGGGCATGGGGGTTAGTGAGGTAGTGGGAATCAATGGCTAGATTACCAATGTGTTCTTGCCAAACAAAGGCATGAAGGCTAAGATTTTCCACGGTTGTATATTTCCTGGCTGGTAAGCCCTGGAGGATCTATGGAGAAGGAATTCTGGACGATCGAAGAGGTAGCCGCCACCTACAGCATAGACAGGGACTTCCTTGATGAACTTGAAAGGGAAGAGATCATTTGCCCCGGTTGCGAGCAGGGGGACGTTACAACCCTGTCTTCAGATGAAATCGAAAAGGCACTTTTTGCGAGAACCCTGGTCGAGGAGATGGAGGTCAATCTGCCTGGGGTTGAAGTCATTTTGCGCATGCGCGAACAGATGCTTGAAATGCGCCGGCAGTTTGATCAGATACTTGAGGATCTGGCCTCTCAGATTCAAAGACGGTTTTATGAGCAGTGATGACTGAGGAGCTCCTTATACTGCCATGTGAAACGCTTTCAAATCCTGAGGGATTTTCTGCGGAACCTCATGAAATTAAGCATGATGTTGCTATTGTTGACGGGCATGTGGATTTACCCTACTTCACTTCAAGAAAGGGTTTCACCGGCCCTCTGTCCGACCTGGACAACGGCCCATGGACCTTGGCAAAGGCAAGGGAAGCAGGGATAAAGATATGGGGAAGCGCGCTTTACTGTGAGGATCGCTTCAACGGAGCTCTATCATTTAATCATTTCAAAGACCTCTTGTCTCATACAAGAAGCCTCCTCGGGGACATAAGCGTTTTAGGGAAATATAAAAGTCTTGATGAGGCCGAAACCTTTCTCATCCTTGAAAATGCGGATTGTCTGGCGGATCGGTCTCAGTACGCTGCGGAACTCGCTTCCGGTGGTTTCCTCCTGGCCGGGCTTACCCATGCCGGAAAAAACCGCCTGGCGGACGGAAATGCTGTGAGGTATTCAGACGGCATAACGCCTGCCGGAAAGGATGTAGTCAAGGCCCTGATGGCAAACGGCATAATGCTTGATGTCGCGCACCTCCACGATAGATGCTTCTGGGAACTCATGAGGCTCCATGATGGGCCTGTAGTCTCATCCCATAGCGGGGTCAGGGAGGCATGTGATCTGCCAAGGAACCTGAGCCTGGCACAGGCAAAAGAGATAACGGAAAGGGGAGGGATAATAGGGATAACCGTCAATCCGGAGATGCTTGCGTCTTCTGGCCCTGCCTGTCTCTACGATGTCTATGTACACATGGATATACTTGTTCAGAGATTCGGGCCACTCAGCGTGGGGATAGGGTCTGACTTCTGCGGCTTTGATAAGCCTGCAAAGGATCTTGAGGACACGGGCAAACTGACGAATATCGGAAGGCTGCTCCTCGAAAAGGGCTATGGCGAGGATGCGGTTTCGGCAATAATGGCGGGGAACTGGCTCAGGGTTTTGGGAATGATCCTGGAGGAGATGCCTTGAGTTCAAAGCGAGGATTGCGGCAGGAAAATTTGCGGAATCAATGAAAGGAGAATTGTGAGGATAATTTTATTTGCAGGGAAGGGTGGCGTCGGTAAGACCAGCGTTGCCGCGGCAACTGGAGTAATGGCCGCCGAGCTTGGCTACCGGACCATTGTGATATCTCTTTAATGTGGCTCACAGCCTGTCTGACGTCCTTGATCTCAACAGGGGGCTTTTTGATCAAAACAGGGGTATGCCATACGAGGTTATACCCAATCTTTGGATTCAGGAGCTTGATATAATTGAGGAGATAGAGAAAAACTGGAAAGATATCCACAAGTATTTTGCACTCCTTCTGAATGCAAGCGGCCTGGAGGAAATTCTTGCCGAGGAACTGGCGATCCTTCCCGGGATGGAAGAGGTTAGTCTCCTGCTCCATATAAACCACTATGTGCGGGAGAGAAAGTTCGACGTTATCCTGCTCGATTGTGCGCCCACAGGGGAATCCATGCGCTTCATAAGCATCCCCACAACACTTGAATGGTACATGAGGAAGGTATTCAAGATGGAAAGGGCCATTGTCAAGTGCGTTCGACCGGTTGTGAACAGACTCTATGATGTTCCATTGCCTCAAGATGACTATTTTACCGCCTTGGAAAGCCTATTCAAGCGCTTGAAGGGTGTTTCTGAAATAATCACCGATCCTGGCATGACAACCGTCAGATTGGTAACGAATCCGGAAAAGATAGTTCTTAAAGAGACGCAAAGGGCCTTCATGTATCTTTGCCTTCACAGGATGCAGGTGGATGGGATAGTGATGAACAAAATACTGCCTGAAGCTGTAAAAATCCATATTTCGAGGAGAGGAGGCAAAGCCAGCAAAATAATATGGAGCTGGCGCGGAATTATTTCAACCCGGTTCCCATATTACCCGTCACTCTTCAGGATGGCGAGATACTTGGAGTGGAGCGTCTCAAACAACTAGCTGAACAGGTCTATAAGGGCTTAAATCCGCTTGATAAATTTATTGATGCAACCACCTTTAAACTTTTCAAGAATAATGGCAAATATGTTATAATATTAAATTTGCCGTTTGTGAGAAAAGAGGAGATCAACCTCATTAAAACCGGAGAGGAGCTTCTCGTCCGCGTGGGAACCATGAAAAGGATCATGCTGCTGCCTAGGCAGGTTGCTGCAGCCGAATCCGTAAAGGCTGAACTGGATGGTTCGATACTCAAACTTACATTTGGGGGTAAATGACATAGCAAGGAGAGTGAAGAAGGAGGAGGCCGGATTCAGATGTCCTGTCGGCAACCTATTTATGAAGATGGAGGGCATCGGAAGGGATGATTCACCATTAGCCATGCATTTATCCAGGGCAGCCTATGAAATACTTCAGGCGGTGAAATCCATTGCTGAAGATGGTATCTCAAGGCTTGACCCCGAAAAGCGGCAGCCCAAGAAAAAGAGAACGAAGATTGAGGTTTCCTGATTAATCTAACATACTATTAATTATTCTATTAATGCATAAGCGGGCCTGTTGAGCGTTTTAAGTGTCCTGCCAAGCGGGCCCCTCCTTTTTCCTAATTATCCGGTCAGAAGTCTTGCGCCCAGTTCTGCCACGCCTGATCTCTCTCCTTTGGAAAGTGTCACGTGCCCGGTGATACTCTCTTCCTTGAATCGCTCAACGAGATAGGTAAGTCCGTTACTGCTCGCATCAAGATAGGGATGGTCTATCTGTTCGGGGTCGCCGGTAAAAATCAGCTTTGTCTCCTCACCGACCCTTGTCACGAGGGTCTTAATCATATTGGGCGTCAAATTCTGGGCTTCGTCGCATAGTATAAACTGATTTGGGATGCTCCTGCCCCTGATATATGTGAGGGTCTCCATCTCAATGAGTCCTCTTTCAGTCAATTCGCTCATGATGTTGGAGCAGTCTTCGTTTGCCTGAAAAAGGTGCTCGAAGTTGTCAAATATGGGCGCCATCCAGGGTCTCAATTTTTCATCCTTGGACCCTGGCAGGTAGCCGAGATCTTCGCCCATAGGAACTATTGGACGCATTATAAGGAACCTCCTGTATGCCCTTTCCTGGACCACCTTTTCAAGACCGGCTGCCAGGGCTAGAAGGGTCTTGCCGGTTCCTGCCCCCCCTACCAATGTGACTACCTGGACTGAATCATCCATGAGCAGATCAAATGCGAACTTCTGCTCTTTGTTGCGGGCCGTTATGCCCCAAACAGTCTTATCCCCGAATGTCAAAGGTATAAATCTACCCACTTGGTACTTGGCCAGGGCCGACTGCGATCCGCTGGATGGGTTTTTCAAGATACAAAATTCATTGGGAAACGGCTCAGGTTCTAGATTCGTCACAACCCAACGCTTCTTGAAAAAGGCCTCGAAATCTTCCTGGGGCAGATAGATTTCCCTGTATCCCTTATAAAGGTTGCCACAGTCAACTTTGTCAGTCCGGTAGTCCTCTGCCGTGATGCCCATCACGTCCGCCTTTATGCGCAGATTGAGATCCTTGGAAACCAGAATTACTCTGAGACCGTCTTTCTCCATCAGGTTTAATGAAACAAACAGAATCCTGTTATCATATTTCCTCGGGTCGAGTCCCTTAGGGAACTCAATAAGCTCACCGTGATTTAGCTCGACCCTCAGACTTCCTCCCCCCGGCAGCGTCACGCCTTTTGAAAGCTGACCCTGTGAGCGGAGTGCGTCAATTTCGCGTGAGAAAAACCTGGCATTGCGCCCGATTTCATCCTGCCTTCTCTTCTGATCGTCAATCTCTTCTATTACAGCAAGTGGGATTACAATATCATTTTCCTGGAAATTGAGATAAGCGGTAGGATCATGTAAAAGAACATTAGTATCAATAACATATGTCTTTATCATGGGACTCCTCACAAGGATCTGAAAGTCTTGGTTTATGAATGAAAGGACAAAACCCAGGCGAAAATAGGAAAGCCTTAATAACAGGTTGTTCTGAAGATAGACTTGGTGATATATTAATAACTGAGGCATTGCTAGATATCATCAGCCAATATTTGTCTGATAGAGATAAGTGATAGATAAAATCAGTAGTTGTAATGATTTTCCTTTTAGCCACCCCCTTTCATTGCCGGATTTCCTCCAGAAAAGCAGTGCTCAGGAACCTTGCTTCCCCGCCTGTCCAAGGCCGAGCAGCTATTATGAATTCATGGATCGAGTCGTATCTTGGAGTGTCCCTGTTAGGTAGTTGTGAGTAGACGAAAAGGAAATAATCAGGATTTTGTGTGGCATCGAGGACAACTTTGATTTGAATTCAAGGTATGCCCGCTTGCGGTCTGTGTCCGGTCTAACACCCAGGAAAAGCTGTCACCGGCAATTTGAAATTGTCTTAGACTTGGCCGTTTGAAAATGTCCTTTTCTTCCCTGGGTTTTCTTCCTGAAGACATGTGTGTATAAAATCTTCTTCCGTGGTTTTTCTTCCCCGTATTTCATTTTTCTCCATATCGTATTAACACCATTGGTCCGAGGAGGTTGGCGGCCAATGGCAAGGAGAGCGCGAAGGAGAAAGTGCAAGCATTGCGGTAG
>MNYJ01000208.1 GCA_001874005.1 Desulfobacteraceae bacterium CG2_30_51_40
TTAACGGGCCTGTCGTCCAGAATGACAGTGCATGAGCCGCATTCTCCCATCTCGCAACCCTTTTTTGTACCGGTCAGGCCCAGCTCGTAGCGCAATAAATCCGCAAGGGTCTGGTTAGGGCTTACGGCAAGCTCCAGGTCCTGGCCGTTAATGGTCGTTTTTATCAACCGTTTCATCTAAGTCTCCTAGCTAATGGTTTTAAACCTCTCCGATGTAATTATTACCTGGGTAAGGAATTCTTTTATATGAAAATGCCCCTCGCCTTTATTCCTCCCCCTCGACGGGGGAGGGAAGGGTGGGGGTGATTTTCATATTTCGTTGTGCCCTGCCCGGGCATGGGGGTTAGTGTGAGGCCCTCTTGAGGGCCGCTTCCAGTGTCCTTCTCGTAAGGACCTTCACCATGTCTCTCCGGTATTCGGCCGATCCCCTGAAATCATCAATGGGCCTTGCATCCGTTACCGCCGCGTCAGCAGCCCTTTCAAAGAGGGAGGCGGAGGGCTTTTCTCCAACCAGAACCGCCTCTGCGGATCTTGCCCGCAAGGGAACCGGACCAACCGCGCCGAGGGCGATGCGCGCCTTTGTTATTATACCTTCCGGGGATTCAAGGCTTATGAAGGAGGCCGCGCTCACAAGCGATATCTCAAGCGCACGCCTCATACCGAACTTTATATAGGAAGCCCCCGAGAAGACAGGCGGTTCATCAATAATTATCTCTGAGAGTATCTCGCCCGCCTTTAAGAGCGTTTTTCCCGGCCCGGTAAAGAATTCCTCAATTGCTATGAGCCGGGATCTTCCCTTTCTGTTCAGTTTGATCCTTGCCCCGTAAACCATAAGGGGAGGGGGCATATCCGCGGCCGGCCGAGCTGAGGCGATATTTCCGCCTATTGTCGCAAGGTTTCTTACTAGCGGGCTTCCAAGGCCTGCGGCCCCTTCCGACAGGGCTGGAAGTTTATCGCTTATAAGGGGGCTGCCTGCGATGTCGGCTATGTTCATGAAACTCCCCAGGCTGAAACCTTTTGAGTCCTGCTTAAGGGAGGTAATCTCCTTTATACGTCCAAGATAGACCACATGCCGGGGCTTAATGAGATTTTTTTTCATATTGACCAGAAGATCCGTTCCGCCCGCAAGGGGTCTTGCACCTTCGCCAAGCTCAGCCATCAGGGCGCATGCCTCTGATAACCTCCCTGGCTCGTGGTATTCAAATTTGGGTAACAACATTGCTCCTGCTCCTCTTCTCCTGAATGTCCTCGCCCCAACGGGCGAATAGATCGTGTTCGATGCCCAGATAATCAAATATCTTTCCGACTGTCTGTGAGATGATGTCGTCAATTGTCCTGGGCATGTGATAAAAGGAAGGAATCGGCGGAAGGATGTGCGCTCCCATGTCCGCCGCCATAGTCATGAGCCTCAAGTGTCCTTTATGCAGAGGGGTTTCTCTTACCACCAGGACGAGTTTTCTCCCTTCCTTGAGATGCACGTCTGCGGCCCTCACCATGAGGTTTGTGGTATAGGAATTGGCAATGCCTGAGAGGGTCTTTACCGTGCAGGGGATGATGACCATGGCCTCAGTGAGAAAAGATCCGCTTGCAAGAGCGGCCCCTACGTCCTGATTATCGTAAGTGCGGTAGGCCATGGCAAGGACGTCTTTAACACGGTAGCCAGTCTCTATCTCAATGTTTTTTCTTCCTGCCTCGGATATGATAAGATGTATTTCCCTTGAGCTTTCTCTGAGGAGTTCAAGCATCCTTATGCCGTATATGACTCCGCTTGCTCCGGATATCCCTATGACAAGCCTCTTTTTCATCAAAAGTCCTTACCAGGCGATTCCGGCCATGTCAGGCCTTTGGAAAGATGGATAGACAGGAATCAACGACGGCATCTGCAAATGCAGGCTCCTCCATGTTTGCATCAACTACGGAAACCAATATATTCTTTTCCAGCCCGGCCTTCAACTCCTCCACGAATATCATATCCTCGAGGGGATCAAAGGTGGGATTTCCCGGGACATCCACCGATGACCAGCCGCGGCCGGGTATTACGATCTTGACGGGTCCACGGGCCCTGTTGAGCTTCTCAATGAAAACCCGCGCCACCTGTCTGAGTTCGGCCGGGGATATCCTGAGCCAGGTTCTCAGCCTGTCAAGGTCGTATTTTCTGCGGCCGGCCATCTCGGAGGTATAGGTAGAGCGGGAAGGTGTTATGTGGTTTACGCTGCATGTGGATATAACTTGCGGGATTCCAACCTTACCTGCAGGTTCCATCCTCTTGGGGCCCGCATCACGCATAAAGCCGAAGAGGTTTTCCCCGACACCGCCCGGCGCCAGATCCACTACGCCTTCAAAGAAACCCTCCTCGATCATCTCCTCCATCGCCCTATCGCAAACCCCTGCCGCGTGGAATCCTATGACCTGATAGCCTCTGTCCTCAAGTGCCTGCTGAACCCTGTGACCGCATGAATCGCAAGGCCCAAGCATGGTGAGGGCGATTGCCTTACCCGCTGAGGCTTTTGGAACCGTCGTTTCTCCCTTTAGCATCCCTGCCATTGCGCACGCGGCACGGTCAAGGACGTTTCTGAGGAGGTTTGAAAGCCCTGATAGTTCTATTACAGTATGGAAGAGCATGATGTCGCCGGTCCCGATGAATCGGGTGGAAAGCCCGGGAAGGGCCGCGGCCGATGATATCATGATCTTTGGTATCCCAAAAGGGAGCGCCCTCATTATCTCGGTGGCCATAAGCGAGCCTGTAGCCCCCCCGACGCCCATGATTCCATGGAGCTTACCCTCTCTCCAAAGACGAAGCGCAATGGCGGAGCCGCCCTCGATAAAGGCGCTGGTTGATTTTGACCTTTCTCTGGAGCTTCTTATTTCATCTATTGAACTGCCTGTCTCCGCCGCCACCTCGGCAGGTGTTATCTGTGCCTTGACCTGCGCGCCTCCCCTCATGGACAGGTCCATGAGGATCGCCTCAAGACCTAAGGAGGCGGCCTTCTCCTTTAGATAGACCGTTTCTCTTGCCTTTGTGTCAAGGGTTGATACGACGAGGACTTTCAAGGCCTGATCCGACATCAGATATCTCCTCCGGCGATCTTTTCCTCTATCTGCCTTTTGAGCACCTTTTTGTCTATCTTTCCCGAGTCCCCGACAATGGGGAATGCATCCATAAGGACAAGTTTCTCCGGAAGCTTGAACATGGCCAGCTTCTTTGATTTCAGGAAATCAACCATCTCCTGGAAGCCGATGGTCTTTCCCGCCTTCGGTATCACGCAGGCGCATGCCCTCTCACCCATCTCTCTGTCAGGATAGGCAACTATCGCAACCGAGGCGACGTTTGGATGTTCGTTTAACAGCCCCTCTATTTCTGCCGGGTAGATGTTTTGTCCCCCCCGGATAATCATGTCCTTGGCCCGGCCCAGTATCCACAGACAGCCCTGATCGAACTTGACTATATCTCCGGTAGTGGTCCATCCGTCCGGATCAAAGACCGTGCTGGTAAGTTTTTCGTCCCTGTAGTATCCGGCCGGGGCGTGTGGACCTCTGAAATAGAGTATGCCGGGTTCTCCCTCATGCACCGGGTTTCCCTTTTCATCAACAAGCCGCACCTGGTTTCCGGGGAGCATCCTTCCCACGGTCCTCCTTCTAAGTTCCTTGGAATCCTCTACCCTGCAACCTGATACGCTTCCCATGTCCTGGGTGCCGAGGTCGCTCGTAATAGAGGCTCCGAAAGCCTCTTCTGCCTCTTCCGCCACCTGGGGAGACAAATACCCGCCGGCGGATCGAATAAATCGAAGACTCGAGAGATCATACTTTTTCGCGTCCGCCTCAAGCATCCTGACAAGATGGGTGGGAACCACGCCTATGGCCGTAGCTCTCTCTTTTTCAATGAGAGAGAGGGCCGCATCAGGGGAGAACTCCTCAAGCATGACGGTCTTTGCTCCCGCAAGGGGGGCTGCGAAGTAGGTAAGCGTTCCGGCAGCTCCTCCCGCGTGCGGCGCTATTGCCATAGTTATGTCATCCTTTGTGAGATTCCAGATGTCAACCCTTGCCTTGGAAGTGCATATCCTGGGAGCCATCGGCCATTCGACGAGCTTCGGAAGGCCGGTCGTTCCAGTGGTGCTCGTAAGAAGACCTACGTTCCAGATGGGATCAAGTTTCCTTTCCGCAAGAGCCGCTTCGTCTATCTTTTTTGACGCCCCTTCCCTGGCGATCTTCGTGAGGGAATAGGTGCCCTGTGGGGCGTTTTCCGGCACAACGTCGTCAAAGAGGAAAAAATGAGTAAGTGAGGGGAATCTTTTTCTTAGATTGCTGTACATCTCCAGATAGTCGAAATTCCTGTAAACAGACGGTATCACTACCGCTGAGGCCTCTGTGCGCTCGACCATGTATTCAAGCTCTTTTTCCCTCAGGTATGGATATACCGTAAGCGATATGAGCCCGGCCCTTTCGCTTGCAATCCTCGAGAGAAATCCGTAAACGCTGTTGGGGGACTGTATTATAACTCGGGCGAATTTGGGTATTCCCATCTCGACCCAGGAGAGGGCTATAGCGTCAACGAGCCTCTTTGCTTCCGCCCAGGTAACTCTGTATCTTGAGTCAACAAGGGCCTCTTTATCTCCAATATTTTTTGCGTTTCTGTCATAGAAATCGTAGAAGGTCTCTCTTGTCCAGTAACCTTTAGCCAGGAATTCGCCTACCATCCTTTCGGTATAACGAATGGGTTTCACCTTTCACCTCCATTTCTTGTGCGTGAACATGTTTCAATAGACAGGGTAGCAGTAAGTCTGTAAATCGCCCACCTCATGCTTTTGAATCATTTGCTTTCCCGGTCTCTTCTTGCCTTGATGCTTGATCTGAATGTGTCCCAGAATTCCTTGTTGCTGCTCTGCCAGGTTGACCCCCATCTCCTTTCAAAATAGGAAGAGGGGAGTTTTTCCTCCCAGTATTTCCAGGTGCTGTCGCCCTGTCTCCTTGCCTTAAGGACATCAATCAGGAATTCCTCTATCCTGCTAAGCTCCTCCTTGGGGATATAGGAATCGGCTCCTTCCTTTATGGATCTTGCAAGATTGTCAGGGGTAAAGGCGTGTGCAGTAAGCATAACCGTTGGGATATTCTTATTCTTGGCAATTTCAAGAAGACCATAGCCGTTTACTCCCATGATATCAAGTACCGCTAGATCAATCTCTTGAGTCTCGAGCGCCTTTTTCGCCTCTGAGTAGTTAGATGCCTTAATGAGCTTGGCCATTGAGAGAAGCTCTCCCAGAATCTCAAGAATATCCGGCTCGTCATCCACTACCAGGATTCTCAAACCATCCAGAACAATGCCTTCGGCCATTTTCGTATCTCCTGATTCAGCTTTAATGTTTGCAGGGCTGGGGAGCCTCACTGCAGATAGACCAACAGCCCGTTTTAACGCTAACGTGTTTCATTGAGGGCTAAAGACCCAGTTCAGCCCACCTGGCCTTTACCTTTTTTACCACATCTGGGTCAAGCAGTATGGGAATGGGCTTTTCCTTCCATTCATAGGGGATTGTCGCATCCAGCAAAAGTCTCCCTGTTATATCCCTTGTTTCAATAGGCAAAGATGGATCAAGCGGAGTGGATCTGCCCCTCTTTATCACCTGGCTTCTGTTGGGCTGGAACCTGAAGCTCAGGGCGTAGAGAACTCTGGGAATATCCCAGGGGTCTATGTCTTCATCAACCACTATCACGGTTTTGAGCCCGTAGGCGCCCATTTCCGTTGAGATTGCGGCTGTGAGCACCTGGTCGGCATGTCCCGGATACATGGTCTTAACGGAAATGATGGCTAGAAACCTGCCTGAGCCCTCAGGCGGGCAGTAAACCGCCTTTATGCCGGGGATCCTCATATCAACAAGCTGCTGCCAGAGCGTAGCGCCGTAAGTAAGGGCCATGGTCATGTGGGTGTCCGTTACGGCCCTTCCAACCGTTGTTCCCCAAAAGATGGGATTGTTTCTATGTGTGACGCATTTTACAGCTATGTAGTTTCTTTCGTCGGTCCCCACTCCGGAATAGTAGCCCGTATATTCCCCGAATGGACCCTCGGGGAGAGTTTTGTTGGGATCAACTTCTCCCTCAACAACGATCTCGGCAAAGGCGGGCACCGGAAGATCGTTGGTTTCCGCCTTTACGACCTCTATGGGGTTACCTCGGATCGCGCCTGCCAGATCGTATTCACATTCAAAGGCGCTGACCCTTGCCGCTCCCATAAGGAAAAGCAGTGGGTCACAGCCTACAACTACTGCAACAGGCATTATTTTCCCCATTGCCTGATATTTCTTAAGCATCTGGTCGGCGTGTTTGCCTTTTATAAACTGAGTGCCCAGGCGGTTTTTCGCCAGCAGTTGCAGTCTGTATGTCCCTAGATTAACCCATCCTGTCTCAGGGTCCTTGGTCAACACGAAATGAGCTGTCCCGAAGAAGCGGCCCCCGTCTTTTGGATAGTATTTTGGAACGGGGAATTTGAAGAGGTCAATATCTTCACCTTTGATGATGTTTTCCTTGCAGGGGCCTGAGTTCACCCATTTAGGAGGAACTTTGGCCTTGTTCTTCTCAACCCAGAACCTCATGAGGTCAACAAGGGTGGAATTTCTGGGAAGTCCCATTATAAGGGCCAGTCTTTGGGTTGTGGTGCATACGCTTGTGATAACCGGGCTCTTGTAGCCTTTTACGTTTTCAAAGAGAAGCGCCGGCCCTGCGACTTCTTCATTGAGCTTAGCGATGTGCGAAAGCTCCAGGTCCCAGTCCACCTCAGCCTTTATCCTCTTGAGCTGTCCTTCCTTTTCCGCCTGTGAAATAAATTCTCTCATGTCCTTCATGGATTTTCCTCACCTAACAAAAAGGTTATAAACAAGCAAAATAAACTATACCGACTCCCGGCCCGGTGTCTTATCCGGCCCGCATGGTCCACTCAGACCGTCTTGCCGTAAGACCGATATCCGCTCACTGCCCTTCATCGCTAAGGCATTTTCTCATCAGGGGATGCGGATGCGCTTCATGGCCCTTTCCATCAGAAGCTCATAGCCGGTCTTCTTGCCGAGCAGGGGTTCTTTCCTCTTCTGACTCCAGACGGTCTCCGGTCTGGCCTGTACGATAAAGATGTTGTGGGGGAAGGGCAGGTCTTTATCAATGGCCCACTCAATATCCATGGCCCGCCCGTAATGGCGTTCAATATCCTTTCCCATCTGAACCAGCATCTTCACCTCACGGTCCTCGATGCAGCATTTGCCTCGCATCCCCGGTTCTACTTCGCAATTGACCACCTCGCCTTTGGCCTGATCAAAGAGGCAGGCGATATGCTTATCTGAAATCCTCCTTTCGCTTATCTCCAAAATGACCTTGTCAACCACGAACTTATCCGGGTTTACAGACCCTGAAACAACCGTCTCCCCAAGCCCCCAGCTCCCTTCTATTACCGCCTTGGAAGGGTCTCCGTCTGTGGGATTAATGGTAAACATGACCCCGGCCACCTTGGAGTTCACCATCTTCTGCACCCCTACGCTTATTAACACCTTTTCATGGGGAAATTGGTTCTTCATGCGGTAGCTGACAGCCCTGGGATTAAAGAGGCTTGCCCAGCATTTCTTTACCTTATCGGTCACATCCGAGGCGCCCTGTATCCAAAGATACGTATCCTGCTGGCCTGCAAAGCTTGCGTTAGGCAGGTCTTCGGCTGTAGCGCTCGACCGGACGGCAACAGGGACGCTGCTCAAGGAAAACATCTCGCACAGCTCTCTGTAATGCCCAAAGATGGCTTTCCTTACTTCCTCAGGAAGCGGTTTGCCTGCTATCATGGACTGAATCTTTTCCGTGGCCCTGATAAGTTCAGCGGTGTCGTCAGGATCAAGCCCTGAGAGCAAAGTGTATATACTATCCTTTATTCCCGTATCAGAGATGAACTGCAGATATGAATCCGTTGTCACGGCAAATCCGGGAGGAACTCTTATCCCGGCCTTGATCATCTCGCCGAGGCTCGCGTTTTTACCTCCCACTGTTGCAAGTGAATCTTTGTCCACCTTACGAAAATCAAGGATGTAGTCCATGAGCGCCTCCTGAGAAATTGTGTATTAATCGTAACTACTCAGGTTGTCAGGTTCACTGTTCACGGTTTATATGAAAATGCTTCCAACTTATTGACCATTTTCATCTTTCGTTGTGCCCTACCCGGGCATGGCCGTTAGTTAGTGCCCATCCGTAAATGGCTATTTTCACCGATTTCGGCGTTGGGCTCAAATTTTAATCCTCGAAATACGTCAATGTATTCCTGTGGTTAAAATTATCGCCCGCCTTGAACTCGACGAAACTATCTCATTTCCGGATGGACACTAGTTAGTTGGCTTTCGTTCTTCATAGCTCTCTAACTTTGAACCGTGAACCCTTGAACTTTGAGCCTGAGTAGTTACTAATAATCTAAGTATTCAGGTTATTAGGCTGTAGGCCGATAGCCTATTAGTCATTGCCTATGGCATTCTCTTGAAGCTCTACAATCTAAAAGCCTACAGGCTATCTACCCGTAACTAATAGGACTCATTAAGATCGTTGTTTCCGGGAGGACGCGGAAGTCATCCTGGATACCGGGCGCTGACCCGGAAAAGACCGTAATGCCCTTGAGCTAAGCCTTTCATGGCTCCCAACGTCCTTTTTACTGCTAGGCCCGTTTTACTATGCTTACAACTCCTGTATCTCCATCCACTCTTACTATGTCCCCGGTCTTTATCACGGAGGTGGCAATGCCTGTCCCCGTCACCGATGGGACGCCATATTCACGGCATACTATGGCCGCGTGGCTGGTAAGACCGCCGATATCGGTGACCGCTGCCTTTATCTTTGTAAAGACAGGCGCCCACGAAGGGTTGGTGGAGGGGCAGACCAGCACCTCTCCAGCCTTCAGATCAACTATATCCTTCAGCAGTTTCAGCACCCGGGCAGGTCCTTCCGCAGATCCTGCGGAGGAGGCAAAACCTTTTATCTCTCCTGCTGACCCTGCCGCTCCCGCGTCAACGCCTTTAAGCCACTCCTTGACCTTGTCTGTAGTAATGCCCCAGAGCATAATGGTGAATGGCTCAGCCACTTCCTCGGGAGGCACACCCAGGGCCGGGGTCTGCGCCCAGTTGCGGGCTGCTTCGAGGATTTTTGTCCTCTTGGCGGCCTTGGCCTTGTAATAGCTTGACCTCAGGGGTATGTTGACGCCCAGGGCCCAACCGGTTGCGATCTCCGTGAGCATCTCTGGTATCTCATAGCGGTTGAACATGAATATGTCGTCAACCTTTTCTAACAGACCGCGGTTTACCATTATTCTTCCTAAGTCGCGGATCTTGCCAAACCAGATGGTGTGGAACCAGTGCTCGACCCAGAAGAGATGATCCTCTGCGTATCTGTAGATAGTCCTGACCGTCTTATAGGCGTTATCGAAGGTGGTCCTGTCTTCGTCTGATTTGATAAGGTCTCTATAGCTTTTTATTATGTCCTCGCGCTGTTTGTCTATGTGGTCCAGTGAACGCTCTATCTTTTCGCCTTTTTCAAGCCTTGCGATATAGTCCTTGATGTAGTTGAATGGGATCTCGGGTTGCGTCAGCCAGCTTCCTTCATAGTGGAGCCAGCCGCTTCCGCATGAGACATAAAACCAGGGGTCTTTCGCCTTATTATACTCTTCAAGCCACTGACGTCCGTCGGGGGTTGTGTCTAGTTCCAACAGCTTTTCGGGGACTGTCTTGTTGTTGGATAAAACGTCCTTTACCCCCTTCAGAGAGGTTGCAAGCCTTGATAGTCTGCACAGTTCTTCTTCAGGACGGAACATGGACACGTATGCCCCTGCCACCATCTTGCCGATGGCGCTTTCGCTGATGCCGGGGAAGAGCTTTCTTGCCACATCAGCAAACATCAGGTAAGCAAGATAGGTAAGGTTGAGCATCTCAAAGTGATACTGCCAGCCCTTGAACACCATATTTACCAGCTTGTCAAAGACCTCCACCAGTTCATAGGTTACATAGTATCCCCTCGGCGCCGGCAAAACCTGATCCTCAGGCGCGAACTTGGGCATCTCCTCAGGAACATTAAGTGCCTTCATCTCATTACCCAGGACCTTGAACTTTGTAAGCCACTTGTCCCAGAGTTCATCATAGTGATCAAAAACATAGAAGACCCTCTTCTGGAAGAGTTCCGCCTTCTTCCCTATAACCTCAGGAGGAGGAGGCTCGACCGCGCAGATGTACAAGTAGCATCCTACCATCCTCTGGGCGATGCCCTGGGCGGGCGGTATGCAAAATACCCTGGTTGTGTATTGCGATAGCGAGATCTGCCACGCCTCCTGGAAGATCAGGTCCAGGGGTGGCATGGGTTCAGGCGCGTGGATCTTGTCCTGATACCAGAACTGCCTCTTTTCCCAGTCCATCCGGTCTTTGGAG
This sequence comes from Desulfobacteraceae bacterium CG2_30_51_40, assembly GCA_001874005.1. GTDB lineage: Bacteria > Desulfobacterota > DSM-4660 > Desulfatiglandales > Desulfatiglandaceae > CG2-30-51-40. The sequence continues at coordinate 10,415 of MNYJ01000208.1, forward strand.
AAAAGATAATGTGAGGGATACATCTCTTCCCATCCGTCAAGCTCCGGGGGGACCTTGAATTCATGGGGATCCGGGAACCTGCCTGTCTTTTCGTCTGCCATACTTTACCTCCTTCTTGAGTTGGTTTGGGTTAACGAAAACTACCGGTTCACACACGCGGATTATCCCCTGCAGTCGGATAATCCACAAAGGATTATATCCCTTCTGTCCAACCCGGATTGAGATGGCCCGTGAGAGGAAGCCAGGGTTGTCTGATCTGGATCGTTTCCTCAGGTCAGGAAAAGGTCCCAATTGAAGTGATGACGCCATTCATTCCAAGAGATTTAACCGTGTCGCAAGCAAAGCCTTCCTGTTTGCCGCGTGGACTGTATTTTTCGCCAAGTCATCACCATTTATGCCATCATTGCTCAGATAGAAAAATGGTGTCAATTTCATTTTTCTTATGGTATCCATAAGCTCAGATTATAGATGGCCGAGTAGATAAAATATCCTTATCGGAAAAGGACGGAATGCTAAATCTCAATCAACTGAGAATCTTTTACCATACGGCAAAGCGCCTCAGCTTTACAGGAGCGGCAAGGGATCTCTTCATTACCCAGCCTGCTGTTTCAGCCCAGATAAAGAGCTTTGAAGACCTCTGCGGGCTGAAGCTTTTCAGGAAGAGAGGAAAAACCCTGCATCTGACGGAGGAGGGTTCCATCCTCTACGATTTATCAAGAAGGATATTTGAATGCGAAAGGGAGATGGAAAATGCCATCGAAGAAATGAAAGCCCTTAAACGGGGCGTCCTTCGAATAGGTACGACAAAAACATACGCCAGATATTTTATGCCTGACATTATCTCAAGGTTTCATGAAGCGTACCCTTACATAAAGGTTCAGTTAAATGAGGGAAGTTCCCTTGAGATGGCTGAAAGTCTTCTGGATTTTCAAAACGAGGTTGCCATAATTGCAAAGGCAGCCGACCATCCTGATGTGGTTTTCAGCCCATTCAGCCAGGAGGAGGTTGTCCTTATAACAAGCCCTGGGCATCGTTTGAGTGAAAAAGAATATGTGACGGTTGATGAACTGGCCTCTGAACCCATAATCATGAAGGAGAGGGGCTCCGGAACGAGGAAACTCGCCGGCGAACTGTTTAGGGAGAGGGGCCTTGTTCCCAATATCCTAATGGAGACAGGCAATACTGAATTTATCAAGCAGCTTGTGCAAAGGGGTGAAGGAATCGCTTTCCTTGTGAGGGCGACTGTCGCCCTTGAGCTACAGGAGGGGAAGCTCAATGCGGTAAGGATTGCAGGCAGGAAGCTCTTGCTCGACGTAAGCATAGCCAGGTTGAAAAATCAGACTCTGTCGCTTTCGGGAAAGGTCTTTCTGGATATGCTTGCCGAGATAGCTTTAGCGTGTGGAAAGTCATCTAAAGGGCTGAGGGCCATTATGGCCGATGTTCTGGCATCCTATTGGAGCATACCATCTCGTGCAGATGCCGGGCGGCAAGCTCAGCAAAGGCCGGATCATTGATGTGATAATCCGCCTCTGAGATCACGATCTTTTTATACAGTCTTTCCCTTAAGGTTTCCAGGAAGGCCTGCGTAAGGACCTGGTCAAAGAGAGGTCCTCCCTTTCTGTCGGCCTCAGACCACCCCCTGAGCGGCACAAGCACCCTCGTGTCTCGCGGCGCAAGATTGAGCCTCTCCGCCACTATCAGCGCAATCTGTCTTGTCTCATCGGCACTAAGTCTTATGGCGCTTCTGAAATCGTAAAAAAAGATCGGTCTTTCCTTGTAGACCTCGGGGATGTTATCCCGAGTGAATTCGAGTACCGCGCAGTCAAGCCCGCCCGGCACTACAAGGCGGGGTATCCTTCTGCCTTCAGGTGGAGCAAGTCTTTTAGGCCCTATGCCTTTGCAGTAGCCTGCCTTGAGTTCGTCTGCGAACTCATGGGTAGCCAGATCCAGGATCCCGTCAAAAAGACCTTCAGAGGCAAGCTCTTCCATCGCCATACCTCCCGTGCCGTTTGCGTGAAAGGCTATTACCTCATATCCAAGGGCCTCAAGCTCTGCCCTTGCGTGTTCGGCCCCCTCCGTTATAAATCCAAACATGGTGAGCGCTATTCTCTTCCTGGGAGAACCCGGCCTCCATTTGGCGCGGGCCATTGCGCACACGGCCTCAGCGGCCTTGTCCAGAACCGCCCCGGTTACGGAGTTTACCCCCAGCAGATCTACCACACTGTGCATCATGGTTACGTCCTTTGTGCCCACAACAGATGACATATCCCTGGATGCGACGGTTGACACCATGATCTTGGGGATGCCTAGGGGCAGGACCTTCATTATGGATGTGCATATATGTGTGCCGGTTCCTCCCCCGGCGCTGACGATCCCTGAGATGAGTCCTTTTCCGAAAAGCCGTTCAACCAGCTCCCCGGCCCTTGAAATGACCAACGCTATGGCCTCATCGCGGCTTCCGGATGTTTCGGCTTTATTAAATAGTTCGCTATGGATATCAAAGTCCGGTTCAAAAAGGGGGCGGCCCTTGGTTCCTACGTTGATTGTCAGTGCCTTCAATCCAATGGCTTCAATGCGGTTCTTAAGGAAAAGGTGCTCCTCACCTTTGGAGTCGAAGGTGCCTAGGACGGCAATGGTTATTTTCTCCGTGTTCAAACGCTATCAGTCCGTCTATGCAGGGTAAAGCCATGTCGTCAGAAACCTGTGGCTTTCCTTGAAAGTCTGAGTTCCCCTAATATTTGGGCTCCGCTACGGCCTTGGGTTTTGTCAATATCACGGCCATATCCACGGCCTCTTCCGCTGTGCGGTCTTCCTGACGGGTCTTTATGGCCAGGGTACCTGCTGCATCCCTGCTTTCCACCCCGGAGACTGCACTATCTATTATCTTGAGTCCCTTCAATGTCTCGGTCTGCGGCATAAACTTATCGTGGAATTCTCGGCACAGGGGTGAAACAAGGATGATTTCCAACTCAGGATTGCGGTGAAGAGCAAGAATAGATTCATTGACTCCAAGGATAAGGGAGGAAAGGAGATGATCGTCTCCCCCTCCGGGGTTTCCCTGGATGATGGCAATTCTTCCGGGGATTTCTCCGTCAAGAGGGGACACTATGACACCGTCTGTCGGCCCAGTGGGGGAGAGCATCCTCTCAAATTGAAGATCTGTGATCACATTGGCAAAAGAACCGTATCCAAGTTCCCTGGGTAATTTTTCGAAGGTGTTATCCTGACCCGCAGTGGTTACTACCTCATCAAATTCAAGGTCAAGGATCTGATCAGGGATACTGAAATCTATTGCCTCAGGCTTGCATTCGGCCCAGCAGAGGGCGCATCCGAGGCATCTCCTGCAACTCAGGCACCTTTTTGCCTCAGTGACGGCAGTATCCTCGGTAAAGCCTGTCTCAACCTCGGTGAAATTCCCTTTTCTTTCCGAAACCGTTATCTCCGGCATTTCCGCCCGCTCTGCAGGGACATCGAAAAAAGGGATTATATATCTTCGTTCCTTTTCGTAAATCATCTATCTGCTCCTCAGGTATTCGTGAATCCCCAGGGCCCCCTTTTTGCCGCCCGCGATGGCTCTGATGGCTATATCAGGCCCCGAGACCACGTCGCCGCCGGCGAAAACACCCGGTATGCTGGTTTCGCCTGTGTAAGGATCTATCTCGAAAGTGCCGTGTCTTGAAATCTTGAAGGTGTGATCCCGGGGGAGCAGAGAAAGGTCTGTTCCCTGGCTTATGGCAGGGACTATGGTTTCAGCCTCGATGACATATTCCGAACCTTCCTTGGGTACCGGCCTTCTTCTTCCGGACGCATCAGGCTCTCCCAGCTCCATCTTGATGCACTTCATTCCTGTTGCCTTTTTCCCGTCGCCTGTTATCTCTACAGGAGCTGCAAGATATTGAAGTTTAACTCCTTCATGTTCTGCGGCGTCAATCTCCCACGGGTTTGCGGGCATCTCTTTTTTGGTCCTTCTGTAAAGGATATAGACCTCGTCAAAACCCATGCGCCAGCCCACCCTGGCTGAGTCAATGGCTGCGTTTCCCCCTCCTATGACAATGAGCTTTCCCTTGGCCTTTGGAAGTCTCCCTAAGGCCTGCTCTCTCAAGAAGGTAACGCAGTCAATCACCCCCTTTCCCATGTATTCATCTTCCCCGGGCACGGCGAGCTTCAGACCCCTGTGGCACCCGGCACCGACAAAAAGGGCGTCAAAGTTCTTCTTTAAATCATCAAAGGATATATCCTTGCCTATCCTGGTATTATAATGGATATTAACTCCCATGGAGCAGATCAGGTCCACTTCCCTCTGAAGTAGCTTCTTGGGGAGGCGGTATTCCGGGATCCCCACCCAGAGGTATCCGCCCGGGACAGGCAATGTCTCAAATATCTCTATGTCTTTATAACCGAGTCTGGCGAGGTCGTAAGCGCATGCAAGACCTGCAGGTCCGGCACCTACGATCCCGACCTTTTCCGGGAATTTCCGCTCAGGAGTTTCGTATGCGGGTTCAATGCCTTTTGAGAGTTCGACGTCAGAGACAAACCGCTTTAGAAAACAGATGCTTATTGGTTTGTCCAGATACTGCCTATTGCAGGCGGTCTCACATGGATGAGGGCACACCCTTCCTATGCTTCCAGGCAAAGGAAGCCTGTCTCTGATCACGGCCAGCGATTCGAGGTATTTCCCGTCAGCGATAAGGCCAACGTAAGAGCGAATATCGAGGTTCACAGGACAAGTCCTCTGACAGACAGGCATGTCCTCCTTGAATATATTGTATTCGCCGGTCGTGGGATTACAGTAATCGACAGCGGTTCTAAAGCCGAAACCTTCGTTGAAGTCATCAAACATATTGACCGGGCATACCCTGATGCAGGCCTTGCAGTCGGTGCACTTGCTGTTGTCAACTCGTATGCTTCTCTTCAGTATCTTGGCCTTTACCCTGCCGTTATCCTTTCGCAGTCTCTTGATCTCACTGTAGGTAAGGATATCAATGGAGCTGTTTGAACGCACCTTTTCAAGATCAGGATTAACAAAGGCGTCTTCAGGGGTTATAAGTCTGTCTCTGGGAATGCGCTCCGCGCCGAGGGTTGGAAACTTCTCAAGGATTGTTACCTTTGCCCCCGCCTGGGCCCGGTCAAGAGCAGCGTTTACGCCCTCAAGACCCCCTCCGATGATCAATATTTTCTTGCTTTCCACTTTTTTTATACCTCTTTAGGAGCCAGTGTGTAGAGGGGACTCCGGCCGACGATCCTTTCCGGAACCACAAAGCCCTTTCGCTTTAGAGCAAGTATATGGCGAAATACCTTTTCAACAGGCATGGAAAAGGAAGCAGCCAGATCCTTTACCGAACGCGCCCCATCCCTGAGCCCGGCAAGAATCTCCTGTACCTCTGTCTCCTCGACTATGATCATGTCAGCGGCTCGTCTGAATTCGTGCTCTGTAAAAACTTCACCGTACATGTTGCCGGTCTTGAGGAAAGGCGCCCTTTTCCCTATCACCCATCTGATTTTTTCCCCGGCCAGAACCGCCTCTGCGGTTTCGAGTTTTTTGATCAGCAGGGGTGATTCCAGGCGGTCGCCACCTGCTCCAAGGGGGCCCAGCTCTTTTATCTTTTCTGTAAACTCCGTGACTATCTTTACAAAGACGGATGCCTCGCCCGAAGAACATTGCCTGAAGGCGAGCCTTTCAGGATTCATGCCCACGTATTCGTAAAGCCTTCTTGCGACGTCGAGTTTTGCCTTAGCCTGATAGTTGCCGCTTATGTAGTGACAGTCGCCGAAATAGCAGCCAATGATCAAAAGTCCGTCAAGGCCTTTTTTAAAAGCCCTGGCCGTAATGGCGGGGTCGAGTCTGCCTGTGCACATGATGCGCACGATTCTTATATCCGGGGTATATTGTAGTCTGGAAACTCCAGCCAGGTCCGCTGCCGAGTAACCTCACCAGGTGCAGCAGAAGGTCAGTATCTTGGGAGCAAATTCACCCACGGGAAACCTCCTTAAACTTTATCCTTAATCAATCCTGCCTGTCATGCGGATATGTTGCTTCAAAGCGCCAATCCACCAATCACTGCTGATGTAATAAGCTGCCAGGCACTCCCTCAGCCCAGGAATGCCTCTATCTGCGCGTCAATCTGATTGTCGGTGAAAGAGTTAATGGTAAGGGCGTGCTGATAACAGGTAGCGGCACACACTCCGCATCCCTTGCACGCGACATCTATTACCTTAACCTTTCTTCCCTTGTCGGTCTTCTGAATCTCAAGCGCCCCGTAAGGACAAAGGGCTACACACAATCCGCACCCTCTGCATGCATCCATATCGGCCAAAACCGATATGATAGGCTCCACTACGACCGACCCCTTGGAAAGGGGAATCGAGGCCCTTGATGCGGCCCCGAGCCCCTGGGCGATCGCCTCACGAATGTTGGCGGGGAAGCGCGCGCTTCCGCAGAGAAAGACTCCGTCGGTTGCAAAATCAAGAGGCTTCAATTTGACGTGACCTTCAAGGAAAAAGCCGTTTGCGTCAACCGGCACCCTTATCAGCTTTCCTACTTCATCCGAGTCCTCCCGGGAGAGAAGAGGGGTGGAGAGGACCACCATGTGGGCCGGAAGCTCCATATCCTTTCCCAAGAGCGCGTTATATACCAGGACCGAACCTGCCTGCACCTGAGGAGGTCTGTCAGGGTTGTAATTTACGTATCTGATCCCCTTCGCCTTCGACTCCCGGAACATCTCCTCGTTTTCCACCCCATACATCTGCATATCTCTGTAGAGGATGGTTACCTTTGTATCCGGGTCTTTTTCCTTTATCAGAAGGGCGTTTTTTACGGCAGTCTGGCAGCAGATTCTTGAACAGTAAGGCCTTTCTTCGTTTCTGGCTCCGACGCACTGAATCATCACCACGCTCTTGATCGAGGGATCAATGCCTTGTTTCAGCCTGGGCTCGAACTCAAGCTGTGTGATGACCCTTTCGGCGTCGTAACCGTAAAGGCCGGCAGGGACAAAGACCCTAGCGCCTGTAGCTATGATTACGACTCCCAGATCAATCTTCTTGCCCCCGGTAGGTGTCTCTATGTCAGCGCTGTATTTCCCTATGAAACCCTCTACCCCTGTTACCCTCGATCCTGTGAATACGGTTATCTTAGGATGGCATGACACGGCTTTTACTGTGCTTTCGGCTAACTGCAAAGCGTCAGTCATGGATGGGCCAAGTCTATTCAGGTCAAGGAGCATGCCCCCCAGCCTTCCTTCCCTTTCAACGATAACGACTTCGTAGCCTCTGTTCGCAAGCGCAAGCGCCGCGGTCATACCGGAGATGCCGCCGCCGATCACCAGCGCCCTTGGAAAGACGGGGCTCATTATGGGCTTCTGGGGCTCCAGAAGGGCGGCCTTGGCTACCCCCATTCGTATGAGATCCTTGGCCTTGTTGGTGCCTTCTTCCTTCTCCTGCATGTGGACCCAGGAGCATTGATCCCTGATGTTGACCATCTCAAAGAGATAAGGATTGAGGCCTGCTTCGCCGCACGAACTCCTGAAAAGGGGTTCATGTGTCCGGGGGGTGCAGGAGGCTACAACCACCCTGTTGAGGTTTTGCTGGCCAATGGCCTTCTTGATCTCGTTTATGCCACCCTCAGAGCAGGTATAGAGGTTTCTTTGAACAAAGGCCACGTTCGGGAGGGTTTCCGCGTATGTGCCGAGGGCCTCCATATCGAGATATCCTGCGATATTTGAGCCGCAGTGGCAGATGAACACACCTATCCTAATGTCGTCACTCTTATCAGCAGGCAACTGCTTTCTCCTTCTCTGAATAATAATGGAACGCTATCTCAGCAGCCCTGGCAGCCGCGCTGGATGCCTGAGCAACGGACTCGGGCACATCCATCGGGGCCTGGGCGCATCCGCATACAAAAACCCCCGGTACGCTTGTGTCCACGGGCGAAATAGGGCTGGTCTTTATAAAGTTGTATTTATCCAGTTCCACACCAAGTTTTCCGGAAAGTTCAATAATTCCCTTTGTGGGAGCGCAGGCGGTAGCCAGAATCACCATATCGAATTCCTGGCTCTTTACCTTTCTTTCCCTAGTGTCTTCGTATGTAATGACGGGGTTATGGTTTTGGCCTTCTGTTATTTCCGCCACACGGCCCCTGACGTATGTTATATTGGAATGGTTGCCGCCCCTGATCTTGTATTCCTCAAAACCCTTGCCTACAGCCCTTATGTCCATCCCAAATATCGTGGAGGTGGTCTCCGGCCCATGCTCGTGGGCTATGATGGCTTCTTTTATGGAGTGCATGCAGCAGTAACCGGAGCAGAAGGGATAAAACCTGAAGTCTCTTGAGCCTACGCACTGGACAAAGGCCAGGCGTTTAGCCACGCTGAAGCCCGAAGCCTTATCCTTCATAGCCTCGAGGGATTCATGCATGGGGAGAAACTCTTCAAATTTTTCAGCCCACTTGGCTTTGTCGGCATCATCCCCGTAATCACCGCTTCGATATTTCATGATGAAATCAGATGAGCTAGCGCCGTATTTTTCCTCGTATTTTTCAAGGGCCTTTTGGGCCTTTTCAACCTTTTTTCCCAGTTCGGCAAGCTCCGCTTCAAAGGCCCTGTCTGAGGGCCGATCCAGATGGCCTCCGGTAGGACCGCTTGCGCTTAAAAGCCTTTCGAATTCTATGGCTGTGACGACATTTGGCAGGTCCCTGTAGTGATATTCGGAAATCCTGGAAGGGTCAAAAACATCATAACCCGCAGCAATGATTATGGATGCTACATCAATCTCTACTACCCGGTCTTTCTGATCGAAGTTGACCGCTTTTGCCTGGCAGGTCTTAGCGCAGATACCGCATTTTTTCCCGTTGAGCTGCCGGCAGTGAGCAGGATCTATGGTATGGGTTGAGGGTATGCCCTGGGCGAAGAGGCTGTATATGGCCTTTCTGGTTCCAAGCCCTTCGTTAAAGGCGTCAGGCACTACGGTAGGGCACTTTTCCTTACAGGCCCCGCAGCCGGTGCACTTATCCTCATCCACATATCGGGCCTTCCTGCGGATGGTTACTTTGAAAGCGCCCTCCTCACCCTCGACCTTTTCAACTTCGCTGTAGGCCAGGAGCTTAATGTTGGGATGTCGACCGACATCCAGCATCTTTGGTGAGAGAATTCAGATGGCGCAGTCGTTTGTTGGAAATGTCTTGTCGAGCTGAGCCATCTTCCCGCCTACGCTGGGAAGACGCTCCACCAGGTGTACCTTGATGCCCATATCAGCGAGATCAAGGGACGTCTGCATGCCGGCAATGCCTCCTCCGATAACAAGGACGTCTTTCGTCATGATCAATTATCCTTCGGTCCTCAAGTTTGTGTTAAATCCAAAAAATCTCAAACAGCGGTCGCGCCGGTTTTAATCCGCTCGGCCACCATGTCGTAAAGGTCAACTATCTCTATGCCAAGATCAAACGCGGACTTGGTGCACCGGAAATGAATCTGGCATTTGGGACAGGCAGTCACAAGGGTATCCGCTCCGGTAGTGGAGGCCTCCTTCAGCCTCTCAAGCTGTATCTGCTTGCTGCAGCTTGAGCAGTTCATCCAACCGCTGGTACCGCAGCAGACCGCATTTTCTCTTGATCTGGGCATTTCAGTGAATTCCACGCCCGGCATGGCCTTGATGAGAGCCCTGGGGGCATCAAAGATGCCGGCAAGTCTTCCCAGTCTGCACGGGTCATGATAGGTCACGTGAGCCTTTGATTCTTTAAAGCTGATTATGCCCTGTGAAACCTTTTCCTCCAAAAGATCAAGTAGATGAACCGGCTCGAATCCCAGATCACCAAAATAGCGTGGATAGTATCTTTTAAAGGTAAGATAGCCTTCAGGGCAACTGAAAACGACCTTCTTGGCTCCTGAGGCTCGGATCACTTCAATATTCTTAGATGCCAGTTTCTTAAATTTCTCCTCATCCCCGTTCCAAAGCGCGTCGTGGCCGCAGCATCGTTCATCATTGCTGACGACAGGCACCTCTCCCACGGCATTGAGTGTGGAGACGATGTTTCTTGCGCTTTTTATGGAACCGGCGTTTATGTCCCTGAAAACCACATCAAAATAGGGTCGGCATCCGACGAAATAGAACAAATCTCCCTTTTCGGCAGTTTTAAGACCTTCCAACCAGAAGTTTCTCTTCTGCGTTGCTCCCGCAGCCTGTATGGAGGTTATAGTCTGAAGCATACCGTTGTGCGCGGGCACCCCGTCAAATCCCATTTGGTGTGCTTCATCCCTCATCAGACGCACGAATTCAGGAAAATCTATGTTTGCCGGGCATCTGACACTGCACTGAGCGCAGGTAAGACAGCTCCAGATGGTTCCATCCGATGGTTCTTCCAGACCGTAGAGGGATCTTTCTATGATCTGACGTGGTGAAAAATCACTGAAGACCCTGGCCACGGGACAGCTTCCTGTGCACACTCCGCAGTCCAGGCAGTAGTAAGTCTTTGTCGCATCTATCAACTGGGCAATTGCTGTCATTGTCTCGCCTCGTCCAATAAAGTCATTTTCTCAGGCCGCCTTGCGAAGAGGCGAGGGGCCTATGGCCTTGACTTGTCGCGTGAATTCAGTGGCAACCTGAGCGAATTTTGTGCCTTCTGCAGATGAGATCCATTCAAGGCGCAGTCTGATCGGATCAATTCCCAGAATGACGGCCAACTCCCTGGTCATTGCGAACATCTTTTCTGCCTTTACATTACCGTCCAGGTAATGACAGTCACCGATGTGTCAGCCTGCGACCAATACCCCGTCGGCTCCCTGTTCAAAGGCCTTCAGGATGAAATTGGGATTTATCCTGCCTGAGCACATGACCCGGATTATCCTCATGTTAGGAGGATACTGGAATCGGCTCACTCCGGCAAGGTCCGCAGCCGAATAGGCGCACCAGTTGCAGGCGAAGGTTACTATCTTTGGACTGAACTCCTCGTTCATGCTGCTGAACTCCTCCATACCTCAAATAAGGACCTCAAATGCCCTGGTGCAGCGCTGCGTGCACCATGGTGAGGACCTCTTGGTCGTCAAAGTGAAATATGCTGGCCGCCCCGGTGGGGCAAGCCACCGCGCAGGAGCCGCATCCCTTGCAGAGGGCCTCCTGAACAAAGGCCACAGTTCTTCCTCCCTCCCTTTCAACAAGGGAGACGGCATTATAGGGGCATACTTCAACGCACTTACCGCAGCCCCTGCACATGCTCTCAGTCACATGAGAGACAACCCCTTCAACTGTAAGCTCCTTCTTCGATAGCACAACCGAGGCCCTTGATGCGGCTGCCTTTGCCTGGGCTATACTTTCCTCAATGGGCTTGGGATAATGTGCCATCCCGGCCAGAAAAATTCCATCAGTTGCGAATTCCACAGGTCGCAGTTTTGCGTGTGCTTCCATGAAAAAACCGTCCTGATTAAGCGGAAGCTTGAATATCTGTGCGAGGGCACTGTTATCCGCTGGGATAATGGCTGATGCAAGCGCCACAAGATCTGCGCGGAGCCTGATTTTTCGATCTAAAATATGATCTTTCACAGTTACCCAAAGCTCAAATCCATCTTTTTGAACCTCAGGCTTATCGTTGAGGGTATATCTTATGAATATAACTCCCTTGGCTCTGGCATCTCTATAAAGGGCTTCTCTTTGCCCATAGGTTCTTATGTCTCTATAAAGGACATAAATATCCATTTCCGGATTAAGTTCTTTGAGTTCCAGCGCGGACTTGATGCTGTGGGTACAGCAGACTTTTGAGCAGTAAGGTCTGGAAGGCTCCCTTGACCCCACACACTGTATGAAGACGGCGGCTTTGGCCTCCGATATACGGATGTCCTTGCCTGTGATCGCCCTGTCAAGCTCAAGATGGGTCATAACCCTCGAGTCTTCTCCGTATAGATACTCTTTGGGCTTGCATTCCTCGGCGCCGACCGCCATCACGACCGCTCCGTGGCGGATCTGGATATCTTTTTCTCCCTGCCCTATGACGGTCTCGAAGTTGCCGACAAAACCACTGCTTTGCCTGATCACAGCATCTGTGTAGAGATCAATTAATGGGTGACTTTTAACCCTCTCGATCATCTCAGACAAAGATCTGCCTATTACTTCCCCTCTCCACGTTGAAACAAGGTGCCTCGCGTTGCCTCCCAGTTCACTTGCCTTCTCTACCAGGGTAGTCCTGTAGCCTTGATCAGCAAGAGAAAGAGCTGATGTCATTCCGGCTATTCCTCCGCCGATGACGAGAGCCCTGTCGTCTACTCCAATGGTAGGCTGTGGAAGGGGGGCTATGAGCCTAGCCCTGGCCGCTGACATTCTAACAAGATCCATAGCTTTCTGGGTTGCTTGCTCTTTCTCCCTGCTGTGGACCCAGGAGCACTGGTTGCGTATATTTGCCATCTCAAAAAGGTATTTATTGAGGCCTGCATCTCTCAATGTTTCTTGAAAAAGCGGTTCGTGAGTCCTTGGAGTACATGCTGCCACCACAACCCGATTCAGTTTCTCCCTCTGGATTACCTCCTTCAACTTGTCCTGAGTGTCCTGGGAACAGGTGAAGAGGTTTTCCTCCACATAGGCTACACTTGGCAGGGATCGAGCGTATTTTACAACCTCAGGCACATTGACTATGCCACCAATGTTAGTTCCGCAATTGCAGACAAAAACACCGATTCTCGGTTTTTCATCCGAGACATCCCGTTCCGGGGGATAGATTCTTTCCTTTACAAGGCTGCCCCGGGCTGAGGAAAGTTTGGCCTTAACGTCACACGCCGCTGCGCTTGCCTCCATTACAGAATATGGTATATCCTTTGGTTCCTGAAATGCGCCGCATACATAAACACCTGGTCTGGATGTTGCCACTGGTGAGAAGCTTCCGGTGTCAACAAAACCGTCTTTGTCGAGTGATATCTCAAGTCTTTCTGCCAGTGCCTTAAGAGACGCGGGGGTCTCGAGCCCGACAGAGAGAACAACAAGGTCAAAGATCTCTTCCCTGGGTGTTCCGTCCTCATCAGCATACCTTATGATCAGGTCGTTCGTTTCGCCAACCTCTTCTATGGAATGGATCCTCGATCGGATATATCGAACTCCCATCTCTTCCCTGGCACGGTTGTAATAACCTTCGAAGTCCTTCCCGTAAGTTCGCATATCCATGAAAAAGATGGCAGTATCAAGGTCTCCGCCGGCATGCTCCTTGGCAATTACGGCCTCCTTGGTTGCATACATGCAACACACAGAGGAACAGTAGGAATGATCGCACTGGTTGATGTCTCGGGAACCAACGCATTGGAGCCAGGCAATCTTATGAGGGTGTTGTCCGTCAGAGGGCCGCTTGAGCTGCCCCTGATAAGGGCCTGTTGAACTCAGGATCCTCTCAAACTCCATGCTGGTAACAACGTTGGGAAATCCGGCGTAGCGATAGGTCTCGTAGCGGCTGGGATCAAAAGGCTCAAAACCTGGTGCGAGAATCACGGACCCAGCCTTTATTTTCAGGAGATCACTCACCTGTGCATGGGTTTCGAGTGTGACAGCCTGTGCTTTGCATGCAGTGACGCATTGATAACATTCGCAGCATCCCCCGCAGTTGAGACAGCGATTGGCCTCTTCAGAAGCTTCTTTTTCGTTAGCGCAGAGGTTTACCTCCTGAAAACCGGAAAGCCTTTGTTCCGCTGGCAGGGTAGGAGCATGCATTCTATGCCTTATGGGTTCCTCCTTGGGAACTGAAAGCCAATGGTCTCCCATGGGGGGGCCTTCTTCCCATTCTGTTGGAAGGACTTCACCTTGCAGATATTTGGAGATATAAGTTGCAGCTCGCTTTCCGGCCTCCACCGCTTCAATTACCGTAGCGGGGCCTGTAATGAGATCTCCGCCTGCGAAGATTCCTGGCTGGTTGGTCTGAAGTGTTTCTGGGTTTACTACCAGTGTGTTCCATCTCGATATCTCAAACCTGGAATCCTGCCCCAAATTTCCGAGGTCTGGTTCCTGACCAACAGCAGGTATGATATGCTCCGCCTCGATAAAGAATTCCGATCCTTCTATAGGAATCGGCTTTCTTCTCCCGGTGGAATCGAGTTCTGAGAGTTTTGTCCTTATGCATTCTATTCCTGAAACGTTGTTCCCATTACTGGCGATCTTGAGAGGGGCCACCAATAAATGAATCTTTATTCCCTCAATTTCGGCCTCCTGGATTTCTTCTGGTTCAGCAAGCATCTCTGCCTTTGACCGTCTGTAAATGATATGGGCCTCGCTAGCTCCAAGCCTTAGTGCGACCCTGGCGGCATCCAGGGCTGAATGTCCCCCTCCGATTACCACCACCCGGCCTTTTAAGGAAGATAATTTTCCAAGGTGTACTTCTCTCAAAAAGGTTATTACATCTACAACTCCCAGGGCCTCCTCTCCTGCTATTCGCATCTTGAGTCCCTTCCAGGCCCCAATGGCAAGAAATATCGTGTTGGCGCCGTGTGCCTGTAGGTCTTCCAAAGTGATGTCTTTGCCTAGTGAAACATTTGTTTGAATGGCTATGCCGAAGCGGGAAAGGTTATTTATCTCTGCATCCAGGACACTTCTTGGGAGGCGATGCTCAGGAATTCCGTAACGCATCATTCCTCCAGCCTCCGGCATTGCCTCGTAAACGGTAACCCGGTAACCATCGAGAGCAAGAAAATAGGCTGCAGTAAGACCTGCAGGGCCTGATCCAATTACAGCAACATGCCCTTTCCTGAGTGTTATATTGGGGACGGGGAGATCGCTGAGGTTTACGTGGTCGGCTGCTACACGTTTTAACTCCTTTATGGATATAGGCTCATCAACCTCGAGCCTTCGACAGCTCTTTTCGCAGCGATGAGGACATACCCTTCCCAGAACCCCTGGGAAAGGGAGATCCTTCATTATGATCTCAATGGCTTCTCGGTACTTCCCCGCCTTCACCATCTGGACATACCCCTGCACGTTTAAGTGGGCCGGGCATGCCATCCGGCAGGGGGCCTTGTCCAGTTTCTCTATGGCAAAACCTCCGGGTATGGCCTGGGCATAGGGTTTAAAGATAGCCTTCCTTTTAGCAAGGCCCTCGTCATATTCGCTGGGCCTCACAACGGGGCAGACCTGAGCGCAATCCCCGCACGCCGTGCAGCGGGCAGGATCAATATATCTGGGGGTTCTTCTGACAGCGACCTCGAGGTTGCCTTCTTCTCCTTCAATGCTTTCTATGTTAGAACAGGTAAGAAGCTCGATGTTGGTGTGCCGGCCGACCTCGACCAGCTTGGGCGAGATAATTCACATGGCGCAGTCGTTAGTTGGAAAGGTCTTGTCAAGCTGTGCCATCACGCCGCCTATGGCCGGCGACTTCTCAACGAGATAAACGTAATAACCGGCGTCGGCGAGATCCAGGGCCGACTGCATGCCGGCGATTCCTCCTCCTACCACTACAACAGACCCTTCTATATGCTGGGTTTTTTTTGCATCCATCTATCCGCTCCTTGCGGGAAATCCCAAGATTCAGCTAAATGTTATGAAGGCAATGCCTAATAAAATAGACAGCTCGAATCGGCTTATACTGAAAAGCTGTCTTTATTGTCAAGCCCTAAAAGACCCGTGATCAACTTTTTCTATTGCCTATCCATCTAATATAGTTTGCAATCCTCGAACAGGCCATCCAGTGTGTAATGCCTCCGATTCGCGGGCTTTTTGGAAACGATCCCAAAGTTGGCATATTTCCCAGAAATGCGTATAGTTATGGGAAAGACTATTATATGAAAATGTGAAACTACTCAGATAGATAGACTGTAGCCTTTTAGGCTGTAAGGTTGGAGGATTATGGCATACGCAATGACTAATAGTCTGGCAGCAGCTAACCATCTAAATAGTTATGAAAATGTTTTCAGCTTAGCGATCATTTTTATTCTTTATTGCGCCCGCCGAGGGCATGGTTTTTAGAAGGCAAATCTGTATAGGGAAAGGTTCGATGTTTCCGATAGTGATAAATGAGACGCGGCAAGGAGGTAATTAATGCTGCGGTATGACCTTGATAATGATTTAGGGGAAGACTCAAAGGCTGTAAGGGAAGGCAAGGGCGGGTCAAGGGCTTTCAAGAAGGCGGTGGCCGAGATTCTTAAATTAGGTGATCTTGAGAGGATATTTAAGGAGATCGCGCAGATCCCTTATGTCAAAGTGATTGGCCCTCTTTTTTCCTCTCTCCTCGCGACCGATCCAAAGGTCAAATGGAGGGCGGTTTCGGCGCTGGGATTTGTGGTTTCCCGCATGGCGGAAGCGGAGATGGAATCCGCCAGGGTAATCATGAGGCGGCTTATGTGGCAGTTAAACGACGAATCAGGGGGCATAGGCTGGGGATGCCCAGAGACGATGGGAGAGATCATGGCGCGCAGCGAAGCACTGGCCGGAGAGTACGCCCACGTGCTGAGATCCTACGCAGTCGAAGAGGGGAACTTCATAGAGTATGAACCACTTCAGGAGGGAGTTCTTTGGGCGCTTGGGAGGCTCGCTCGAATAAGACCAGCCATGGTAATGCCCGCAGGAGGCGATATATTCAAGTTTTTGAAGTCAGGGGTTACCTCTGTCAGAGGACTCGCGCTCTGGACCTTAAATTTTCTTGATGAGGATCTTTCCGGCGACCGGATTGAAATCGTTAAGAGATTGTGCAGCGAAGAAGGAAAGCTTTTAATTTTTGAGGACGGGAACCTCATGGAGTTCACGGTGGAGGAAATGGCAGGAAGACTGTTGAAGCGCGCCGGGGCGGCTTGCCATTGACAGAGGCGCTTAACAGTGCTTAACTTTTAAAAGGTTTGATGTAAGGATAAAATAAGGATTAGGAAAGATAATTCTATGAGAAGATTGATGTTACTCATTCTTATCGGGTCGCTCGCTGTTGTGATGATTGCCTGTGGGGCTACATATAAGGCAAAACCCCTTCCGTTTAAGACTCCTTCCAATTATCCCAATGCCACTGAGGTAGCGGGCGGAACCATCGCTGCTAAGGCTTTTGCTGATCCGGCGGAGGCTAAGGAGATATTCGGATTCAATATCCGGGAGGCCGGTATGCTGCCGGTTCAGGTGGTATTTGATAACAAGGGAGACAGGAGCCTTGAGATAAACGGCGGCCAGACCTTCCTTGAAGATGGAGAGGGTAATCTCTGGCCGATCCTCCCAAGCGAAATGGCCTATGAGAGGGCATCTAAGTATGCCCAGACAGGAGAAGTATTTAAGGAGGGGGTGTATCAGGGATTTCTGGGCGCCGCGGCAGGCGCTGTAATAGGAGCCGCTATAGGCATAGTGACCGGCACTAACGTCGCCTCCGCTCTGGGAAAGGGCGCTGCGGTAGGGGCCGCCGCCGGGGCAACCGTGGGAGGCGTCAAGGGCTATGCCTCGGACGATCCGGGCAGAAAGGTAATGCAGGATTTGAGACAAAAGTCTCTTCAAAGCAGGCCCATTCCGCCCAGAAGCCTTGCTTACGGTCTTATATTTTTCCCCGGAGAGGCGAAATCGGCCAAGAATCTGAGGTTAAAGCTGGTTGACAAAGAAGGCGCAGCGGAGCATGTGGTCAACCTTGGGCTATAAGGCTCAAAGCGACCCCGTCAACTTAAATTATGGCATCAAAATAAAAAATGGAGGAATAAATGAAACCGGTAGAGATCGCAAAGGGCATCTATTGCCTTCCTGCAATTGACTGGAATATCAGAGACTTTCATGGCTATTCAGTTTATAAGGGGAGCACGTATAATGCCTACCTGATACTCGATGAAAAGGTAACCTTGATTGACGCGGTGAAAAAAGAATTTGCGGATGACCTTATCAAAGGTATTTCCCAGATCATAGACCCGAAGAAGATAGACTGCGTGATAAGCAACCATACGGAGATGGATCATTCGGGGGGGCTTTCCAGGGTGATGCACAGAATAGGAGAGGATAAGCCCCTTTATTGCTCCAAGATGGGGCATAAGAATCTATCCAAGCACTTCCAGCAGAAATTCAACTATCATCCTGTTGAGAACGGAGGAGAGCTCAACATCGGCAACAGGACATTGAGCTTCATGGAGACTCGCATGTTGCACTGGCCGGACAGTATGTTCACCTATGCCAAAGAAGATCGCATCCTTTTTGCAAGCGACGCCTTCGGCCAGCATTACGCCTCCCTTGAGAGGTTTGACGATGAGGTGGGAGATGAGATAATGCCTCACGCAAGGAAATATTTTGCCAATATCCTTCTTCCTTACGCGCCGCTGATCCTAAAACTGGTTGCGAAGGTGAAGGAGATAGGGCTCGCGCTGGATCTGCTCTGTCCTGACCATGGAATTATATGGCGCAAGGATCCTTCAAAGATCATCAATGCGTATGTTGAGTGGAGCGAGCAGAAACCCAAGAGAAAGGCCCTTGTCATCTATGACACCATGTGGCACAGCACTGAGGCAATGGCCGAGGCCATTGTGGAATCTCTCGGGGACGAGGGGGTGGATGCGAAGCCGTTAAAATTGAGGGCTAGCCACAGGAGCGATATCATAACAGAGGTACTGGATGCTGGGGCGATAATCATAGGTTCCCCGACTCTAAACAATGGGCTTTTCCCAACGGTGAGCGATTTTCTGACCTATATGAAAGGTCTCAAACCGCAAAACAAGGTGGCCGCAGCATTCGGCTCCTACGGGTGGAGCGGGGAGGCGGTTAAACTTATCAATCAGGAACTGGAGGCAGCCGGTTTTAAGGTAATTGACCCTGGAGTAAGGATCAACTATGTGCCTGATGAAGAAAGCCTTGAGGCCTGCAGGGAACTGGGGAAGAAGATAGCCCAGGCCCTTCCCGCATGAAAGATCATGAGATCAATTCCCTGTTGCCGGGAGTCCCTGCGTGGTTCTCCATGCCGGTGCGCGGGGGGGCTTTTGAACCGGTAACTAGAAACCATGAGGCAGGAACTTGGGACATTCCATCCCGGCGAGCGTGGGCCTTGCGCATTGCATACTTCATTAAATCATGTTCCTAATCTCCTTAAGGGGAGAGGCGTGGATAGGGATCTCATACATAAGAAAGAGAAGCTTATCGAGGCTTTAAGGTCGCTTGGGTCGGTGGTTGTAGCCTTTTCAGGTGGGGTTGACAGCACCTTTCTTCTGGCGGTGGCTCAGGAAGTGCTCAAGGGCAGGGTAGTCGCGGCAACGGCCTCATCCCCTTTACATACAGGGGAAGAGATAAATCGAGCTACAAGACTTGCCGCCGAACTTGGGATAGCACACGAGGTTTTTGAAGGAAAGGAAATGGATCTTCAGACCTTTGCTTCAAATCCGCCCGACCGTTGCTATCACTGCAAGAAGGAGCTTTTTAAAGAGCTGTCACGGATCGCCGAAAAAAACTCCCTGATAGCTGTTGTCCACGGGGCGAATATGGATGATCTTAAAGACTACAGGCCCGGGGCCGTAGCAGCTCATGAGGCAGGGGCCTTTGCCCCGCTTACTGACGCGGGTCTTACCAAAACGGATATAAGGGCCATTTCGAGGGAGATGGGGCTTGAGACCTGGGATCTTGAACCCGAGGCATGCCTTGCGACCAGGATACCATATGGTAGCGCCGTAACCAGGGAGAAGCTGGGGATGATCGCAGAGGCTGAAAAGTTACTTCGAGCTCTGGGTTTCAAACAGGTGAGAGTGAGGCACCACGGTGATGTTGCGAGGATAGAGATATCAAAGCGGGATATTGCTTCAATATTTAAGGATGAGGTAAGGCTTCAGATCGTCTCCGCGCTGAGAAAGATCGGCTTTGAGCATGTTGCTCTTGACCTTGAGGGATATGAGTCAGGGCGCATGAACCGGATCCTGACAACGGCTTGATTTCTTGTGGATAATGGGGGAGAAGGAAAGGGTGAGGAGGTTTATTTCTGCGGTAAATGCACCTGGAGACAGTGCGAGAAAGGCTAAATGAGCTACAGAGTTGAACTAAAAGACGCCTATAAAGGCTATACAGTTGACCTGGATAAGGAAATACCGCCTGATGAAACCGTGA
>MNYJ01000153.1 GCA_001874005.1 Desulfobacteraceae bacterium CG2_30_51_40
TTTTCCCTCGGCTCCTGTCGTGAAAAACAGTCTGCGAATTCCTGGTGAAAACCTTTCAGTTCTTCCATGAAGCCCTCTATATCACCGGTTTCTAAAGCGAACTTAGGTATTGCTAGATCATTGCCCTCTGTCCTGGTCTCTGGTAACATGGTCTGCCTCCTTTCGGTTGTTTTGAAAGGTATAGCAGACTAACTGACGTTGTGCAAGACTATTTATTTAAGTATCGTTGTAGGGATAATTCCCTGAAAAAGGACCGGAGGCCTTGCTGCCTTGGAACTGCGAAGTAACGGTTCCGGAATAGCCGGTCTCAGGGTCATAGCAATTCATATCAACCTTGAATTGCGCATAATTACCGCTGCATGATCCCTGGTAAATATTTATGCCATACTCAGGCTGGCATCCGCTGTCAACTATATCTACCGTCCCGGTCAACTGGTTTCCATTCTGGGTGAATACACCTCTCAAGGTTCCGGAAAGCTCGCTATCCCAACCACTCGCATAAGATCCTTGCCATTCCCCCGAGAAATCCGCCGCCATCGGGGCATCGGGTAATACCAGGAAGAACATAATAACGAGGCACATCATAACTCCGGTTGACAAGGGTCTGAACATCGGGAAATCCTCCTTTTGATATGGTTGGTGATTAACCTTCATGCCCTAATGGGGAGAAGCGAAAAATGGAGATCTCCCCGCTTCCCATATCCCACACCCTCGATGGGAGAAGAAGGGGCGGGAGAGATTTTCATATAACATGCTTCCTTGCACCTGAGGAGGCATGGCGGCTAGTTCGTCTCTTAATGGCACGTTTTGTCCCATTTCGTCAAATTGTTTTGTTCAGTAAACCGTCCCCTCCTATGAGTTCAAAAATCCGAGGTAGGTGCGGCTTCTGCCGCACGAAAACCGTGCGCCCTGCGCCTGAAGGCGCACCTGCAGAAGCAGATTCCTGACCTGCATATACTGATCTGCGCAGCAGGGTTGACACTGGTTCTCCTTTCTCCTAACATCCCCTTCTCTCACATTAGGCTTCATAGGGATATCTGATAACCGTTAATGCACCCAATGATTGCTCAACTTGCGGGAAATCTATTTTCGTGAAAGACTAATAAACAGGCCTTATATGCTTACATCCATAGAAGAAAGTCCCCTTTTTCCAATCGCCAATCCGAAGAGCATCGCCTTTTTCGGCGCATCCAACAATATAGCCTCCATGGGAAGCAATCTCCTTGCCTCCGTCCTTGCGCTGGGATACGGTGGCGCTATCTATCCGGTTCATCCGAAGGAGACTGAGGTTCAGGGCCTTAAGGCATACGGGAGCGTATCGGACCTTCCCGTTGTTCCGGATCTTGCCGTATTCGTGATCCCAACGGCGCTGGCAGTCCCAACACTGGATGAATGCGGCAGGAAGGGCATAAAAAGCGCCATCATTGTTACGGCAGGCTTCAAAGAGGTGGGAAAAGAAGGGGCGGCCCGGGAAATGGAACTCCTTGAGGTCGCAAACAGATACGGCATCCGGTTTCTTGGGCCAAACTGCATAGGGGTAATCAACACCCATCACAAGCTAAACACCACCTTCATGGAGCACGAAGGCTCACCGGGTTTTATCGGCATGGCATCCCAGAGCGGAAGCTTCATCACCCAGATGTTTAGTTATCTGGACAGGCTCGGCCTCAATTTCAGCACCGGCTTCAGCGTGGGAAACGAGGCTACCATTGATATTGTTGACTGTCTGGAATATCTGGGGGCATGCCCCAACACAAAGGTCATAACCCTTTACATAGAGGGCATTAGACGAGGCAGGGCCTTCATGGAAAAGGCAAGGCAGATCGTGCGCAAAAAGCCCATCGTCGCTTATTACGCAGCCGGCTCCGAGACAGGCAAAAAGGCAGGCAAATCCCACACAGGCGCCATGGCTGGTCCTGACCCCATCTACCAGGCCATGTTCAGGCAATGCGGGATAATAAGCGCCTCATCGGTTACTGAATTATTCGACATGGCGTGGTTGCTTGGAACATTTTCTCCTCCTTCAGAAGACGGCATAGTCATACAGACCCACTCGGGAGGCCCAGGCACAGAGGCTGCAGATGCCTGCGGCCGGCTGGGCCTTACACTCCCATCCCTCTCCGCTGAAACCCGAAAAGGTCTGGGCGAGCTTGTTCCGCACACGGCGAGTATGAACAATCCGGTTGACATAACCTACAGCAAGGATCCCATGCACTATTTTAACGAGATACCGGCCGTGCTGCTCAAAGACCCTGGCTGCCGATGTTTTCTTATTTACTTCCACATGCCATTTCAGGTTATAAGCAGGGCCTTCAGAAAGATGGGATGGACGGAGGATATGATCGCAACCCGGGGAAGGGAACTCCTGATGGGCCAGAGCAACATCGTTGCGGGGCTCTCTGAGAGATACAAAAAACCCGTGGTAGGTTATACATACAGGGGGATGGATGATCCCTTCATCAAAAACGCCGTCAAGATGGGCATGCCTGTCTTTCCCGGCCCCCAGAGGGCTGCCCGGGCAATAAAGGCCCTTTTTGAATACGGCCATATAAGGACTAAGCAACTTGGTGAGAGAGCAGCCTAAGGCGCCATTAGCTAGCGAGGATATCAGGGAGGTTCTGGAGTTATTAAAGGGCCTTCAATATCCAGGCCTTGCGCCGGGCGCCAGATCTTTGCCCGGCCTTGCTGAAGGCTTAAGCGAGCTTCTGCCTGTCATGGTCTATAAAGAGGGCCGTTCATCCCTGTGGGCCGTGCTTCTGGGAGGAACAGGGACAGGAAAGTCCTCTATCTTCAACGCCCTTTGCGGAGCCCAGATAAGCGCCTCGGGGGTTGAGAGGCCCAAAACTTCCGGCAGCGTCGGCTTTGTCCACGAGGATGAGGATATCGCGCAAGGATTCCCCTTCCCCTTCATCGAACCCGTATTGATTCCCTTGGAAGAATTGCGGGGACCGATATCGGGAACGAGAGGGACCTTCCAGGCGGTGCGGCACTCCGCCCAGGAACTGAAAAACCTTGTACTTGTTGATACGCCCGATGTTGACAGCATTGAGCCTTTCAACCGCCTGACTGCCGAAAAGTTCTCTTACCTTGCAGATGTGATTGTCTTTGTAACAAGCCAGGAAAAATACGCGGATGAAGCCCCTTACCAGCTTCTGAAGAGGGAAACCGCCCGGGGAAAGACCTGTTTCTTAATTGTGAACAAGGTGTCTGAGGATATAACTCCTGATGAGGTATCCCGTACACTAAGCCTGCAGGAGGTTACAAGCGAAAGCCTTACACTCGCACTTATCCCTTATATTCCAGGAGATCCGTCAGGCAGTCTGGCCGATCAGAAATCCTTAAAAGACCTGAAACGCTTTCTTATTGAGAAGATCAACTCAGACAAAGGGCCATCGCCTCTCTCCCGCAACCGCGATATCAACCGCTTGAGGGCCGCCGGCAATCTCAAAGAGCTGGACCGACTTTTCTTACTTGAGCAAAAGGCGGCGGAAGAATGGAAAGGAAGGCTCGGGGACCTTTCATCAAAGGCATCCAGGGAGCTTATCTCCCTTGAGGAGAGGCGTTTTGCATCGGAAAGCAGGGAATATATCAAAACCCAGATCAGGGCATTTTTTGACCGCTACGATCTGCTTGCCCGGCCCCGGAGATTTGTGAGCGACCTGGTCCTCTTCCCCTTAAGGATGATCGGTGTTGTAAAGAACAGGGTGAGCGGATCACGCGAGGAGATACTTGAAAGGATGAAAAAGAAAGGGTCAACCTCGCCGGTCCGTGAAACGATAGAGAAACTGAACAGGGAAGTTCTAACGGATCTATCGCCCTTTGATGAGGATGCGCCGCTTCACAGGGCAATGAGGCAGGAGGGTATAAAGCTCGAACAAAGAGAGATTGAAGGTCTCATCATGCAGCAGCATGAGATGCTCCTGTCCTGGCTCGAGGATGCCTTTTCAAGGCTTTCAAAGGGACTGACCGGCTCACGGAAATGGGGCATTTACACCACATCAATGCTTTGGGGAGTCATGGTCCTTGCCCTTGAAACGGTTGTGGGAGGAGGATTTACGGTGCTTGACGCGATCTTTGGATCGGCCCTTGCGCCCTTCATAACGAAAGGCGCAGTCGAGCTTTTCGCAACCCAGGAGATAAAAAAAATTACAAGGGAGCTGGCTTCGCGTTACAGGGAAGGGCTCCTGGCTATAGTGGAGGAGCAGAGGAGGCGCTACGCGGACTGCGTGGACAGCCTTGCTCCCGGCCCTGAGGCCGTTAAAGCCGTTCAAAGGCTTCAGGAAAGGCTTTTTTTAAAAGGCTTAGAAAATGGTTAACGCAAAAGGACTACTTGAAACAAGGCTGCCGCGCCTTCTTTCCATGCTTGAGACCCCAGGGTTTCTCCTGATGGATGAAAGCGAAAGGGCGCTGCTTCTTAAGAAGGCGCTCTCCATCGCGGAACGGCTTGAAAGGCTTGGCTCAACGACCCTGGCAATAGGCATTGTTGGGGGAACAGGGGTGGGGAAATCCACGCTCATGAATGCCCTGGCCGGCTCAGAGATAGCCCACACAAGCCATAGAAGGCCGGATACTGATGCGGTGCTGATCTACAGACACGCATCAAGCGAGGCCCAGGCGCCGGCAGCATCCGGCATAAAGTTTAAGGAAATCCTTCACCGCGCGGATTCGGTCAGGGAGATCATACTCTGCGATCTGCCTGACTTCGACAGCCTGGTCAGGGAGCACGGGGACCAGGTCGCCGCATTCCTTGTCGAACTGGACATGGTTATCTGGGTGGTGTCGCCTGAAAAATACGCGGACGCACGGTTTCATGATCTCCTGGGAAAGACGCTCAAGTCCAGGGAAAACTTCATCTTCGTATTGAACAAGACGGATCTCATCTTTGACGGCGTTTCACCGGATGAGGGGGATAGAAGGCTAAAGGCCCTGATGGATGTCTTTCTTGGCTATCTCACATCATCCGGCATTGAAAGTCCAGTGATCTTTGCCGTCTCGGCAAGTAAGGCGGAATTCGGGGATGCAGCATGGAACAGGTTCAGTGCATTCAAAGACGCGGTATTTAAGAGGCGCGACGAAAAACAGATTCTCGCCATAAAGGCCGCAAACCTTGAACAGGAACTCTCGGCAATCCTCTCGGCACTTGACAAAAGATCTCTTGCAGTCTCCACGATAACGGATGCCCTCGATACCTTTCGAAACGAAATATCTAACGAGGGTGCCATTTGGATGCAGGCGGCCGAGGCCCCCATCGAAGAACTGAGCCAGCGATTCCTTGAGGCAAGAAAACTCGCTTCTGAGGCACATGAACTGCCCCTTGCCGGATGGCCGGGAAAGCTCTTTTTAATGATCGGTGCCCGAAAAGGCGCTTCAAGTATAGCCGACCATCTCCTTCCAAAGGATATCACCGAAGCGCTCAAGCCCCTTGGAGGGCATCTGGGCTATCTTGAAGACCGTCTCATAAACAGTCTGAGAACCCCCAAGGGAGTCCCCGGGGCATTTTTTGAAACACTCCATGAGAAAATAAACAGCGAAGGGCTTGCCTCAGAGGTGGAGGCACACTTTACATCCGCTGTCAGGGAAGCACTCTCTTCAAGGACTACAGCAAGAAGAAGGATGTTTGCCGCTTTTCAGAGGCTGATTTATCTGGCATGCCTTGTGTTTTTCCTGATGGCCCTTGCATCAGGCGGTTCATGGGAAGCATTCTTTCAGAACCCGGGGCCGGGATTATTTTTGATCGCCCTTTTTTCCACGCTCAAAAACCTATTTACCGCCTCAGGGCTTGCAGCCCTTTGTGTCTATGTGTTGATCTGCCTTTTCCTTGGTCTAAGGTTCTACTTAAGGGCCAGGAGATATCTGGAAGGTGAGGCAAAGGCCCAAGCAATTGCGCTTAAAAAAGGGCTCTTCAGTATATGGGAAGAAGCCTTCAATGAGACAGGCAGCCGACTTATGGCTCTTAAACAAAGGCTTACCTCAGAGGCAGATGCCGCATCAGGCATCGCAAAGGATACCCCCTGATCAGAAACAACATACCTGGCATCGGCATCAAATGCTTTAAGCCCAAGAGCAACCGACAGCCATGCCCGGGTAGGGCACAATGAAAGATGGAAATCACCCCACCCCTTCCTCCCCCGTCAAGGGGAAAGGATGACAGGCAAAGGGAACGCAGTCGGTCTCATGTATCATTGCGCCTCACAAGTCCGCCGGTTCTGAGAAGTTAAGCTCCAGCATCTTGATCCCTGCCAGAATGCGTATCGTGTTGCGCTGGAGGGCAGGCAACTCATCGCTCATGCTTCTCAGTTCTTCCGCAATTTTCTTCAAGGTCTCTATCCTGCTTCTAATGTCGCCAAGATCCACAACAATGCTCCTCCCCTAATACTTCGGCCTCAGATCCTTAAATCTCTTAGCTTTCACATCATATCTTGGAAGTTCACCGTAAGGATGAAACTCCAAGAGATAGCCAAGATTGGTCTTAAGCCTTAGCTGATCCTTAAGTTGAGTCTCAATCGCCTTGCGATCGCCTTCCCGGCCGCTCAGGATCTCGACCTTGAGGGTAATGCGGTCTACGTCCCCCTGCTTGTCCACGATGACTTCAAACTCATCGCCCAGGCCTTCGATCCCTCTTACCACCTCCTCGATCGCCGAAGGGGCAAGAAGCACCCCTTTAACCTTTGTGATGTCATCGGCCCTTCCCACAACCCCGCCCTTTATCAGTGGGGAGGTCCTGCCACAGGGACACGGATTCGGAGCCCATTCGATCACGTCCTTAGAGTCGAACCGAACGCAGGGCTGCGCAATCCGGTCAAATGCCGTAATGATCATCTTCCCCCTGCGGCCGGGCTCCTCTATATACTCTCCGGTCTTCATATCCTGAATCTCCACAAGGAAAAAGGGCTCGTTCACGTGAAGGCCTCCGGGCTGGGCCTCGCATTCAAAGCCCCAGGCTCCTATCTCGGTGGCGCCCGCATGATCATATACCTTGGCCCCCCAGGCATCTTCCATTCTTTTCTTGGTGGCAGGGATGTTTGCCCCGGGTTCCCCGGCACAGGTGATCTTTCTGATGGAGAGAGATCGCGGATCTATACCCATCCTGCTCCTTGCAGTTTCCGCCATGCCCAGCACATAGGTGGGAGTGGCCATCATGGCCGTGCAACGAAGCTCCTGTATCTTAAGTATCCTCGCCTGTGTATCCAGGACGCCTCCGGGGACTACCTCCGCCCCGATCTTCTCCGCCGCATAGTGGCCTGCCCAGAAGGCGACAAATACGTTATAGCCGAAGGGAAGAAATACGCGGTCCCTGGGACGGTAGCCCTGGGCCCACAGGATGTAAGACCAGCATTCAGCCCACCACTCCCAGTCCTGCCACGTATCGGGCTGATACACGGGCTGGCCAGTGGTGCCGCTTGTCTGCCTGAATTCGGAAACCTCATCGAGAGGCACGCAGAGGGCATCCCCGTAAGGAAAGGGGTCCTTCCGTTGAATCCCTCTCATCATGGACTTTTCCACGGTGGGGAGGCGCCTGACATCCTCCAGGGAGCGAATGTCCTCCGGCTTGACACCCGCCTTTTCGTATAGAGCCCTGTGGAATCTCGAATGCTCGTAAGCCCAGGAGAAAATCCTTTTGAATTTCTCAAGCTGGAGCTTCCTTATCTTTTCGCGCGGGAGGGTCTCCAGGATAGGATTCCAGTATTTTTGTTCGGAAATCATTCTGATCACCCTTTGTGAAGGCGGAGTTCAATCCCCTGCTATTTCATGAGCATAGCCGGTAAAAAGGTTGCTATCTGAGGGAAGATAAACAGCAGAAACGCGCAAAAAACCAGGCTCAACAGGAATGGATACACCCCGCTGTAGATAACGCCTAACGGCTGCTTTGTTACGGCCTTGACCACAAAAACATTGATTGCCACAGGCGGTATGACCACGCCCACCATCACGGTGATGGCGATAATCATGCCGAACCAAAGCGGGTCATAGCCAAGCTTTATGATGACAGGGTAAAAAATAGGGGTCGCAAGCACCATAAAGGCGAGATCGTCTATGAATGAGCCTCCCACAAGGTAAACGATACTGATTATGATCATGATCACATCCGGGCTGAGAGGGAGCCCCATGATCCAATCCGCCGCGAGCATCGGAATCTTTGTCCTTGCCAGAAAATGACCGAGGACCTGGGAGCCAGCAATCAACATGAGGACCATGCAGGCAGTCCTCAGGGATTCCACTACAGACTTGATGTATCCCTTTAGATCTATGTCCCTTTTCACAACAGAGAGGAGCAGCACTGCAAAGGTGCCCACGCTTCCAGCCTCAGTGGGGGTGAAAAACCCGTACATCAGTCCTCCGATTACGAGCAAAAAGACCGCCACGACCCAGAGCACCTCCGGCAGGGATACAAGGCGCTGCTTCCAGGTGGACCGCTCTCCCTTCGGGCCGAGTTCCGGGTTAAGCCTGCACCACACATAAATGATACAGATAAAGAAAAAGGCGATCATCAGACCTGGGACAATTCCTGCGAGAAAAAGCTTTCCAATGGACTGCTCAGTTATTATGCCGAAGACGATGAGAGTCACACTGGGAGGAATAAGGATGCCGAGTGTCCCCACGGTAGCGACAATTCCGGTTGAAAGTTTCTTGGCATACCCGTACCGATCCATTTCAGGAACCGCTACGCTTGCAAATGTTGCGGCCGTGGCTGGAGACGATCCGCAGATAGCTTTGAACACGGTCGCCCCTGCCACCGTGGCCATGGCCAATCCGCCTGGAATATGCCCTACGAATCGGTAGGCTGCCTCGTATAGTCTCTTTGCAATGCCGGCATTGAACGCGATCTGGCCCATGAGGACAAAAAGAGGGATTACGGTGAAGCCGTAGGAAGAAAAAACATCGAATATATCCTTGGCGAGAAGGTTCAGCCCGGCCTTAAAAGAAACTATATAGCTGAACCCGATAAATCCGACCAGCGCCATGGCAAAGGCCAACTCGATGCCGGTCATAAAAAGGACCAGCACCGTAGCGAGGCCCATAATCCCGATCGTCACCTCACTCATAGCTGTCTCCCATCACCTGAAAGATTTGAGCTATGAGCACGAGGCACTGAACGAAGCAGGAGAACCCAACCCCGAAAGCCACCGGATAGAAGGGCAACTGAAGTGTGAGGGAGACCTCCCCGGTGCGATAAAGATCCATTCCGAGCAGGATAAGATTCCACCCCAGAAGAGAAAACAGCCCGATTCCCAAAAGCCTCGTCAGGACGTTGATCGTTTTGCGTATCGCCAAAGGGAACCTCATGACAAAAAAATCCACGAGCACATGACCTTTAAGAAATGTGGTCAGAGGAACGGCAAAACCGATCACTATGGCCCCTGAAAAGGCCGCAAGTTCATAGGTGCCGGTAATGGGTCTTCTGAATGACCGCAGGATGACATCCAATACGGTGAGGAACATTATAAAGGTAATAGCTATGCCCGCTAGAACATTTAGGGCCTTACTGAGCCCATGCGCCTTATTGACCAACCACTGCATGAATAACCCCTGCCGGATGTCTTGGAAGCTTCCCTTTCCCTTACCAATCTTACTTCTGCAGTTTTTTAAGTTCGGCTTGACAGAAATCTAGCGCCTCTTTGCCGGGGAGTTTCCTATCCTCCATGCTTTTCACGTATTGATCCAGTATGGGGCTGACCAGTTTTGCCCAGCGGGCATCCTCTTCTTTGGAAAGAGAAACGATCTTGATGCCTTTTGCCCCTGCCGCCGCATAGCCTTCCTTGTCTATTTCATCCCATCCCTGCCCTGTCTTTATGATCCATTCTTCATTGATTTCTTCGATGATCTTCTGAATGTCGGGAGGCAGGGATGCCCATTTATCTTTGTTCATAACCACGAAAAAGCCTGTGGTATATGCCGATCCGAAGTTCTGAGTTGTTGAGCCAACCACATCGGCAAGCTTCCAGCCCTTCAGGGATTCCACCGGAAACACACCTCCCTCTGCCACACCTTTCTGTATGGCATCATAACGTTCGGGCATGGGCATGGCTACCGGCACGCCGCCCAGGGCCGCTACGATCTTGGAACTCAGGCCATGGCAAGCTATCTTAAGGCCCTTCAGATCCTCAAGCTTAGTCACAGGTTTCTTTGTATGCAAAAGGCCGGGGCCATGGGCATGGAGATACATCACCTTTACGTCGTCAAACTCCTTTGGTTTGAATTTTTTATAATAGATATTGATAAGTTTGGTGGCCTCCAGACCGTTTCTGTAACCCAGAGGCAGATCTATGACCTCCGTCAGCGGAAATCTGCCCCGGGTGTACCCCATGACAGACATGCCCACATCAGACAGGCCCTTTACTACACCGTCATAACACTGAGCTGCGGGAGTAAGGGTGCCTCCGGGGAAAACAGTTACCTTCACCCTGCCGTTGGTTCTCTTCTCTATCTCTTTTCCCCATTCCACGGAAAGCACCGCGTTTTTGTGGGGGGCCGGGAAGAAATTTGAGTAGGCGAGTTCAATGGGTTTTGCCTGACCGAAAACAGGCGTCGTGGAAAGCATCCATCCTGCAATTAACACACAAAAAAGACAAAAACCGCACTTTAGAACCATCATTTCTCTACCTCCTTGTTACTAATTAGGTTAGTGCATCAAATCTTGACCAAAACCGTATCTGCTCAGCAATTGGGATGGAGGCTTTGCGCAGACCCAGACATACAGGCCAGCAATCAGCTTCTGTAGGTGCGGCTGGAGCCGCACCTACCCCGGATTATTGAACTGATACCCAAAAAACGACCTTACATCGGCACCGGACAAAGCCCGGCGGCAGATATGAAACACAAGTGGGCACCATAAACGGATATACACTGCCTTTAACATCCCGTAAACCCTAATACAAAGTCAGCCTGCGTTCAAGGAAAAGTTTATGTGAAAACGCCCCTTCCCCTTCCTCTTCTCCCCTTTTACCGTCCAGGCGTCGAGATGCTGCGGCATTATTCCCTCCCTTTTTGCCGTCGAAACGTAGGGGTACGGCATCATTATTCCCTCCCCCTTGACGGGGGAGGGATGGGTGGGGGTCATTTTCATCCTTCGTTGTGCCCCATTCGGGCGTTGCCGTTAGAAGATAACCCTCACCTCGGGGGCTTCATCCCGATACATCTCCTCTATCACATCCTTGAATCTTTCCCTCACCACCTTGCGCTTTACCTTGAGGGTTGCCGTAAGTTCCCCGGTATCCTTTGAAAAGGGATTTGCTATCACTGCGAATCGCTTTATGGTCTCAAAGCGGGCAAGATTCGAGTTGATCGCTGCGACCCTTTCCCTGAGGGCTATATTAAAGGATTCATTGCCGAGAACCTCCTCGATGGCTCCCGGGGGAATTCCCTTATCAGAGGCAAGCCTCAAAGCCTCATCCGGATTTAGATTGAAAAGAGCCGTCAAGAATTTCCGCCTGTCCCCCAGGACTATCACCTGTTCAAAGAGAGGGTCGGATTTGAAGAGGTTCTCTATCTTCTGGGGGGCGATGTTTTTTCCTCCAGATGTGATGATGAGGTCCTTTTTTCGGTCAACGATGCGCAGAAATCCGTCCTCGGCAACCTCTCCTATGTCGCCCGTCCTGAGAAACCCGTCCTCCGTAAAGGCCTCCCTTGTCTCCTGCTCCATGGCCCAGTATCCGGCAAAAACATTTCCTCCCTTGACAAGGACCTCACCGTCTGAGGCGATCTTGATTTCAACTCCCGGAAGCGGCCCTCCCACCGTGCCGATCCTGCTTGAGGAGAGTGTGCTCATAGTGGCGGGCGCAGTACATTCGGTCATGCCGTAACCTTCAATGACCTTTATTCCGGCCGCATTGAAAAAGCGGATGATCTCCGGCGCGGTCGGCGCCCCTGAGGCGGTCATCCAGCGAACCCTTCCTCCCAGGGCCTCCTTAAGCTTCTTGAATATAAGGGCATAGGCGATCCTGTATTTAAGCCTAAGAAAGGCCGGAGCCTGCTTTCCCTCCTCCTCCAATGCAACCATCTCAGTGCCTGTGCGGTGTCCCCAGTGGAACACCTTTTGCCTCCACATAGGCTGCTCAATGACCTTCGCTGTTATCCTTTGATAGACCTTCTCGCAGACCCTGGGGACAGCCAGGATAAGGGTGGGTTTCTTTTCCTGGATATCGTTAACAAGAGTTTCAACTGATTCGGCATAGG
Source organism: Desulfobacteraceae bacterium CG2_30_51_40 (assembly GCA_001874005.1). Lineage (GTDB taxonomy): Bacteria > Desulfobacterota > DSM-4660 > Desulfatiglandales > Desulfatiglandaceae > CG2-30-51-40. The sequence goes on from MNYJ01000153.1 coordinate 12,175, forward strand.
AGGCCGTGATCCCTACAAACATCCCATAGAAGTGCCCCGCTATCCTTTCAAAGACGTGGCTTAAGGGGAGAAACGGCACGGTTGAGTCGCTTTCGTCAGCATATCTTGGTCTTATCCGGTCGAGGGCCTCCACCACGGCCATGATGTTTGAGTGCGTGATCATGGCCCCCTTGGGAACGCCTGTGGTTCCGGAGGTATAGACGATGGTCGCGAGATCCGAGGGAACTACCGCCTTTGAAAGCTCCGAAAACAGGCCAAGGTTCTTTTCGCGCTCCTTCCTCCCATCGTCCATAACCCGCTCAAGGTCAAGCACCCAATCAGGCCTGTTTTTGACCCCTTTGGAAGCATCCATCAGGATCGCCCATTCAAGAGACGGACAATCATCCCTTGCCGATGCGATCTTATCAAGTTGAGCCTCGTTTTCAACGACCACGGCCCTTGAGCCCGAGTTTGATAATATGTATGAGATCTCTTCGGCTGCCAGGGTCGGATAAAGCGGAACCAGGCAGGCCCCTATTCCCAGCACCCCCATGTCCGTGTATAGCCATTCAAGGCGGTTTTCAGAGAGGATCGCAACCCGGTCGCCCTTTCTTATCCCCAGGTCGTAAAGGCCCAGCCCAGTTGCCCCGGCCCTTTCATGGTACTGGTTCCAGGAGGCAGACTGCCAAACCCCCATGACTTTCTTCTCGACCGCCGTCCTCGGCCCAAACCGCGCCACCCTGTTTCTGAAGACCTCGTTGATAGTCTTTTCCATGGGCACACTCCTAATAGAAGATAAAGGGGGAAGAAAAAACCAGAAGAGCCGTTTACCCGAAAACTCTATTAGCTTTCAGGTAAAAAGTCAACAGGCTAAGGAAGCTATATAACCTCATCTCAGGAAGACAGTATCAAAAACGGACCGCACGATACAGAAAGACGGCATAAAGATTACCGCGGCACCAGATTCCATCTTTTCCCGGTGGTTGGCTGGATGGAATAGAAAGGAGAAGAAAAGGCCAATGTCTATTGGCAACTCCAGATAGACTCTTTCGGAAGGACGTTTCAGGCCTGTTCTTGTCTTGTGGCTATTCCATTCAAGGCAATTCCCGCGACATAAGGGGCCTCTCCGCGGCAGCCCAGACAGGCCGGACCGTCTTCCTCTGGATAGGCCTCCCCGCACAGAGGGCATCGGGCAATAGATTTCATGTGACTCCGTCCCAGAAATGCTTTGGCCACCTGCACGGGTAGGGTAGTGCAGATGGAATCCCCGGCAGCTTCGATTTCCGCAAGAAGCCTTTCCTCGTTTTGGTCTTTCTTTTCAACAAGCTTGAGGAACCATCCCCTGATCTCAGGCCATCCTCCAAGCTTGTCCATATCCAGATAAGTCCTGAAGCCCAGCCCCGTAAACTTGTCGAAGAGGCACAGGGCGAATCGGCCCAGGTTCACGAGCTTGAGCCTCTGATTTCCCAGGCTGCACTGGGTCAGGAGCTGCACCGCGTCAGGCAGGCACTTGGGCGTCTCAACGATCACTTCAAACAAGGTTCCTTCGGCAAGGCCTGCCCGGGCGGCAACTACCATGTAGCCTCCGATGAGGAGCCCGGGCGCCGGATAGCCGTGGAAGGCCGCTGCCTTCTCCTTGAATTCCTCGAAACTGTATGAACCTATCATCATTTCCGTTATTTTCCTTCATCACCCTCATGGCGTGCAAAACAAAATATGAAAATCACCCTCACCCATTCCCTTCACCTCAATGAGGAGGGATAAAGGTAAGGCGCATTTTCATATAGACGAGAAGCCGCCCCTTTTTTTCCGAGATACTCTATTATACTCATTCTTGAGAGACCGCAATCTCTTCCTCGCGCATAAATCCTGTGAGCATTCGGGCAAAGATGCTGTAAAGGGGTGTCTCGGCACGGGCCGCAATGTTTTCAAGACAAGGAAAACACCAGCGGGACAGATGACCCCTGATAAATTCCCTCTGTTCCCGGCTTATATCGGCAGCCCGCTTAGATTCCTTCTTATCCAGAGCGGCTGCCGCTCTGTTGCAAAGATGAGCCATGAATTCCAGTTCTACGCCAAACTCATCCGGAAAAACGGCCTCTGAATCACGTGGCGCTAGGCATTCCTTCCGGTAGATTTCGGATACCTCAAGGGCCTCCTTACCCATCAGCATGGATTTATCAGGCCTTCGGCCGGTGGTTTCCTGCTGCCGGTAAACGGACTCGTAAGGATGAACATACCTATCTCCGGGGACACGGAAGAGGCCGTCAAAATCCACCTGAAAATCCTCGAATTGCCATTTGCCTTGGGCATATTCAGAAATCAGGGCACGAAATTCTTCAATAACCTCTCGGTCATCGCAAAAATCAAGGATGGCGCTCATGCCGGCTGGTCCTAACAAACGGTCTACCCATTCTCTAGACGGCTCCTGGGAAAACGCACCGGCAAAAAAGGTGTAAACCTCCCCTCGTGCCCTTTCAAGCTCCACTCGATCGGCGGCGGTCTTCAAGTCCTTGTCCTTTGAGCCTGCCGTATAATCTTTATCTTTATTCATCTCCAAATGTTCATGACAGGAATATTTTTTTACCCCCGCGCATGGAAATCCCCCTTCCCGCAGATAAGAGAGCAGACCTCTTTTTCTGGCCCCTGATTCCCGGGCACTGATCCCTGGCTTGATGATTGTATTTTCAAGGTAAATCTCCTGCTTCATCTCACAGGATCCTGGTTTCGCTTCTGTTCAACTAACCCCCATGCCCTGAAAGGGGCACAACGAAGCATGAAAATCACCCCCACCCCTCCCTCCTCCGTCGAGGGGGAGGGATTAAAGGAAGGAGCATTTTCATATAAACCTGAAGGACCGCAATCCTTCCAAACCTGCTCTACACCTTCTCCACCGCCACCCGCGAATCAAAAAACGATGAACTGCCTCCTATGGGATCCTGCAGGCACACGTCCTTCAGGTAAGGGTCAACCATCATAACCGGATTGGCCGAGCAGCCTTTACCTATCCAGGCGGCGCTTTCGCTGTTCTTGCCGTCCAGCTCAAAAGCTTTGCTGCCATACTGCCAGTGCCCGAGTGAATGGGGGATGGCGATAATACCGGGACGCATACCTTCGGTCACCCAGGCCTTCCCCTTCACACCTTCCAGATGGCTTGCGGAATAAACGCGCACCCAATCGCTGTGCTTGATCCCGAGTTTGGCGGCATCGCCGGCGTTAATCTGAACGCATTCCTCAGGGGTCACCTCCATAAGCCAGACGCTCGCGGCGGTTCTGGCCTGTGCGTGATAGACCGGGTGATAGGTTATTATGTGAAAGGGATACTTGTCAGCCATCGCCTCGATGGGTCGCCCGATGATATCCCTGATGGGCTCGTAGTAGGGTAGCCCGTCGAAATATTTGCCGGTCATGGACTCCCTGGTGGTGGCCAGCTTCTCGTTATAGATGAAAACCGGGCCCTTGTAGGCGTGCCTGGTGTAGGGGCCGTTATAGGCCTTTTCGTAGCCTTCAAAACGACCGCCCCTGGCCACCACGTACTGCACCTTTTCATCTTCAGTGGCGCCGGGGACCGCCTCGCCTTCCTTGTCCCCGTAAGCGATGTTGGCAGCCAGACGCTTGTACCAGTCCCATGGGGTATTGAGATCCCTACCCGGCCCCAGGCCGTCCTTGCCGTAGCCAGGAAGACCCATCTTCAATGCCAGATCAATAAATATTTCCTCAAGCATCCTGGTATCCTTGAACACCGGTTCCACCACCGGTTGCCGCAGCCCGCTGGTGGTGGTGAGTATGGTCGGGGCCACGTGCGGGGTGCCGTAATCCTCCAGGTAGTGGCGGCAAGGCAGGATGTAGTCCGCCAGGGACGAGGTTTCCCCCATCACGATATCTATGGCCACAAACAGAGGCAGCACCTTGGGGTCTTTTACCGCCTTCATCAGTTGGACACCTGCCGGGGCCGAATACACCACGTTGTTCCAGTAGGTGATGAGGCATTTCACCTGATAAGGATACTGGGCGGCGATGCTGGGAAATACCTCCTGATATACGTGGTCGTTTCCGAAGGGAAACCAGGGGCGCTTTGCCGGATAACCCTTCTTGGCAAACTCTGTGGAATCCTCGTACTTCACCTTGTGCCTGTCTATGGGAATGCCGCTCGCCTTTACCGCTCCGGGAAGGAATTCTTTATTGTCGGTAAGCTTGTATGGGTTGCCGGGTTTACCGCCCATCTCATGCCAGTGGCTTCCGCCGTGGGCCTCACATCCGCCTTTCCAACTCACGTTACCGATCAAAAAATTAAGCGCCCCGAGTGTGCGCGAGGCGTAAGTTCCGTTTGTGTGCTGCGCAGGACCCCGGTAAAAATCGGCTACGGCCCTTCGGCCATGGGAGGTGAAATCGTCCGCTTCCCGTTCGATCTGCTTTGGCTCAATGCCACAAATTGCGGCGTAGTCCTTGATGGAACGTTCCATGACCCGGTCTTGCAGCATCTTGTAAACGCTCTTCACCCTTACCCCGTTGATTTCGGTATCCACCAGAAGATCGGCCTGAGCGACCTGTTCCGCCGGAACAAGCCTGCCGCCAGCCATGACAATAAGTTGATCGCCCTCCCGGTGAAGTTTGCGGGTGTCTTCGCGCACCAGCATCGCAGCGTCGCTCCATGTCAGATGCCCGGACCCTTCTTTGGCAGCTTTTGCATTGGGATAGGAGAGATATTGCAGGTCTATCCGGTCATTTTCCATCATCCATCTCATCATCCCCAGGGCAAAGGCTGCGTCTGTTCCCGGCAGGATCGGAACCCAGCGGGCCGCCTTGGCGGCGGAATTGGAAAAGCGAGGATCAACTATGATAAGGGTTCCGCCCCGTTCACGGAAAAAATTCAGCTTGCGCGCCAGGGCCTGCATGGGAAAGTTTGCTTCATAGGGTGTGGTGCCGAAGAAGATGATGTACTCTGCGTTCAATATATCCGGCTTGATATGGTGTTGGCCCTTGAAGCAAAGATCAAGGCCCACGTGGTGGGAGGTCTCGCAGATGGAGGTGTGATCCATCCGTTTATTGATGGTGCCGAAGCTCCCGCTCATCCATCGGTCGGTAAATTCCTTGCGGCCGTGTTCTATACGGCCGGGCATGAACACCAGTTGATTGGCCTTGGGGCCTAGTTCCGGAGCGTTCGGATCTATCGGGTCGAAATTGCGGATGGCCTTGAGCCCGTCCACGTGGCCTTCGCCGAATAGATCTCCGCCGTTTATGATCTCTGCGTAAGCCTGATCCCAGGTGATGGTCTTCCATTTGCCTGAGCCTCGCGGCCCCACACGCTTCAGCGGGTGTTGCACGCGGTACGGATTGTACATGGTCTGGATAGTGGCCCCGCCCTTGGCGCAGACCGTTCCGTTCACCTTTTCCGCTTCCCTGGCGTCGGTATCGTAGGGAATGTGGGGCTCCCGGGTATTGGGATGGTATGGGTTTCCGTCTATCTTGACAGCCACCCCGTCCTGGACCTTTACCTGCAATCCGCAGGCGCTGTGGCATCCGAGGCACACGGTACGAACCACTTTGGCAGCTTTTACAGGATCGGGATCAGGAGAGCCGCTGATCCAGGGCTTAATCCTGCTTTCTTCCTTCAGACATCCGCCTGCTGCCGCAAGAGCCGAAAGGGCCATGGCCCCTTTGATAAAATCTCTTCTGCTGGTACCCATAGATAAGCTCCTCCTCGGGCTAGCTTTCAATGTTTTCATAGGGGAGAATTTTATAGGTGGCGAGGAACACCACAAACATTATTATCATGAGCGCTATGCCAAAAGTCATCCTGACTGGTTCGGGCGACAGCGTTTCCCAGTTGAAGTGGGTCATGGGCAACATTTGGCCGCCGATGAATATGTTGACGCAACCGAACAGGGTGCCGATCAGGGTCGCGATCGCAGCGATACAGGACACCAGAACATTTCCCCGCATCTTTCGGTAGAGCATCAGCGCAAAAGGCAAGGCAAGACCGATGACCACCTGGAATGTCCAGAATTGGAATGCCCTCGGACCGCTGAAAAACACGTGGCTCGCAAGCCTGCCGCCTATGCCGGTGTACTGCAGGAGCACAAAGTAAATGAAAAATACAGCCGCCTGCCCCACAACGGAATACTTTAAGAGTATCCCAAATTCGGTTAGGTATCTTCTCTGTTCAGTCAGAGCCTTTGAACCGGTATGGACCAGGCTGTTTTTCAGGTGGGTGAGTAAAATCAGAAAAGCTGAGCCGGAACAGGCACCGAATGCAAAAAAGATGAACACCATTACAGAAGAATGCCACATCACTCTGCCTTTGAAGGATGACAAGAGAATGCCAAGGTAGATCAATCCCAGGAAGGAAAAAAAGAGGCTGGCCCCGGCCCAGAATCGTTCCCGTGATTCCTGACGCCTGCGGATTTCAGCGATAGAGCCCTTCTCCTTTTTCCCGAAGGTCAAAAGCCGGTAGATAAACTGAAGCGCCCCCGGCTGCCCGGCCAGATGCATCAGTTCCGGGCGAAACAAGTAGAAGGCGTGCATTGCGTAGGTGATCATGCACAGGGTGATGACATAGACCCCGTAGGCCACCGGCGAGGTCCAGTGCCAGTGGTAGAACATGGTATAGAATCTTTCCGGATGCCCCAGATCCGCCACCAGAAACAGAGGCACCAGGGCAAGAATTATGAAGGGTTGAAAGCTTCCGACCTTTTCAAGCGGGCGATAATCTTCCGTGCGGTAGTAAAGCCAGCTCATGTGGGCTACAATGTGCGTTCCTTCCGCAAGCGAGATCAGCCACAAGTACCAGGCGATCAGATAACCCAATGCCACGTCGTGTGATACCCAAAATATATATTGACTGGTTTCGTTCATGAGCGACTCCTTCCCAGCAACCTGTGATAGTCAGGTCCCATCAGGTTTTCGTCAGCGTAAACGTAATGTACCTTGGGCCTGGTGTCCAAATCCGCCCTGAGCCTCTGGGTGCTGTGATTTTGCATGTACCGTGACACTTCGCTTTCCGGATCGTTCAAGTCCCCGAAGATCCTGGCACGGCCGGTACAGGCATCAACGCATGCCGGCTGAAGGCCCTTTGTGATCCTGTGGTAACAGAAATCGCACTTGTCAGCCGTTTTAGTAATGGGATTGGGAAACCTGGCGCCATAGGGGCAGGCCACAACGCAGATGCGGCAACCTACGCAGACATCTCGGTTTACATGCACCACCCCGTCTTCATAGGTGCGGTAGGTCGCCCCGGTGGGGCATAGGTTAAGGCAGGGGGCATCTTCGCAATTATTGCACAGGCGCGGCAGAAAATGGGTGCTCACGTCCGGATAGGTTCCCTTCATGCCTACCTTTACCCAACTCCGGAAAAATCCGTCAGGCACATTGTTCTCGCTCTTGCACGCTATGGTGCATCCCTGACAGCCGGTGCACCGGTTGGTGTCTATCACCATGGCGTATTTCTTGACGGCTCCCGCAGCACCGGCCTCTTGAGCGGTTTGTGCGAGCAGCACACCGGCCCCAGCCGAGGCCACTTGGACGCCCAACTTGTGGAAAAAATCTCTCCTGCTGAGCGCCTGGCTTTTTTTCTTCATACGCACACCTCCTTTACGGGAATTGGTTCCATCGACAAGCGTTTCCATGCGTAGCGCACATCATAATGCCGCAAGCCGAAAGCACTATCAAACAAGAAAAGGGGCCGCTTCAGCTCGGCAACCTGTCAGCATCGGAAGAAGGCAGCGAAGAATCGCTTGAAAAATATTACCTCTTTGTCTGCATAATAATCTATATTTTTACAATATAGAATTCAATATTACTGTGAGGGATTTGCGTTGCGCCATTTTTTGCCAGGCTCGGCAGTCAACCGGGGCGGCGGAGGAATGCGGGGGCCAGCCCTTATGGTACGACATGGCGGCAAAATATGAGTTTAAGGACTGAGTTGCCCCAAACAGTTAACAATTGCGCATAGTAATCCCCTTAAGCCAATCTCTAAATGGCTAATTACTTGACTTAACTGAAGTTGTCAGGCTGCAAGAGCTATTGGCCGGACAAGGGAGCGCATCTGCTTCATGCGGCCCGCCCTTACATGGCCAAGCGCCATCGCCATCATTACTGCTGTGGCTAAACC
>MNYJ01000084.1 GCA_001874005.1 Desulfobacteraceae bacterium CG2_30_51_40
CAAGGAGGTAATACTTTCAACCCTGGGCACGGCCTATTCACTGAGCGAATCACAACAGGAACTGGAAGGTTCCCTTCAGGAAAGGCTTGGAAAAGACAGACTATGGAATCCTCTCAAGGCCTTTACGCTTATAATTTTCATTATGCTCTATGTCCCCTGTATGGCTACGGTGATAATTATCAGGAAGGAGACATCATGGGCATGGGCCGGCTTTTCTCTTGCCTTCAACCTTACGGCGGCTTATCTTGTTGCGCTTCTCGTGAGCCTGATAGGGAACGTCATTGGAATAGGGACTTGAAGAATCGGTACTCGTTTTCCGTACTTGATTGCCGGAAGGCCCGGTCCCACAGTCCTCTGTGGTCACGTTTCCGGCATAAGCTTTTGAGTGGCAATCGGGAGAAAAAGGTGTTAATAGCATAAACATTCGTCGGCATGCCTTGCATCCGGCCTGAAGAATCAATCAAGACCATACTAAAAGATTTTTTGTTTATCATTGAATAGAGATCGAGGGGTTATTTTTTTCATGGATAAGATTCCGTTCACCAAGGAAGGATTGGCCAAGATAAAGAAGGAGCTGAGTCATCTCCTGAGCGTTGAGCGTCCCGCAAATATCCAGGCCATCACAGAGGCAATAAGCCATGGAGATCTGAGCGAAAACGCCGAATACCACGCGGCAAAGGAGCGTCAGTCGTTTCTCGAAGGCAGAATAAACGAGCTTCAGGCTGTGATAGGCAAGTCGGAGGTGATCGTTGTGGATGAAGGGCCATCCGATCGAGTGGTGTTCGGCAGGACCATTATGCTCTACAATGTTCAGGCAGAGGAGGAGGTTACCTATCAACTGGTAGGGCCATACGAATCCAATCCGGATAACGGGCAAATCTCGGTAAGTTCCCCGCTTGGCCAGGCCCTCATAGGCAGGCGCGAGGGAGATGCCGTAAAGGTCAAGACCCCCAAAGGAATGCAGGAGTTTGAGATCCTGGAGATAAGGTAGCTCGCCATGGAGGAAAAAGTTAGAGGGGATACCACCGTGCGCCTCAGGTACGCTATGAAAATCTTCCTCAGGGATGGAACCGTAAAGGAAAGGCCGGCAGAAGAGATTGAGTTCATCTACGGCGTTGAAAAGCAGGTCCCTTCTCTTGAAGAGGCGCTTGAGGGCGCGAGGGTTGGTGAAACCATTAAGGTGACAGTCGGCTCGAATGAGGTCTATGGGGATTACGATCCCTCACTAGTTAGAGAGATACCCAAGAAGGGCCTGATAAGGCAGCGCCTCAAGGAAGATCAATACTACCGGCAGATAAAGGGTGGAACTCTGATATGCTTCAAAGTGCTTGAACTCAAGCCTGAAACTGTTGTAGGCGATTTCAATAAGCCTATGGCGGGAATAACCCTGGAATTGAATATGGAAGTGCTTGGAATTCGGCCGGCATCCTCTCAAGAAATAGATGCGGCAATGGAATCTCAACTAAAGAGAAGCATAGGATGCGGGTAGAGCCCCCGGAATCATGGCTGGGCGCGGTTCCTCTGTTTGAGGGACTTGCTCTCGGCCAGCTAAGAGCCCTGGGCGAAATAAGCGAGGAGAGACAGGTCTCAAAAGGCGAGATCATATTCTCAGACGGTGACGATGGCGCTGGTTTTTTCGTCATTAAGACCGGTATGGTCAAGGTCTATAAGGTTTCATGGGACGGGAAGGAACAGGTCCTCCATCTTTTCGGCCCGGGGGAGCCTTTCGGGGAGGTGCCCGTCTTCACCGGGGACCGATTTCCAGCAAATGCCCAGGCAATGGAGGACGGCGTGGTAATGTTTTTCCCCAGGCGATCCTTTCTCACCCTTATCCGCGGAAATCCTGATCTTGCCCTTAAGCTTCTTGCGGTGCTCTCAAAAAGACTAAGACGATTTACGGCTCTGATTGAGGACCTATCGCTCAAAGAAGTCCCCGGCAGGCTTGCCGCCTATCTGCTATACATGAAGGAGATTCGGGGAGGCGATATGGTTATCGAACTGGATATACCAAAAAACCTCCTTGCAAGCCTCCTTGGAACCATTCCGGAAACGCTCTCTCGAGTCCTTGGCAAGATGGACAAAAAGGGCCTTATAGAGAGCGAGGGGCCGAGAATAAGGATCAAAGACCTTGATGGCCTCGCAAGCCTTGCTGAGACCGGTGGAGGCCTTTGATGGTGCTCGATCAGTTCTTCTGCATGAGATAATTCACAGCGGCCTCAAGGCCGTCAAGAGTGAGTTCATACATGGGGAATATCTCCCTGATAGTGCCGATCGTGCGGGTGTAAGGCCATTCCTCAGACATCCTGGGATTAAGCCAGACCGAGCGACTAAACGTTGCGGCGATAAACTGAAGCCTCGCGTAGCTTGGTTTTGTTGATCTTTCCTCGATGTGTATGGAGCCGTCGGTTGCCATAAGTTCGTATGGGGCCATGCTGGCATCTCCCACTATTATGAAGCGCGTGTCAGGCTCAAGCCTTATTAGATCATCCACCTTGAGGGGTTTTCTGAATCTGGAAGGGTCTTCCCAGAGGTAGTCGTAGATGGTGTTGTGAAAAAAGAAAGTCCTCAGTTCCTTGAACATGGCCCTGCTGTAATTGAAGAGTGTCTGAACCACCTCGACATACGGATCCATTGACCAGCCCCCGTTATCAATGGCAAGGATCACCTTGAGGCGGTCCTTGAGGCTCCTGTCGAAGATGATCTCTATTTCGCCTGCGTTTTTCATGGTCTGATATATGGTCTTGTCAATATTGACCACATCTTTCGGGCCTGAAGGAACCATGTGACGAAGCCTCTTGAGGGCCTCACCCATCTGCGCCTGCGTAAGGGGGCCTTCCTGACTGTAGTCGCGGTATCTTCTCTCCATCGCGACCTTTACCGCGGATTTATTCCTTGAAACACCTCCAACCCGCATTCCCCCGGGATGATAACCGGAATGCCCGACCGGAGAGGTTCCCCTTGTCCCTATCCACTTGCTGCCTCCGTGATGTTCTTCGGTCTGCTCCTTGAGCCTGTCGAGGAAATACTTGAGGAGCTCTTCGGGTGTAAGATTTTTCAGAGAATCCTTATCTACCCCCAGTGCCTCCGCCAGTCCTTCAGGGTCCTTCAGCCACTGTTCCAACATGGACTTTGCTATGTCGTTGAGTTCGAACTCCTCCGGTGACTTGAGTTCGGCGCCTTCGAAATGGTGGGCGAACACCTGGTCGTAAAGGTCGAAGTATCTCTCGCTCTTTACAAGGATTGACCTTGCCGCGGTGTAAAAATCGTCCACGGAGGTAACAAGGCCCATTGACAAGGCCTTCTGGAGCCGCAGAAAAGATGTAGGGGTTACGGGTATCCCCACCTCCCTGAGGAGGTAGAAAAACTTTGTAAACATCTAAATCCTCGCTCTTGAAACGGCGTTTCTGGCAAGGGCGTGATCGGGGCTTTTCTTGAAGAGGACTCCTAGATAAGGAATCCCTCCCTTGACAAGGTCTTTAACATTGAAATCAGGATCGCTCTTTAGCGCCCTTATCCAGTTGACCAGCTCCCTGGTTGCAGGCTTTTTCTCAATGCCCCGTATCTCCCTCATTCTGTAAAAGGCCTGAACAGCGTTATCCATAAGTTCCCTGCTGATGTCGGGAAAGTGGACCTGTACGATCTTTCGCATCATGTCCGGCTCGGGGAAGGCTATGTGATGGAAATTGCAGCGGCCCAAAAACGGGTCGGAGAGGTCCTTCTTGGCATTGGAGGTTATTATGATGACTGGCCTGTTCATTGCCTTTATGGTCTTGTCAATCTCTATGATATCAAACTCCATCTGATCAAGCACGTCCAGCATGTCGTCCTGGAAATCCGTATCAGCCTTATCTATTTCATCAATAAGAAGAACGACCTTTTCAGGCGTCACGAATGACTGGCCGATCTTGCCCATCTTTATGTAATCTTCTATGTTGCTGACATCTCTTTTGGAATCCCCGAAACGGCTGTCATTTAACCTGGTGAGGGTGTCGTACTGGTACAGTGCGTCAATGAGTTTCATGCTGGATTTGACATTGAGCACAATGAGACGCATGGAGAGCGCCTCTGCTATCGCATGAGCCAGCATGGTCTTACCTGTGCCCGGCTCTCCTTTGAGAAGAAGCGGAAGCTCAAGGCGCATGGATATATTTACTATGCTTGCAAGTTCATCATCCAGGATATATTTGGAGGCTCCGGTGAACATCCGATCTCCGTTATTGTCACGCATATCTTCTAATCTCCTTAAAAAATATAGATAATTTCTATCACAGGCTATATTGTAATCACTTCTCAGGAGGGGTCAACTTACCTGGTGTCCATCCGTAAATGAGATAGTTTCGTCGAGTTCAAGGCGGGCGATAATTTTAACCACAGGAATACATTGACGTATTTCGAGGATTAAAATTTGAGCCCAACGCCGAAATCGGTGAAAATAGCCATTTCCGGATGGACACTACCTAATAGCGCCTTCCGTGTCAAACATTGAGGCGTTAACCCAGTGATCAACGGGGGTACTGGCGGAACCTATTTTCGCTCCGGAGCT
>MNYJ01000116.1 GCA_001874005.1 Desulfobacteraceae bacterium CG2_30_51_40
AGAGGTCAAATATGGCTGTGGGAGGCGGAGGTATCGTAAGCGGTATGTCTCCCAAAGGATTTTTTGATATGGAGGGAGCTGAGACCCTTATTGAGGCTACCCGTCACTTTAAGGAGGTTCCTCCCGGAGGGGCGGGCATTCACTACGACAAGACAGGATTCATGAGGCAGATTTTTCCTACGGAGGAAGGGGTGATTGATGCCATGAGAAGCTGCATGGCGGGGATGCCCTGCTATGCCCCATCCACCTTCAGGGTGGCTGAGCCTGTCGAACCCCTTTATCCTCCTGGAGACATGGACTATATAGTGCCCGTTAATCAAAAGCGGATATACAGCCTGGAGCAGGTAATGGCCCATATCTTCGACGGAAGCGAGCATCTTGAATACAGGCCCGATTACGGGCCTGAGGTCTATTGCGGGATTACCAGGATTGACGGCCTTGCTGTGGGCGTCATAGGCAACCGGCAGGGCTTCCTGGGTAAGAACTATCCCGGTTACGCGGAAGGCAAGTATTCTGGGATTGGAGGAAAACTCTACCGTGAAGGCCTTATAAAAATGAACGAGATGGTCATGTTTTGCGGAAGAGACAGGATACCCCTTATATGGTTCCAGGATACCTCGGGCATTGATGTCGGAGACATCGCGGAGCAGGCTGAGCTGTTGGGATTAGGGCAATCCCTTATCTACTCCATAGAAAGCTCTCATCTTCCCATGCTGTGCGTGGTTTTGAGGAAAGGTACGGCCGCTGCTCACTATATCATGGGGGGGCCTCAGGCGACAAGGAACAACGCCTTTACATTAGGGGTCGCGACCACCGAAATCTACGTTATGCACGGAGAGACCGCGGCTGCTGCGGCGTTCGCCAGAAGACTTGTCAAAGATAAGGACGCCGGAAAACCTCTTGAGCCGATCATAGGGAAAATGAACGATCTAGCCAGACAATACTATGAGCAGTCAAGGCCCATCTATTGCGCCAAGACCGGCATGGTGGAAGAGGTAGTTCCGATGACCTCGATAAGGGATTATTTTATCGGCTTTGCAAGAAGTGCCTATCAGAACCCAACAAGTATCTGCCCACACCATCAGATGTTGCTCCCCAGGTCAATAAGGGGATAGCCGAACAAGAAAGGAGAAACTGATGGACCGCTATAATATGTTTGAAATCCACCCTGGAATGCCAAGAGAAGTAAGACTCGGTGACATAACGGTTCGCGACGGGTTTCAGCACGAGGAGTCGTGGATACCCACGGAGGCAAAGCTGTATTATCTGCAGGAGCTAGCCCTTGCAGGAGTGAAGAGAATTGAGGCGACCAACCTTGGAAATCCTCGAATAATGCCGCAGTTTAGGGATGCCGAAGATGTTCTGAAGGGTCTGAGAGATGAGTTTTTTCAAAAAAGACTCGTAAAGAAAGGGATAAAACCCGATCAGATCGAGTGGACAGCCGTCACGATAAGGGAACCGGCTGTTGACAGGGCCATAAGGCTCAAGGAAAAGGGGATCGGACCCGACAGGGTTCTTATGATGGTATCAACCGACGAAGAGCATCACTTTGCAAACAGCGGCACAAGCCTTCCGGATTACTGGAGGGAGGCCGAACGGTGCATCAAAAAATGCAAGGATGCCGGTATCAGGATGTGCGGTACGGTCAGCACCATCTGGGGAAGCCCTATTTCCGGACCCACAAGGTTTGAAGACGCCATCGAATTTACAAAAAGATGGCTCAGCATAGGGGCCGACGATATCGAGCATGCCGACCACGACGGTTCCGCGCCCCCTAATCAGGTGTACCGCTATTTCTCCATGGTGCTGGACGCCCTTCCAAATCCCGACCTCCATGTTGCCCATTTCCACGTGACAAGAGGTTGGGGTCTTGCAAACGTGCTTGCCGCCCTCCAGGCGGGGATTGACATTTTTGAGGGCACTCTCGGAGGACTGGGCGGGCAGCCCGCAAATTTCCTTGACAGGGTGCCGGTTCAGGGAACCGGTTCTTACTACTATAAAGATCCCAGTGATGTGGGGCTTGTCTGCTTTGAGGATATGTGCGTGATGCTCGATGAAATGGGTGTGAATCTTGAGGGTGTCAATGTTGACAGGATCCTGGAGCTGGGCAAGATGGTTGAAAGGACCGTGGGGAGGCGTCTTAGATCAGAGTCCATAACCAACGGGCGAATTCCCAAGGAGCCGCGGGAGGAGTTCAAACGCCCCGGCCTTTCCAAGGTCAAGGCGAATCTAGGAGAAAAAGAAGATCAGATATTTCCTTCCGACTGGCCTGAAGTACCTGTCATCACGCCCGAAATACTTAAGCGGGAATAGCTACTTTACCGCCGGGAGTAGGAATTTTCATGTAGAGGCCCTCTGTCACCTTCCTGACAAGGGCCTTTATCTTCTTAAGGTCTATCCCAGTGTTAATCCCCATTTTTTCCAATTCTTCCATAAGGAGTTCCGTGGGTTGGTTGCCTGGAGCACCTGTTACGCATCCGCCGCTTCCTCCAAGGGAAGAGTCGAAACGGCCGATGCCGAGTTTAAGGGCAGCGAGGCTGTTAGCAACAGCCTTTTCAGGGATTATGTGGTGGGGATGGTAGCCTATCCGATCCATATCTGCCCCCTTTCTGCCTTCAAGAACTCCTTCGATTACGCCGGCTGTCTTTTGCGCGTCGGCCACACCTTGTAGATCGGATATGGTTACCACTTCGGAGCCTCTTTCGAAAAAAAAATTAATATAATTATTTAACTCTGTGATGGAAGGCTCTGTGATTTGGCTTTTTTGTCTCATTTGAAATCCGAATGCTGCTGACACATATCCGGCAACCCTTATGCCTTTCCTCGCGGCATCCATAAGGATTCTGTCGTAGGATTGCATGGATTCATCTATCGTTTTCCCAAGGTTGGCCAAGTTGTGTGCCTCAACCGCGGAAAAGAAAAGCCCCATGCAGTGATTCCATCCGTCAGGCCCCAGGCCCAGGGAGAGGAAATTACGGTATCCTGCCTCATTCGGGACAAGTGTCACGAAAGTTACCCCATCCGGACTCCCCAGGGAGTTTGCTATATTGGATACATCCTGTTTGTTCATGGCAGGCGCAACAGCCGGGCTTACGCATGACAGGACTTCAAGTCTCCTGAAACCTGTCTCCAAGAGGAGGCGGGTTAACTCCAACCGCCTCTGCGCGTTGAATAAATGCAGGAAACCTTCGGGGACATTCTGCCCGTATTCCCTGAGTGTTACATCCGTTAAAACAATAGACATGGCATATCCATCAAAAAAGAAGAGAATTTTCAACTGCTCTTTGGCTTTAGACCTTTTGCGATTTATATGAAAATGCGGCCAATCTATTGACTATTTTCATCTTTCGTTGCTCCTTGCCCGGGGTGTGAGCGGTTAAATAAAAATTCATCGTCATACCGGCGAAGGCCGGTACCCAGTCTTTTACACGTAGATTCCGGATAGAGTCCGGAATGACATGGGGGCATTTTCATGCTTCGTTGTGCTGTGCCCGGGCATGAGTGTTAGTTGAGCCCTTTTCGGGTCTGAGCTGTAATTCCAATTTCGGATTCTAATCTCTGGTTTTTGGCTTGACAACATCTCTACTCATTGTCTATGGTTATTTTGTAGCTAAATAGTAGCCATATTATCATCTCAGCAGAGCATATTTTGACCGCCCGATTAAAGGTTCTGCCGGCGTGAATAGGAGGATAACTAATGGATATCATATCTGAAATTACTCAAATTGTGGGTCCTGAGAACGTCTTTTCAGACAGAATTGAATGCATGTGCTATTCAAGGGATATGTCCGTGCATCAG
This sequence comes from Desulfobacteraceae bacterium CG2_30_51_40, assembly GCA_001874005.1. Lineage (GTDB taxonomy): Bacteria > Desulfobacterota > DSM-4660 > Desulfatiglandales > Desulfatiglandaceae > CG2-30-51-40. Next base: position 3,800 of record MNYJ01000116.1, read on the forward strand.
GGGATACCGGATGCCGTTATTTTTGCCCGGTCCACCGACCAGGTATCGGCCATAATGAAGGTCGCCAAGAGGGAAAAGATCCCTGTAACGGCTCGCGGAACCGGCACCAGCGTGACAGGTGCGGTGCTCCCTGTCAAGGGGGGACTGCTTCTTGATCTCCACAACATGAACAAGATCATCGAGATAAATAAGAACGATTTCTATGCCAGGCTTGAGCCCGGGGTGGTATGCATGCAGCTAAACAACATCCTGGCCAAGGACGGGCTTATGTTCCCTCCCAATCCGGGCAGTGAGGCCATAGCTACCATCGGCGGAATGGTGTCAACAAACGCGAGCGGACACCGTGCAGTAAAATACGGGACTACAAGGGATTATATAAAGGGCCTTAAGGTAGTGCTTGCCGACGGCACCGTAATAGATACCGGAACAAGGGCGCCTAAGTCATCTCTAGGCTATGATCTTACGCACCTTTTCTGCGGGGCTGAGGGCACTCTGGGCATAATAACCGAGGTTACGGTAAAGCTTGATCCGAAGCCGGAGTACGGAGCACTGGCGGTAGCGGTTTTCGGAGACCTGAATGCGGCTGGTGACGCGGTTACTGAGGTAACCACATCCGGCATAAAACTTGCCGGGTGCGAGATTATGGATAAATTCAGCCTTAAGGTCGTAGAGCATGTGCTTGCAAAGGACGTTAGCAAGATTGAGGCCCTCCTCATAATGGAGGCTGACGGCGTCAAAGAGGTGGTCGTCAAAGACATGCAGCGCATAGAGGCCATCTGCAAGAAGTATGGCGTAAAGGAATTTGAATGGACCGACAACCCCGCCAGGAGAGAAGAGATGATGAGGGCAAGGGGTGGCCTGGTTCCAACTCTTTCAAGAATAAAGCCCGGGAATCGTCTCATCCCTATCGCAGAGGATCTGGGAGTTCCTTCTTCACGTATTCCTGAAACCATAAAAATCGCCCAGGCTATCAGCCGTAAATACAATATTATGATAGCCACATTCGGGCATGTGGGAGATGGAAATGTTCACACGACCTTTGTCTGTGATGTAAGAGACAGGGATGAATGGAATCGCCTCAAGCCTGCCGTTGAGGAGTTGGTGGCCGCGGCAATGGAGATGAAAGGCACACTGAGCGCAGAGCACGGAAGCGGGCTTACCAGGGCCCCTCATATGAAGATGGAACTTGGACCGGCCATTGAAGTGATGAGGTCAATCAAAAAGGCGCTTGATCCGGATAATATACTGAATCCGGGCAAGATGGCCTTACAGGAAAGCGAGATCAAGCCTACCATCTTTGATTACTTTGCGTTTCAGCCTCTTTTGGATAATCCGGAGGGTGTCAGATCTTACGGCAAGGACATTGACAATGAGGTCCTTGCCTGCATTCATTGCGGATTTTGCCGCCTTGGATGCCCCACCTTTTCGGTAACCCAGAGGGAGGGAAGAAACGCAAGGGGAAGAAATGCTCTTGCGTTCTATTTGATGAACGGAACAATAGAGCCCAGCAAAGAGCTTGCGGATGTCTTCTATAGTTGCACCACCTGCCAGGCCTGCACGTATTTCTGCCCCGCCCGCATAAAGGTTGATGAGATTGTTGAAGGAGTAAGGAAACAACTGTACAAGGCCGGATTTACTCCGGCACCCGTTCTGGGGGTGAGAGACAACATAATAAAAACAGGCAACGTTTTTGCGAGTGCGAGGGAAGACCGCATAGGCATCTATCCCCCTGCGCTTAAAGAAAAGGCTCTCAAAGGGGAATTGAAACAAAAGGCAGAAACGCTTCTTTTCATGGGATGCGTTCCGAGCTATCTCGACATGAAGATGGTCCCAAGCCTCATAAAGCCACTGGAAAAGGCGAAAGTAGATTTTACGACCCTTGCAATGGATGAGAACTGCTGCGGCTTTCCTCTATATTTGATGGGCTCTGATGGTTTTGAGGGGCA
>MNYJ01000123.1 GCA_001874005.1 Desulfobacteraceae bacterium CG2_30_51_40
TGAACAGCTCGAAAGCGGCCCCTGGCCAAGCTTCGTTGCTGATGCAAAGAGGCTCGCCCTTCACAGAAGGAAGCTCAGCCAGGACAGGATGATGATTGATAGGGACGTTGTGGAGGATCTCCTCGGGCAGCTTGAGGTTTCTTTCAAGGACGGTGAGACCCACTGGAAACACGGTGGAATAGTAGGTGTTTTCGGTTACGGAGGAGGCGTTATAGGAAGGTACTCTGACCTTCAGAAACAGTTCCCTTCTGTTGCACATTTCCACACAGTGCGAGTCAATCAGCCAGCAAGCAAATTCTATTCAAGCGATTATCTACGGTCTCTTTGCGATCTCTGGGAATATCGAGGAAGCGGCATGATGAACCTGCACGGCTCAACCGGTGATATCGTCTTTCTTGGAACATTTACAGAGCAGCTTGAGCCTATTTTTTACGAGCTTACCCATGTCATGCAGCAGGACCTCGGAGGCTCAGGATCAAACCTCAGGACCCCTTCTTGCTGTATCGGTAAGGCCAGATGCGAATGGGCATGCATTGACACGCAGGATATGTGCTATGATTTCACCCAGCACTATCAGGATGAGCTTCATCGCCCTGCGTTTCCTTACAAATTCAAATTCAAATTTGACGGATGCCCCAATTGCTGTGTTGCTTCCATAGCGCGCTCCGATATGTCATTTATCGGGACATGGCGCGACAACATCCGCATAGACCAGGAGGCCGTACAGGCCTATATCGGTGGAGAGGTGCCGCCGAACGGCGGGGCCCACCAGGGAAGGGACTGGGGTAAATTCGACATCAAGAAAGAGGTGTTGGATCTTTGCCCGACCCAGTGCATGTGGATGGAAGGCAAAAAGCTCATGATAGACGACAAGGAATGCACGCGCTGCATGCACTGCATAAACGTCATGCCGAAGGCATTGAGGCCCGGTAAGGATACCGGAGCGAGCATTCTTTTGGGAGCAAAGGCCCCGATACTCGAGGGTGCGCAGATGGCCACCCTGACGATTCCTTTCATCAAATGCGAGGCGCCTTATGACAACATCAAGGAAAAGGTTATAGAACCTATCTGGGACTGGTGGATGGAGGAAGGCAAGAACCGTGAAAGGCTGGGAGAACTTATCCAGAGGCAGGGAATCAGGAAACTGCTCCAGGTGCTAAATATACCTGCGATGCCTCAGGCAGTGAAAGAGCCGCGCTCCAACCCCTACATCTTCTGGAAAGAAGAAGATGTGCCAGGCGGATGGAAGAGAGATATCAAGGACTACCGCTCCAGACATGCGAGATAGGAGGTTTAACTGATGGGACTTTCAACTAACAGGTTAGGACTTTACAATCCGGAAAAACCGATGGAAAACAGGCTCACGGATATGGGGCCGAGGCATTTTTGGCAGTATTTCCCACCGATTATCCAGAAGAATTACGGCAAATGGCTTTACCATGAGATACTCGAGCCCGGCGTACTTGTTCACGTGTCGGAGACGGGAGACAAGGTCTTTACCGTGAGATGCGGCGGGGCCCGTTTCATGACCGTAGAGCACGTGCGTGAGATATGTGATATAGCCGACAAGTACTGCGGCGGCCATGTCCGTTTCACCACAAGAAACAATATAGAATTCATGGTGGAAAGCCTTGAAAAGCTGGATGCCCTCAAAAAGGATCTGACAGGCCGAAAGCATGTGACCGGAAGCCTCAAGTTCCCCATAGGCGGGACAGGCGCCGGTTTGACCAATATAGTTCACACACAGGGATATATCCATTGTCATACTCCGGCAACGGACGCCTCATCCATGGTCAAGGCTGTGATGGATGATCTGTTCGAATACTTTCAGGGTATGACCCTGCCTGCTCAGGTTAGGGTTTCAATGGCCTGCTGCCTCAACATGTGCGGCGCGGTTCATTGCTCCGATATCGCCCTTCTGGGTTATCACAGGAAGCCCCCGATAGTGGACGCAGAGGTGCTGGATTCGGTATGCGAGATTCCACTGGTTATTGCAGCATGCCCCACGGCGGCTATCAGTCCCACAAAGACTGAGACGGGCAAGAAGGCGGTAAAGATAAACGATGAACGCTGCATGTTCTGTGGAAACTGCTACACCATGTGTATGGCCCTGCCCCTTTCTGATAGCCAGGGTGACTGCGTGACCATTTTGGCCGGCGGAAAGATTTCCAACAGGATCAATGCTCCCAGGTTTTCCAAGGTCGTCATTCCGGCACTGCCAAATAACTTCCCAAGATTCCCGGAGGTTTGTCAGTCGGTGAGGAAAATAATTGAAGTCTATGACTCCCATGCCAATAAGTACGAAAGAATCGGAGACTGGGCCGCCAGGGTGGGATGGGAGAGATTTTTCGAGCTTTGCGACTTCCCGTTTTCCGAGCATCTTATTGATGATTACAGGCTTCAATACGATACCTATAGAACTTCCACCCTCTTTAAGTACTCTCCCGCTTCCTGGGAGGTCTCAAAGGCTGTCGGAGGCGTTGAGGATTAGTTCGCTTATTCATGGAACAAAAGGAGATGGCTATGGAAGATATCAAGAAGGCGATTTTGGAGTTCGCTGAGACAAACAAAAAATCAAAGTTCTATTTCAGCGATATGGAAAAGGGCGTTAAGAAGATAAAAGCTGATGTCTCTACAAGGGACATAAAGAAGGCTGCTACCGCCCTGGTGAACGAAGAAAAGCTGATCTATTTTTCTACTGGAAGCAGCACAATGTATGGGCTGAAGGGAAGGGGTCAGACTGAGGATCACTAGCAGATCTGGTGTATCTTAACTGATTAACTACTGCGGGAGGCCGTCTTTCTTTTGAAGGCGGCCTCTTCGCATTATTAGCGGAGTGTGCGGATGAAAGAACCGGAGTCGTCGGAGGCATTCATACAGAGGCAGAAGGAAATCCTTGCCGAGAACCCTGAGTGCGCCAACAGCCAGTATAATATCGGTGTTGTGCTCATGAAGGAGGGAAGGCTTGATGAGGCCATCAAGGCCTTTGATGAAGCTATCGCCAACAGCGCGAGGATGTTTGAGGCCTTTGTCAATCTGGGATATATCTATTTCAGCAGGGGCGAAGTGGAGAAGGTGCTGGATGTAAACAAAAGGGCAGTGGAACTGGAGCCCAGGTACGCAAGGGGATATGCAAATATAGGATTTGCGTATCTCCAGATGGGAAGATCGGATGAGGCAATAGAGGCCCTCAAAATGGCCGTTGAGCTTAATCCCGATATCGTTCAGGCCTATGCCAACCTCGTTAGCGCCTATCTGCAAAAAGGGGAGATCGAGACTGCGGTTGCTACCGGCGAGTCCCTCGTCGCAAAGGCCCCTGACTTTGCGCTCGGACAAAATAATCTTGCGAGCGCCTATTATATGAAGGGCGACTTCGCGAAGGCCGTGAAGCACCTCGATAAGGCCGTTGCCCTTGGATTTGATCCTCATCCTTTATTTTTGGAAAAACTCAAGGCATACAGGACCGCCTGATGGCGAATGCTCTCTTTGAAGAATACGAGCGTCTGGTGAAGACGGCAGACGCCGCCTTCGCAAAGATCAGGACGGATTTCAGAGAAAAGGTTCGTTGCGCGCATGGTTGCGCGGATTGCTGCCATGCTGCCTTCGGTCTTTTCTTTGTGGAAGCGGCATACATTCGCATGCGCTTTCAGGAACTTGACAGGAAGAGAAGAAGGGCTATCCTGAACCGCTGCGCAAAGAGCGAACGGGAGATCGCAAGACTTTGGAAGAAAATGACAGGAACTTCCGGTGAAGCAGGGGCTGGAGAGGTGGATCTATCCACCATACGGATAAAGTGCCCGCTTCTTTCAGACGACCACCTTTGCGAGCTTTATTCCGCAAGGCCGATTACATGCAGGGTCTATGGGATACCTACGTCTTCGGGCGGGAAGGCAATGGTTTGCCCCAAGGCGGGCTTTGAAAAGGGATACGGCTATCCTGCTTTTGACCTGGGGGAGGCACAGCGTGTTCTCTATGATCTGTCAGTAAAGCTGCTTGCCTTGAAATCCGCCAGGGAAACAGCATCCCTGCTTATATCGGTCTCCAAGGCCTTGGCTACCCCTCTTGAAGACCTTATGGCCGGCAGGCTCTGACGGCTTCATACAGATCATGAGCATGATCTTCGATGCGGGCTGCGAGCAAATTGTAATCCTCAGGATTCTCGATGGAAATCATGTCCGCCACGGGCTCAAGAAGATTAAGAAATTCCTTTATCTCAAATGAGTTGAGAAGGGATACTATGTCAGTTAACTGAATGCCCTCAAGCCTGTCATTTGCTTCCAGCTCCTTTATCCCCTCAAGAAACCCGTCAACCGTCCCGTAACAGCCGACTTTGCCTGCCCAGGCCGAACTCCCTGTTCCTTCAAACCTGTCAATGCGCATCCTTACCGAAATCTCAATGAGAAAATAAACCAGAGCAACGATGGGTGAAGGCCGGGCGCTTAGCTGAAAAAGCGGAGAAGGGCTGTATCCCCTGGCGGAGACAAGCCTGATGTCTGTTATGCCGTTTCTTATTCGCACGACGAAATCCCCCGCGGCATGATGCCACGGCCGGATCTGTGAAAAGGAAAAGACATCGTAGTAGAGGGTCAGGATTTTTGAGGAAAGCCGGAATATGTCATAGACCTCTTCACTGGAAGCCCTTCGGTACCCCGTCGTGGTATCCCATAGTGTGACAATATCTTCATTGCGCCAGTCCGTCCCGGTGAGGTGCCATTCATGATAGTCATCAAACCACCGGACAAGGGCAAAGAGGAAGTATTCTCCCTTCTTACCGACAGTTACTTTTGTCTTTCTAAGAGGCATTGGAATCAGGGAAGGATTAATTCTTGATGAGAGCAATTCAAGAGTCTGGTATTCATTTTCAAGCTGGGCGGCACCTGAGGAAGAAAGGGCTCCGTTCAGGCCCAGCCTGATCTTGCGTCCCTCAGCATGGATGTCTATGCTTGCAACGTGATAAACGGCTCCATGCTTTTCACTCCTTACTACAACCTTTTCTAGGTCTTTACGGGTGAAGCTCACCCCTGATAACGCCTCCAGACAGACAAGAAGAGGCTGTGTATCCTCTTCAAGCAGCGCGGAGGCTGCTGCTCTGAAATAGTCTCCAAGGGTCAAGAACGGATGCTCTTTAAAGTTGCCTACACGGTAAGGAAGGGCCAGTTCCTCCTCATCAATGCTCCTTTCTCCGCCGGGGCCTCCAAAGAGAAAGGAGATTTTCATAACCGCTCAAGGGCTTCTTTCGCAAGAGCGCGCACAGTCACGGTTTCCATAGAACCTTTTTTATATACCTCAAGCTCTGAATCGTCCTCCAGTAAAGATTCGAGGTCTTCTCCGGCTTCAACTGCGCCGAGATTAGCAAGCAGAATAGCTGCCAATCCCCTTATCTCACTGGAAGGATCGCGCAAAAGAGGGATAAAGTGGTATGTGTATTTCCTCAACAGGCCGGGACTTGAGACGCTTATTGTCCCGAGTGCGGCTAGGACGTCTCTAAGCAGGATGCGATCTCCGGACAACCTAAGGAGATGAGGCAGATAACCTCCGAAGCGTTTGGGGTTTGCGCCAATTATTTCACCTATGGCAGCAACCGATCCCCAGCTCGATGCTGCGGTGTCCGTAACGGATGTGATAAGCCCCTGAAGCAGGTTTATTACCACAGCGGGCTCCCTCTCGGCGATAACGGCAGCCGTCCTTCCCATGGCCTCGGAGGCTTTGCTGCGCATGATCGGGTCAACCGAATAAAGCATACGCTGAAGGGACCGGATGACCCTGGAGTCGAAGGCAGCTATTTCAAGCAGCGCCGCCATATTGTAATCGCGGATATAGCCTTCTATCTCCCCTTTTGAATAGCTTCTCCTCAACCTTGACTTGCCTGCGGAATATGTACTGGATGTCCCTGGAACTTCCAATTTGGAGGATGGCAAGGGCTCCACTTCACAACTCCTGCTTTTCATAAGGATGAAGTAGAGGACTCCGGCGATCCTTCTGCCGTCATAGGTGCCTCCCGGCACGATGAGGTGGCTCTCGATATCATAGTTTTCAACCCTGTCTTGAAGATAATCTTCATCGGGCATGAGGTTCCAGGCCTTATCCCAATCTCCTCCACAGCCATATACAAGTGCCTCGGACATGGCAGATCCAAGGTTGTGCCCGGTAGCGTCATGGGCGTACGTCGCCCCACACCGGCAGGTTCCTAATTCCATGCCCCTTGAGCTTATGCCTTCGACCTCGCAGGGCCTTTCCAAGGGGTTTCCGCAGAAAGGGCACTTGGGCTCCCTGACCAGCTCTCTGTTCGTGAATCTGCTTTCCATCAAATTTCTCACTGTCTAACCCTCATGCCCTGGCAGGGCACAACGAAGAAGTTCAAAGTTCAAAGTTCAAACTTCAAAGATCAAGCCCCATTTCCTCCGCTCGTTCGTCAAACTCAAAACCGACAATCTCAAATCCGGAGCCGGAAGAGCGAAATCGAAGAAGCCAGTTCCCATATTTTTCACCGGCAAAACCGCATGTTATAATGCCGTTTCTGGCGTGCAACTTCTTTAACTTTTCAACGACCACGTCTTGAAACAGATCGCTTATGAGCAGAACGTCATCCTCATCAAGCGAAACTCCAGTCACGTTTTTTTGAATCAAAGGTTCCATCACGGCTCGAGGATCAACAAGAGACCTTTCTTAGCGTGAATGCCCCGGAAGATCGAGGGTTACACATTGGTTGGAGCCGCCGCAAGACTTGGTGGTAATCTTTGGCTTTGCTCCGTTCGGACCCGGTCCCATGGCGTAATTTGTCGAACTTACGACTCGCCGGCAATTCTCCGCGCTGCATTTGGGGCAGGATAGATCAATGGAGTCCTCTGAGTGCAGAAAAAGTCTTTCAAACACTTCTCCGCATTCGAGGCATCTGAATTCAAATATAGGCATTGGCTGACTCCAAGTTAACAATTTATTTCCTGGGACGTGAAATCATAACCGCTCAGGTTGTGAGATCCACGGTAAGTTGGATTTAGTTCTACATATTTATTGACATACTTGATGCATCCAGGCATGGAGCAAGTGTTCGGCGCTCTGTAACTTTGAACCCCTGAACTTTGAACCCGTGCAATTTTAAAAATTTAATCTCGGCGGAGACAAAGTCAAACATCAGATGAACTGGATCAAGGCGCTGCGTGAGCGTGGTCCGTCAAATTCACAGAAAAATATGGACTGCCATGTCCCGAGCAAGAGCTTTGCGTTTTGAATCGGTATTACGACTGAACTCCCGACAAGTGCAGCCTTGATATGGCTGTCGGAGTTGCCTTCAGCATGGCGATAATTTCCGGTGGCCGGGACCATTTCGGAGAGCGCCGCCAGGATGTCGCTTTTGACATCCGGGTCCGCCCCTTCATTTATAGTAACTCCGGCAGTCGTATGGGGGATATAGACAAGACACATTCCGTCTGCCTTGCCGGAATTATCAAGCTCCTTTTTGACAAGGGCAGTTATATCAACCATCTCACTTCTACCTCTGGTGCTGATCTTGATTGCGACAGCCATATAATCCCTCGCTTGACTATTTTTCAAGTCCTTCAGGGTGCTAGTATGAGACCGCTTTCTGTATTTTCTTCAAGTTCCATGTCGGCGTCAGTCTCATCCGCATTGCTCTCCAAAACCCGGGAAACTAATAACCTTATGGCGGGGTTTGACATACCGCCTTCTCCCTCATCCATTTCCCTGGCGGCAGACAAGGCAAGCCTCTTAAGCCGATCTTCCCCTCTTTTACGGTGAAAGTAGGCGGTTTCATAAAGGATATCAGCGATGGAATTCCTTCTGTCAGGGGTAAATATCTCCAGGGCGAGCTTATCCTCGATCTCCCTTTCCCTGTCCCTGAGAAGCGCATTGGATAGCGTAAGAGGGCTCTGCCGCACTTCATTGAGCTTATCCATATATGAAGCAACGGCATAATCTGCAGGGATCCACATATTCAGGGGCGCATTGGAAAAAAGCTCTTCGGCCTCAGAGGATGTCAATATATCCTTTCTTTGCCTGGATTCATCTCTAAGATCAGCGTGGATGGGACCTTCATAGCCCTGTACTCTGTTTAGAAGGAACGGCCTCATCTCCTTATAGGCCAATGCTGAGGGGGTTCCCTGACTGCCTGCAGTGCAGGCTGCTTCCATGATTGTAAAAAAAAGAGATAGATCAACCTCCACGAGCGGCCCGGCAGCGGAATCAACCTCCTGTACCATGCTGCCTAAAAGTTTCTTCGGCAGGGGGCCGAATACGAACTCTCGAATTCCTTCTGTCGGTGATACCATCCCTATCCCTGCATGTATGCCTTTCACCGGCGAATGGCTTGTAAACAAAACCGCTCTTGTGCCTGCAATGTCCATTACGGGACCCATAGAGGCCGAAAGTTCATCACTGAATCTTTCCTTTTTCAGTAGAGAGTCGCCAACAGAAGCCGCATTAAGGGTTTCAACTTCTATCCCGGCATTCTTAAGTTTGAAGGCCAGGCGCCTGGCGGATTTCATAACCGATTTATCGCAAAACTTCTCCGCAAGGGCGGACACGAGGGCTTCAGTTCCTGCGTATCCTGCAGGTATTGCTTCAATGAGGGCGCAGGCCTCATCAGGGTCACTTACCCTCTCGACAATCTGACCGACATCCGATGCGTCCATCTGAGAAGCTATGGCGGATATGTGTCCGCTTACTTGACTTTGTTTTTCATGGGACTTCTTACGTCTCAGGCCTGATCTCTTTCGATGTGTCGTCATATTAATCCTGTCTTCCTTCTACTGTAACACAGTCAGAAAAGCCAGCCTCCTCAAGGTAAACATTTACCGTCTCAAATGCTTTAGCGCTATAAATCATTCCAGCGTAGTTGGCCATGATAGGCAGTTCCCGACAGGCCTCACCCCTGTCCACCAATACCGCCAGTTCTATTCTCTTAGGCCTGCCGTAATCCATAAGGGCATCCATCGCGGCCCTTACCGTCCGGCCGGTAAAGATGACATCATCAACGAGCACTATTGTCCTGTCATCCACTCCGAACGAGATGTCCGTCTTCCTCACGACGGGGGCAGGCCCTATCCTTGTCCAGTCATCCCTGTAGAGGGTTATGTCCAATGTGCCTATAGAAGGCGCGCAGCCGCTCAAAGAGGTGAGTATCTTACTTAGCCTCATGGCGAGAAATGCCCCGCCGGTTATGATGCCTACCAGCACCAGATTTTTTTCATCAGGGTGCCTCTTTAAGATATTTTCCGCCATCTTCTGGAGGGCTTCACGTATTTCTCGTTCAGTGAGAAGTTTGTTCTTCATAAGACGATGATCTCCATTAAAAAAAACTAACTACTCCAGGTTCAAAGTTCAAGGGTTCACTGTTAACGGTTAGAAAGCGATGAAGATTAGACGGGCTACGGATATTGGGGCCTGGCAACCGGCACGTGAATTAACCCATAAAGTTTAGCATTTAACAAAGGAGCCAAGATTGACATTCGTTTATCCATCAACTATCTCAAGAAATATGAAAAGCCGACTAACCGTGAATCTGACAGCCGGAACAGTTACTTAAAAAAGACAGTATATCAGTTCATAAAAAAAATAGTCAATATATTTGTAGCCTTGCAGAGGTCTAAACCGATGTTGCGCCTGGTTAATTGTCTTTGCCGGTATTGACTTGAGGGAGAAGGGGAGCTAATGATGGATTTTAATGGCAGCATGGGGGTTAAAGGGAGATTACTTGACGGAAGAGATACTAAAAAATCTTTACAATGAAATCGGATATGAATTTCGTAATCCGGAGATGGCAAGACAGGCCTTCCGGCATTCTTCATTCGTCCACGAGAACCCTGGTGATCTTAGGGGAGATAACGAGAGGCTTGAGTTTCTGGGAGACGCGGTCCTCGATCTTGCCGTGGGGCACATGCTTATGAATCTTCTTCCTGAGGCCAGGGAAGGTGAACTTTCCAAGCTCAGGGCATCTGTTGTCAGTGAAAACGGGCTTAGCCGCGCTGCCAGGGAACTGAGGCTTGGAGAGATGATCCTTCTTGGAAAGGGTGAAGAGGCGAGCGGCGGAAAGGACAAGCCCTCCATAATGGCCGATACGCTTGAGGCATTGATAGGAGCCGTTTATCTGGACGGCGGGCTTGACAATGCCATGGTGGTTATAGAGAGGATTATCGGCCCTCTTTTAAGACAGACGATTGAAAAGGGGCTTGCAGACGATTCCAAGAGTCTTCTTCAGGAATATACCCAGCAGAACTGCAAGTCGCTTCCGGCTTATCACCTGCTGGCCGAGAGCGGCCCTCCCCATGATAAGACCTTCAGGGTAAGCGTGTGGCTGAGTGGAAGGCTTCTTGCCGAGGGAATCGGGAAAAGCAAGAAAGAGGCCGAACAGGAGGCAGCAAAGGAGGCCTATTCTTGCCTGATCAACCACCAGTGATAGTGCCTGTCTTTCTTCCTTTTCAGGGTTGTAAGGGCCGATGTGTATTTTGTGACCAAAAGGCCATAACCTCGATTGATGAAAAGGGTGTCAGCACCGAAACCATTGTCCGTTTTCTCAGTGATGCCTTTTCAAAGACGAGACGCCACGAGGGGAAAAAAGTAATAGTTGCCTTCTACGGGGGCACCTTCACAAATAATCCACTGCCTGTAATAAGGCAGATACTTGCTGCGACAAGCTCTTTTCGCGAGAAGGGGCTCTTTTCGTCCATACGAGTATCAACAAGGCCCGATTCCCTTGAAGAGGAGAAACTCCTTTTGATGAAGGAATACGGGGTTGATACGGTAGAATTGGGTGTCCAGTCAATGAACGATGATGTCCTTAACCGGGCTGGAAGAGGGCATAGTTCGGAGCATACCAGGGATGCTTTTTATCTCCTCAAATCGCTCGGCTTTGAAGTCGGTGCCCAGCTTATGGCGGGGCTTCCCGGGGATTCCCCTGCAATCTTTATGGATTCTGTCGAAGAGGTGATAGCCTTGAGGCCTTCAATGGTAAGGCTCTATCCTACCGTGGTCATTGAAGGAACCGCACTGGCAGGTCTCTACGCCGGTGGTCGGTACACGCCTTTAGGGCTTGAAGAGACGGTAAGCCTCTGCGCGCAGGCCTTAGCCCGCTTTGAAGAGGAGCAAATACAAGTAATAAGGATAGGGCTTGCCCCCTCTCAGGAGCTTATCGAAGGAAGAAGGATGATTGACGGCCCCTGGCACCCTTGCCTTGGTTTCCTGGTGAGGTCGCGTCATTATCTGCAAAAGGCAATAAAATCGCTTCCTTCTTCAGATTGGATGGGGCTTGATGTGCGTGTCAGAGTGCCCTCAAGAGAGATAACTCTTCTGAGAGGATTCAGAAATCAAGGCCTTTCTGCTCTGAAAGCCGCGCTGTCCGCAAAAACCCTTACAGTTACCCCTGATGATTCCATCGCCCGGGGTAAATTGGTTGTGGAACCGATATGAGCTTCCATTCTGGTTTCATAGGATTTCTGGGCCCTCCCAACTCCGGGAAATCAACCCTCTTTAACCGTATCCTCGGAAGGAAGCTTGCCATCGTTTCCCCGAGGCCGCAGACCACAAGAAACCGCATCATGGGTGTCCTCAACGGAGAGGATTATCAGATGGTCTTGGTGGATACCCCGGGAGTACACAGGGCGAAGAATCCGCTTCACAGGAGCATGGTTGACTCTGCCCTTGCTTCATGCAGGGAGGTGGATGCCCTTGTCCTTGTGGCCGAAGTGATAGGCTTTCCGGTTGAGGAGATGGGTTCGATCTTAGGTGTCTTCAGGGAACTGACCAAGCCGGCAATGCTGGTGCTTAACAAGATTGATCTGATAGAGCCTATAGATCTGCTTCCCCTGATTGAGAAGGCCATGGACCTTTATCCCTTTGAAAGTATTGTGCCGCTTTCCGCCCGAACCGGGGACGGTATAGAAGGACTCCTTGAGGAATTGAGTAAAAGACTTGCAGAAGGGCCCAGGTTTTTTCCTGATGGAATCATAAGCGATCAGCCGGAGAGTTTTATTGTGGCAGAGACAATAAGGGAAAAGATATACTTTGTTGTGGGAGAAGAGCTGCCTTATTGCGCTGCCGTGACGGTTGAAGGCATTGAAAGGGATGGAAAAGGAGACCTCATCAAGATACGAGGTGTCATCCATGTTGAAAGGGAAGGCCAAAAGGCCATATTTATCGGAAAGGGCGGAAAGACCATAAAGACAATAGGGACAATGGCACGAAAAGAATTGGAGCGTATGATGGATACCAGGATATTTCTGGATCTCTCGGTAAGGGTCGAAAAGAACTGGACGAGGGATGCGAGGGCGCTTAGAAGACTCGGGTACTAACCGTCATGCCCTGAAAGGGACACAACGAAGCATGAAAATCACCCCCACCCCTCCCTCCCCCGTCGAGGGGGAGGGATTAAAGGAAGGGGCATTGTCATATAAAAAGAAAAGACCAACCGTTCATTGAACGGTTGGTCCCTTAGGAGGAAAGAGTATCTGTCTGGCCAATCATTGTAGCAATAAGCTTGCCAAAGGTCGCGCACCCCTGCACATTTCAGCAGAACTCAAACACGGTGCGCTTTTTCCGCTTAAACGGCCCTTGAGGCCAAAGGCAAGGACAACACAAAAGTACAATTTTTTGTACCCAAAAAACGCCAAGATAGTATCATCTGTAGTTATTATTTTGATATTGCTTGTAAACTAAAGGTTCAAAATTCTAAACAACTAGATTACAATTTCATACTTCTTGATCTTGTGCTGCATCAAGCTCTTTGTTATTCCAAGCATCTGAGCGGCATGGGCCTGAACGTTGTTGCAGTGGGTTAGTGCCCTCCTCACAAGCCTTTCTTCAATGGTGTCGAGGGCCTTGTGCAAGGGGACATCAGGCGGTATAAAACGTTCCACCTCAAAGTCGGCGCTCTCTCCTCGCAGTTCCCGTGGGAGATCATCTGCCGTAATTGTTTGCCCGGTTTTCAAGACAAGGGCCCTTTCGATTATATGCTCAAGTTCTCTCACATTGCCTGGCCATTTGTGGTTGTAAAATACCTTCCACACCTCCTGGCTCACCTGAATCTTATCGGCATCCTGCTCACCGGAGTATTTTTCTATGAAATGCCTTACCAGAAGAGGCATGTCATCCAGCCTTTCACATAGCGGCGGAATCTCAAGATTTATAACATTAAGGCGGTAAAAGAGATCCTCCCTGAAATTACCTGCCGAGACCTCTTTTCTGAGATCCCGGTTGGTGGCCGATATTACACGCACATCTACCTTTATGGTTCTTGTCCCGCCTACCCTCTCAAAGGTCATTTCCTGAAGCACTCTTAAGAGCTTTACCTGGAGAGAGGCAGGCATATCTCCTACCTCATCCAGGAAAAGAGTGCCGCCGTCGGCCATCTCGAATCGGCCCTTTTTCATGGCGATGGCCCCGGTAAAAGCGCCCTTTTCATGGCCGAAGAGTTCGCTTTCAAGAAGGGTCTCAGCCAGCGCCCCGCAGTTAACGGTAACGAAAGGGCCGTCCTTTCTTGTGCTTCCATAATGGATGGACTTGGCTATCAACTCCTTTCCGGTTCCGCTCGGCCCTGTGATGAGAACCGTTGCCTTTGATTGAGCTACCTTGTCAATCATGTCGTATATGCGGATCATGGGCTTGCTCTTTCCGATTATCATGCCGTGGCGGAAACGATCGGAAAGGGCCTGCCGAAGGAGCCTGTTTTCCTTCTCAAGGCGATGGGCTTCAAGGGCCTTTTTTACCGTCAGCTTGAGCTGCTCGTTTTGAAACGGCTTTGTGATATAATCGTAGGCATGTTTTTTCATGGCCTCGACGGCCATCTCAATGGTGCCGTAAGCGGTGAGGGTTATTACCGGGACATCGGGCTTGAGCCTCTCACACTCCTCCAATAGCTCCATCCCCGTCATGCCGGGCATCTTCATGTCCGTTATAAGAAGATCAACATCTGAGTTGCGCAGAATCTCCAGTGCGTCTTTGGCGCTTGAGGCGGTAAGGGTCTCATAGCCCTCCGTCCCCAGCAGGGCCTCAAGGAGCACCAGATAATTTTTTTCGTCATCAACAATAAGAATAGTCTGCATCAAAAAGCTCTATATCCCTTTAGGCAAACTTATTTTCACATTCGTGCCGACCCCTTCAAGGGTCTCTATCTCGACCGTCCCGTTATGCGACTCCACTATGTTTCTTACTATGGAAAGTCCCAGGCCGCTTCCCTTGTCCTTGGTGCTGAAAAACGGATCAAATATCCTGTCGAGATTTTCCTTCTTTATGCCGCAGCCGGTATCCTGTATGGAGACAAGATATGATTCCTTGGCATCTGATATATCTATAGTAAGAAGCCTTCTCGTGTTTTCCATAGACTGCATGGCGTTTGCTATGACGTTCAGAAAGGCCCTGTAGAGCAGTTGCGGGTCTGCTTTTATCTGAAGGCTCCTATCTGATATGTTATGCCTTACGGTCACGTTCTCCTGTTCAAGTTGCGGCTTCAGGAACTGCAGGTTTCTCATGATGATCTCATCCAGGTTAACATCCTGGAGATTAGGCAATTGTGGCCTGGCAAAATCTAGGAACTCGGTTACGATATTGTTGAGGCGGCCTGATTCTTCGATTATCATGGAAGAAAGCTTCTTCTGGGATTCCGTGCTGGTGCCTGTTGAGGCAAGGAGTTCCGCCGTGCTCCTGATTATGCCTAAAGGATTTCTGATTTCGTGAGATACTCCGGCGCACATCTGCCCCAGGGCGGCAAGCCTTTCAGACTGGTTGAGCTGTGCCTCCAGCTTTCTCTGTTCCTGGGCCCTCTGCGCCAGGATATTCTCCGCCCTGTGGACTATGACAAGCAGGGCCACAAATATCAGGGCCATGATGGATGCGGAAAGCCCGAAGACCAGGTACTGAAACTTGACAAGTGATTGGTATTCCTGTGATAAATCCTGTATCAGCTCAAATACTCCCAGCAGAGGACCTTTCTCCCCTGTAAAGGGGTCCAGCCCCACAAACGGGATGAAGGTGCGCAGCTTCTTTTCCCCTCCCGGCAGTTCAAGCCCCATACCCAGAAAGTCATCCCATGTTGAAACAAGGCCCGAAAAATGCTCCCCCTTGACGGCCTTCTTGTACCCGAGGCTCTCCGGCACCTCCTGGCCGACCATGGCTTGGTCCGTGCTATAGGCTATTATGCCTTTGCCGACGTCATAGATATTAACCAGATCAATCTTGAGGCTGTGAACCGTATTTCTGACTACCTGGTCCATCCACTCGAACTGCTCCTTTTCCCTCAGCTTGACCTTTCCGTAACGTCTCACTATCGGAAGCACGAAGTTCTGGAAGACCTGATGATTGAGGTTCTCTCCGATAAGCAGGGCGTAGTTCTCATAGCTTTTCATGAGTATATCCTTTGCCTGCTGCGAAATGACGACTGAAAAAGGGAAGCTGAAGGCTATAAGGACTATGAAGCTTGCGTAAGCGAAAAACTTCGCCAGCCTGAACTGTTTTCCCTTTGATGGGATATCCGATCTTTTCATCGTGCCTCTTATATCGCCCTACACAAATGCCTTATGCTTATTGTATGCTCAAATGTCATTTCGGGTCAACCGGACTTAGCAGAATGAAAAATGTCCGGGCCAAGGCATGCGCTTAAGGGAGGGTATTTTTTTGATGAAATATTTTAGATTTGATTCCGGTTTTGATGAACTTCCCTATCTTCTTTACGCAGATCAGAGCGGAAGGATCATCGAGCATCCATATCTGCGGATGGCGGGTCTTTCGGGAAAGATGCCTGTGATCCCGGATGATCTCCTGCCAATGCCTGAGTACAGCAAGCTTTTTTTCCTTCCTGACTGCCCTCCTTTGGGAATTGATCCGGAGAACGGGGAACTGGAAGTCGTTACCGAGATGGAAGACGGAGACGGAAAAACAGGGCCGTGCTTTGCCGTAGCGGCCTTTCCGGAGCCGGGATTTGTTAGAACCCTTCTGCCGGCGGCCATCTATGATCGGAAGAATTACACCCTTCCAATGTGGGCCTACACGGCGGTAGGCTACCGGGATGGAAAGTATTGGATCGCTGCCTTCAGGGTGGAAGACAACCCCAAGTGGGATCCGAGAAACTATGACGATAAGCTGCTTTTGCCTTCCATAAAGAGCTTTACTAAGATCCACCGTGGCCCTCTTACCCGCCACCTGGTTCAGTGCGCGACAGTAAACCACTGCTTTGCTGCGAAGAATCTTTTTCTGAGGCGATGGGAGGCACCCATCCCTGTCAGCAGGAAGTGCAATGCCTCCTGCCTGGGGTGTCTTTCCCTCCAGCCTCATGATTCATGCGAGGCATCCCACAGCAGAATAGGTTTCAGGCCTTCAGCCGATGAGATAGTTTCAATAGCAGTGGAACACCTTGAGAGAGCGCCGGAGGCAATGGTCAGCTTCGGCCAGGGATGTGAAGGAGAGCCTCTCACCGAAGACGGACTTATCGCGGAAAGCATCCGCAAGATAAGGCTCAGGACTGCTATGGGCTCTATAAACCTCAATACCAACGGCGGCTATACGGATCGGCTGAGAACAGTTATCAAGAGTGGTCTTGATTCTGTGAGAATAAGCCTGAACAGCGCCAGACCTGAACTCTATTGCGCGTATTACAGGCCAAGGGGCTACGGCTTTTCAAATGTTGTTGACAGCATTAAGGCCGCGGTAGATGCGGGCATATTTACCATGATCAACTACCTGGTCTTTCCCGGCATTACGGATCAGCCTGAAGAGGTTGAAGCCCTTAAGGGCCTTATAGTAAGAACCGGCATTGATTTTGTTCATCTCAAGAACCTCTGCATAGATCCCGAGCTTTACCTGAGATCCATGGCAGTGGCGGAGGAGAAGGGTATAGGGATGGCAGCCCTGGCGGATCTTCTCAAAAATGAGTTTCCGCGTCTTGAGATAGGCTATTTCAATAAGCGGCTCTCAGGGCGGGCATGATGCGGCCCGGGTTTTCGTGTCCTCCCGCTACTGGGCGCTGGTGCTACTTCTCCCTTGCCACTGCCCTGTAGCCTATATCTTTTCTGTAATATGCGTCCTCCCACTTTATGCCTCGGGCAAGGGCGTATGCGTTTTCCTTTGCCGTGCCTACCGAGGTTCCGAGGGCGGTAACGCACAAGACCCTTCCCCCGCTGGTCAATACCTTTTTACCCTCAAGCCTTGTTCCGGCGTGAAAGACCTTGGCATCAGGCAAATCTTTCTCAGGAAGACCGTAAATGGGATAACCCTTCTTGTAGCTACCGGGATACCCTCCGGCCGCCATTACAACTCCGAGGGCCGGCCTTGGATCCCATAGGACCTCCACACCTGAGAGGTTCCCGGAAACGGCGGCAAGACACATCTCTACAATATCCGATTTAAGGCGCATAAGGATTGGCTGTGTTTCAGGATCTCCCAGCCGGCAGTTGAATTCAAGCACCTTGACTGAGCCCTCCTGTGTGATCATAAGCCCGGCATAAAGAAATCCCTTGTAATTGATTCCTTCTAGTGCCATTCCTGCGATTGTGGGCTCAATTATATCCTTCATTATTCTGTCATGCATGGCGCGATCAATAACCGGGGCAGGCGAATATGCGCCCATTCCTCCCGTGTTGGGTCCTCTGTCCCCGTCGTCCCTTGCCTTGTGATCCTGAGAGGTGGCAAGAGGAACGATATGAAGACCGTCCGTCATGACTATAAAACTAGCCTCCTCTCCCACAAGGCAGTCTTCAACGATGATCTTTTTCCCCGCATCTCCGAACGAACGGCGGATCAGCATGGAATCAACCGCATCAAATGCCTCCTCAACCGTTTCGGCGACGAGAACCCCCTTTCCTGCCGCAAGGCCGTCAGCCTTCACCACCAGGGGTGCCCCTTTGGAGACTACATATTCCTTTGCCTCTCTCGGATCGGTAAAGCATCTGAAGGAGGCTGTGTCAATCCTGTGCCTCATCAGGAATTCCTTGGCAAACACCTTTGATCCCTCAAGTTGGGCTGCAAGGCGGCCGGGACCGAAGCAAGGAATGTGCTCGGCCGACAAAAGATCCGATAAGCCTGCCGTAAGCGGGGCCTCAGGCCCTATGATAACAAGGTCCGGTCTCTCCCTTAAGGCAAATGAAAGAAGTGAGTCGCTATCGTCGGCCGCGATTGCAACATTTTCAGCTTTGGGTTCAAGCGCGGTCCCGGCATTACCCGGGCACACTATGACCTTTCCGACAAGGGGAGATCGTGACGCCTTCCATGCTATTGCGTGCTCTCTTCCTCCCCCTCCTACAACCATTACCTTCATCATGGGCACCCTTCCAGAGTTTGATCAAAATGCATTACCGGCGCAATAAACTCGAAGACATTATTCATTTGGGACGGCCGAGCGAAACCCCGTTGATTTCCTTTTCAATGGAGACAAGCTCCGCGACAAAGCTTCCCACTATGACCTTACTCTTGATTCTGACGGGGATAGCGTGTCCGTCTGCCGTCACCCACACAAATAGCCTTGCTCCCGGGCTCTTTTCAAAAATCCCTCTAACATGTTTCAGATCAGGCTC
Organism: Desulfobacteraceae bacterium CG2_30_51_40; assembly: GCA_001874005.1. Taxonomy (GTDB): domain Bacteria; phylum Desulfobacterota; class DSM-4660; order Desulfatiglandales; family Desulfatiglandaceae; genus CG2-30-51-40. The sequence continues at coordinate 18,510 of MNYJ01000123.1, forward strand.
CACGAGATAGGTTTCAAAAGAACCTGCAGGGACAGAAATCATTTCTTTCCTAAGAACCTTTACGTTTCCGGTGACGCACCTCTTACCGTCCGTCACCGGCGATGAAAGTTTAATGCCTTCAGAGAGCCGCTGGAGCCTGAAGGCATAAAAGATGCTTAGGGGATCGAGTGATCCCGGCCTAATGTCTATAGGTTCACGGGCCTTCTGGCCTTCTCTATATTGCGCCTTCAGGTTTGTCCAGTCGAATGTCACCTCTGAGAGTTTTTTTCTTCTCCCGGCTTTTTCAACCCGGTAGAGAAGGCTTCCCTTGAGGCCTTTGTCCGTGAAGGAGTCAACTCTGTCCCTGACTTTGTATATCAAATCAATAAGAGGATAGGTGGAGGCCTCAGCCGAGAAATGATAGCCGCTCGATCCATCTTTGAAAGACACCTCGGCAACCTGTAAAACGGCCTTTCCGGCCGGTATTATCCCCCAGCTTACTTCGAAGAAGAGTTTTTCTCCTGCCTCAAAAGGAACAAGGCCCGAAACAGCAGCGGAAGTTCCTGCGGATACTATCAGGCAGAATACAACCTGGAACAGCCGAATCATGGCTCTCTGCGAGATCAGAGGCTTCTCTGCCCGCCTAGATGTCGCCCAGCGGCCTTGAAAAGGTATATGCAGCGGGTTCAGCTACAAGCTTTTCGAAGGCCGAATCCGTGTTTCCCCCCAGGGCGGAAAAGGGAAGAGATACTAGAAATACCAGCGCTCCGCCGGCAATGCCAAGAATACCAAGAGGCCTGACAATCAGTGCATCCACAACCATCTTTTCAGTGGTACGCGGCTCAACAGCACCTGTCCACTCTTCAGCATGAGACCACGCAGGCCCCATAATGAAAGAGGCCACCATTATCAGGACTGCCATCTTATATAAGGATTTCATATTCTCCTCCTTAAAAGTTCTTTTCGTTTTTCTCAAGGGATCAAAGGCTTCCCCTCTCCAGCCCGGTTCAAGTGACCCCGCCGGAAAAGCCCTCAAATGAAAAAGTGCATTATGTGTATCATTATACTAATTTAAGAATTAACTCAAGAGTGCAAACCACCCTCGGCCTTTTCCCTTGACTGCCCTCCGACGTAACCCTATTATTACCCTCACTTAAAGAAACCGTTATTTTTTAGTGTTTATCCATAAATGAGATAGTTTTGTCGAGATCAAGATGGGCGATAACCTTAACCGAAGAAACACATTAATTTCGAGGATTAAAATCTGAGACCAACGCCGAAATCGGTAAAAATAGCCATTTAGTGTCCATCCGGAAATGAGATAGTTTCTTCGAGTTCAAGGCGGGCGATAATTTTAACCACAGGAATACATTGACGTATTTCGAGGATTAAAATTTGAGCCCAACGCCGAAATCGGTGAAAATAGCCATTTCCGGATGGACACTATTTATGGATGGTCACTATTTAATCTATCCTTATAAGACCACTGCACATATCAAGGCTTGAAAAGCGCTCAAGTCATACCTTGAGACTGCTCGGCATTAAGCCGTTTAAAGCCTTAGGCCGGTTAAGGAAATCCAAGGAGAAAGTTATGCCTCGAAGAGAAGATATTCATAAGGTTATGATAATAGGTTCAGGGCCAATAATCATAGGCCAGGCCTGTGAATTCGATTATTCCGGAACCCAGGCCTGCAAGGCGCTGAGGAAACTGGGCTATGAGATCGTACTGGTCAATTCAAATCCCGCCACCATAATGACGGACCCCGGGATGGCGGATGTGACATACATAGAGCCGCTCAATGTTCAGACCATGGCCGAGATCATTGAAAAAGAGCGGCCAGACGCGATACTGCCGAATTTGGGCGGCCAGTCGGGTCTTAACCTCTCCTCGGAACTTGCCAAGGCCGGAGTGCTGGACAAATTCGGTGTGAAGGTAATAGGCGTCCAGGTGGATGCAATTGAAAGGGGAGAAGACAGGATCGTATTTAAGGAAACCATGGGGCGTCTGGGAATAGATATGCCGAGAAGCGCTCCTGCATTCACTGTCGAAGAAGCGGAAAAGGTCGCAGACGAAATAGGCTACCCTGTAGTGATAAGACCTGCTTACACCATGGGAGGTACCGGAGGTGGGCACGTCTATAATGTGGAGGAACTCCGGATTGTAGCAAGCAGGGGGCTCAGCGCGAGTCTCGTGGGGCAGATACTCATTGAAGAATCGGTTCTGGGGTGGGAGGAACTTGAACTCGAGGTGGTTCGTGACGCCAAGAACCAGATGATAACTGTCTGTTTTATTGAAAATGTTGATGCCATGGGTGTTCATACAGGTGATTCCTACTGCGTTGCGCCCATGCTGACTATAGACCCTGAACTTCAGAAGAGACTCCAGAAATATTCCTATGACATTGTCGAGGCGATCAAGGTAATCGGCGGGACAAATATACAGTTTGCTCATGATCCTGCTACCGGAAGGGTGGTGGTAATTGAGATCAATCCGCGAACGTCCAGATCCTCCGCCCTTGCTTCCAAGGCTACCGGCTTTCCAATAGCGCTTGTGTCTTCAATGCTTGCGGGGGGTCTTACCCTTGATGAAATCCCTTACTGGAGAGATGGAACTCTGGATAAGTACATCCCATGGGGAGACTATGTGGTGGTCAAGTTCGCGAGATGGGCCTTTGAAAAGTTTCCGGGCTCCCATGACGTCCTGGGCACACAGATGCGCGCCGTGGGAGAGGCCATGAGTATAGGCAAGAACTACAAGGAGGCCTTTCAAAAGGCCATAAGGTCTCTAGAGACAGGCAGATACGGGCTTGGCTTTGCCAGGGACTTCAACAAAAAGCCGCTTGAAGATCTTATGGAACTTCTGGCTGAGGCTACAAGCGAAAGACAATTCATAATGTATGAGGCCCTGCGAAAAGGGGCCAGCGTCCAGAGCCTCCATGAAAAGACCTATATCAAGCGCTGGTTTATTGAACAGATGAAGGAGTTGGTTGAGCTTGAGGAGGAAATACTCAGATATCGAAACGGAACTGTGCCTGACAGCCTGCTTATCAAGGCAAAGAAAGACGGATTTGCAGATAGATATATCGCGAAACTGCTCGGAGTCAAGGAAGACGATATAAGGGCCGGAAGAACCCGGCTTGAAGTGGTTGAGGCGTGGGAGCCGGTTCCGGTAAGCGGGGTTGAAAACGCGGCATACTATTTCTCCACTTACAATGCCCCTGATGCCGTGGGGTCAAGTGACAGGCGTAAGGTAATGGTCCTGGGGGGAGGCCCCAACAGGATAGGCCAGGGGATTGAATTTGATTATTGCTGCGTCCACGCGGCCTTCACCCTTCGTGATGAAGGCTATGAATCAATAATGGTTAACTGTAACCCTGAAACGGTCTCAACCGACTATGATACCTCCGATAAGCTCTATTTTGAACCCATAACGGTAGAGGACGTTTTCAGCATTTACGAGAAGGAGAAGCCTGAAGGGGTGATAGTTCAGTTTGGAGGTCAGACGCCGCTCAATCTTGCCAATGACCTTGCAAGGCTCGGTGTGAGGATATTGGGAACGCAACCGGACACAATAGACCTTGCGGAGGACCGTGACCGCTTCAGAAAGATGATGAAAAACCTTGGAATCCCCATGCCGGAATCCGGTATGGCAAGCACGCTCGAAGAGGCGATAGCAATTGCGGGGAAGATAGGCTATCCCCTTATGGTGAGGCCATCCTATGTCCTCGGAGGCCGTGCCATGGAGGTCATCCATGATGAGGAGATGCTTAGGCATTATGTGGCGGCGGCAGTGGATGTTTCGCCTGAACGGCCCATCCTCATTGACAAATTTCTTGAAAACGCCATAGAGGCTGAGGCCGATGCCATCTCAGACGGAGAGGATGCCTTTGTCCCGGCGGTCATGGAGCACATCGAACTTGCTGGTGTCCACTCTGGTGATTCAGCCTGTGTAATACCTCCTATCAGCATCCCCGCAAAACATCTTGAAACCATCAATAACTATACAAAGAAGATAGCTCTTGAACTTAATGTAGTTGGGCTCATCAATATCCAGTATGCCATAGCAAAGGATGTGGTCTATATCCTGGAGGCCAATCCCAGGGCGTCAAGGACGGTGCCTCTGGTCTCAAAGGTTTGCAATATACAGATGGCGAGGGTTGCCACTCAACTCATGCTCGGCAGGAAGCTGGCCCAGCTTGATCTCAAAAAGCGAGCCATAATGCACTTCGGGGTCAAGGAGGCGGTTTTTCCCTTTAATATGTTCCCGGAAGTTGATCCGCTTCTCGGGCCTGAGATGAGGTCAACAGGCGAAGTCCTCGGGCTTGCAGACTCCTTCGGGCTTGCCTATTACAAGGCCCAGGAGGCCGCTCAGCAGACTCTTCCCTCTGAAGGAAACGTGCTCATAACGGTGGTTGAGACAGACAGGCCGGAGGTGCTTGAGGTCGCAAGGCGTTTCAGTATGCTCGGATTCAATATAAGGGCTACAAACGGCACGAGAAGATTTCTCGAGGAGCACGGGATACAGGCCGATTTAGTTCTAAAAATGCATGAGGGTCGTCCCAATATAGTGGACGGAATAAAGAACCATGAGATACAGCTTGTCATAAATACCCCGAGCGGAAAGAGGAGTAAGTATGACGACTCCTATATCAGAAAGGCCGCTATCAGATATAAGGTGCCCTATATTACCACCCTTGCGGCAGCCACAGCCGCGGCAAGGGGTATAGAAGCGGTGAGAAAAGGGCATGGGGCGGTCAAATCACTCCAGGCCTATCATTCCGATATAACTGCCTGATGACTTTCATTTACACCTGGATTCCGGATCAAGTCCGCAATGACTTGAGGAATTTTCATTCTTCGTTGCGCGCCCCCAGGGCATCAGGGTTTATATGAAGATGCCCCTTCGCTTTACTCCTCCCCCTCGACGGGGGAGGGATGGGTGGGGGTGATTTTCATCTTTCGTTGAGCCCCTTTCAGGGCATGACCGTTAGAGGCTATAGAAGATAGCTCTCCCACTGTCTCGCGGTCTCTCTTATATAGCCGGGTTCAACCTTTGTCATGATCCGGTTGTGCCCCGGCAGCAGCACCTCTACGGCCAGATCAGCCAGGCGGAAAAGGGAGTCTCTATGCTGGCGCGCGTTTGCGCCGTGGAGATCGAATCTTCCTATGGCATAATCGGCATAAACCACATCCCCCGGGATCAGAACCTTTCCGTCCCGATTATATAGACCTATGCTCCCGGCCGAATGACCGGGGATGTGTATGCATTCCCATGCCATCCCCCCAAGTGAGAGTATTTCACCCCCTTCAAGCTTTTTCTGCACGGTAAATCGAAAGGCGTCCTCCGGGATACCGTACTGGGAAGCGCACATGGCTCGGAACATCTCCATTCCGTAAACTGTCCTGTCGTCTCCGGCCTCCAGGGCTTCGGCCTCGGACCTGTGGACCCACAGCTCGACGTTCGTCATTTCAGCATAAATCTCTCTGAGGCACCCTATGTGGTCGAAGTGGGTATGGGTCATGATGATGCGTTTTATGTCGGCCTGATCAATTCCAAGCTTTTTAATGGCCTGCAGTTTGTAACTTCCTTTCCCTGCCAGACCCGCATCCACCATAGTCAGGTCGTGGGATGAAGGATCTCCTATAATATAAGCGTGGGAATCCGGCATGAATTCGTCCTGGCCCTGGATAAAAAATATCCCATCTGAAACCTTTTTCATGAGATTACTCCTTCATTTTTAAAAATATAGAAAGTCTATGGCAATTTAAAAAAAACACTTTAATATTGCACCGTATCAGCTCAATCATTTGGGGGATGGCTTTGCGCAGATCAGGACATGCAGACCAGGAATCAGGGTCTGTAGGTGCGCCTTCATGCGCAGGGTGCATGGTTCCCGTGCGGCTGAAGCCGCACCTACCCCGAGTTCTTGAGTTCATACATTGCACCGTAAAAATATTAACACTGAACCACTTAACTTTGAACCTTATCAGTTCAGATTTTTTTTCATAGAAAGCGCATCCTGTCCGCGGGGATAGAATGCCGCCCTGGATTCAAAAGTTATAAAGCCCTGTGACTTGAAAAACCCGACGGCCTGAAGGTTATCAACTGCCGTGTGAAGGAGAAGCGATCTGATTCCCATGGTTTTAAGGACCTTCTCAGCCCTGCTTAAAAGTGCACTTCCAACTCCGAATCCGTGCAAGACGGGTTCAACCGCTAGAGCAAGTATCTCAACGTCCATATCAGAGGCGGAAACGCTTGGGTTCCCTATGAGTATGAATCCTATCCGGGCGCCCTTCTTCAAAGCTACAAAGGACATGCACGCCTCTTCTACGAACCATTGGTCCAGTATCTCATCATAAGGACCGTACACGGAGAAGACCTTTTGGCTCAAGGAACGCACAAAAACCCTATCGCCGGGACTGCCGGCCCTGAGTTTGAAGTTGATGCCGGGAGTCGGACTTCTCCGCTTCCTGGCAGGCTCAGCCGATAATAGAGCCGAATGCTGCGCCTTCCCCCTGGCGGATAATGCAAGGCGTTCAAGGCGCTTAATCTCCCCGTATTTTCCAAATCTACCCCTGTTGCTCAAGCCTCTTTCCCCTTGGCCTTTTATAATATGAACCATCCGCCATTCCAAGGCCAAAATGCCGCCCCGACGGAGGCAGGCCAAATCCATGCATTCTGCGGGGAGGATGTCAAGATTCCTTGACCCGATGAGAGCCGGGCCATATAATGCCCGTAAAAAGCCCATTATCAATATATCGGGCGACCCCAGGATACAAAACTTCTTTTCACCTTTGGCGCGGAGAAGGAATGTCTGGGGTGATGATGAACAGCAATAGGATTTACTTGCAAGCAAAACCTGAAATGGGAAAGGAGCGCTCAGATGAAAAAGAAGGCGACTGTAGTAGGAGCGGGTAACGTCGGAGCCACCGTAGCAATGCGTCTTGCTGAAAAGGAACTTGCCGATGTGGTGTTGATAGATGTACTGGAGGGGGTTCCGGCTGGAAAGGCACTTGATCTTGCGGAGGCGGCGCCGATAGAAAAACATGATGCTCGAATTATAGGAGTCACAGGCGATTACAGTTACGCGAAAGACTCCGATATCGTCATTATCACCGCCGGCATTGCGAGGAAGCCCGGCATGAGCCGTGATGATCTCCTTGCGACAAATATGAAGATCATGAAGACGGTGACAAAGGAGATAGCCGCGGTGGCTCCCGATTCCGTCCTCATAGTGGTCAGTAATCCCCTGGATGCCATGTGTCACGTAGCTTATGAGACAAGCGGTTTTCCGAAAAACAGGGTGATCGGCATGGCCGGGGTGCTGGATTCGGCGAGGTTCAGATCTTTTATAGCCATGGAACTTAATGTCTCGGTGGAAAATACCCATGCCTTTGTGCTGGGGGGCCACGGGGACACGATGGTTCCGCTTCCACGCTATTCTACGGTAGCGGGAATTCCTATCACTGAGCTTATCTCCGCTGACAGGATTGCTGCTCTTGTTGAAAGGACCAGGACCGGAGGCGCCGAGATAGTCGGCCTTCTCAAGACGGGAAGCGCTTATTACGCCCCATCTTCCGCAGCGGTTGAGATGGCTGAGGCCATACTCAAAGATAAGAAAAAGATACTTCCCTGCGCCGCACTTCTGAAGGGCGAATACGGTATCAGTGATCTTTTCATAGGGGTGCCTGTAAAGCTTGGCGAAAAGGGCATAGAGCAAATAGTGGAAATAACGCTCACCGATAAGGAGAGAGATGCGCTTAACCGCTCGGCGGATGCGGTAAGAAAGCTTGTAGAGGATATGAAACGCCTTTCATGATACGCTGTAGCTTATCTATGCGCCCCAATGCACCTCCGTGGCCTTGTTTGCCTTCGGAGTTAGAAGTTGGATGAAAAGACCCTCATGGCCGGGCTTGAAGAGCTTGCTGAAAAAGCCGGGGTTGATGTGCGCTATGAAAGAATGGCGGGGGATGTGGCCTTCTATCCCGGCGGATTCTGTAAGGTCAAGGGAAAACCTGTCATTATTATAAACAGCAGGATCACAGGCAAAGAGAGGCTCCAGATACTGGCAAGGGCCTTGAAGGGGTTTGATCTCAGAGATACCTATATAAAACCGGCCGTAAGGGAATTTCTGGAGAAGCAAAATTAATTTCGGTGAAAATAGCCATTTACGGATGGGCACAAGTTAGTGTCCATCCGTAAATGAGATAGTTTTATCGAGTTCAAGGCGGGCGATAATTTTAACCACAGGAATACATTTAGGTATTTTGAGGATTAAAATTTGAGCCCAACGCCGAAATCGGTGAAAATAGCCATTTACGGATGGACACTAGTTAGGGATTATGGGAGAGGAACCCTTTCAGGGTCTTCATCAGGAGACAGCGGCCTGCCGTCTTCCATGCTCCGGACCGTCCTTGAAAGTTTTTTCAATATCCGGCGGGGAGTAAGAATGAGTCTGTGGAGTATTCCAACAGCGCCTGAGCCGAGGTTTTTGAAAGGCACATAGCTGACCGAAGGTTCCCTTAAATGCCCTTCCACGTGGAAATAATATAGTACCAGGGTTCTGTCGTTTCCTGTAAGTATATAGCCCAGAAGCGGTATGCGGCCTGCTATCGAATCCAGCGTTCCGAAAGGCTGAACTACCATCTCAGCCTTTACCGTGCCGGTTGCAAGATCGAAAGAGCCGGTTGATGCAACATTTATCACAGGGCTCTGCATGATGAGGTCTTCTGTTGAAATAATGCCGTTATCTATCATGAAGGCGCCCTGGATCCCATCAAAATAGAGTCCCTCTCGCGATAGATCCGGAGGGGGCCTTGAGAATATATTTTCAATACTCAAGAACCTGAGGATACTAAGCAAAACATGGGATTTTCTGATGGTCCCTTTACCTATCTCCAGATCCACTTCCCCACTCAGGTGACAGAGAAGATCATCAGTGCCGTCTCCGTGAGTGGCAAAATCGGCTGAGAGACTAAGAGGCCCTTCCATGTGATCAGGCTCAAAGCCTGCCATGGAAAGAACGCCTCCGGCGGGCTTGCCGTCTGCCTTGAGTGTTCCCGAAATGGATATCCGCGGGGACTTTTTGCCTCTAAATGCCGCCTGCAGATCTATTTCGAGGGAACCTGCCGGGCCTGAAAGCCCTGTGATGTTTATCATGCCTTCACTTACAGAGGCATTGCCGGCAAGCGGACCGAAGAAGACATCCCGCCATAGACCTCTCAGTGCCGCTACCTTGATTTCAATGTCCATATCTTCGGGCAGATCATGGGCGCGATCGGGATCAAGGGTTTCTTTGGCAAACAAGCTTGTGAAATCCGACATATCAAGGAAACCGTCAAGGAGAGTGATCCCACACTTGATGCCTTTGTAACGGCTTATATCGCCCTTTATACTGAAGTTGCTTTTTCCTGTTCTAAAGGCTGCGTAATCAATCTTCATACCCTCTTCTGAAAACCTCACGATAAAACCCCCGTCCTCAATCGGGATGGGAAGAATTCCTGAGGGGATAGATATAAGCGAGCCTTCAGCTCGGCCGACTGCCTCTTTAATGATCGGGCTTATTGGGCTGCCGGATGCGTTCTCCATGCGAAAAATATTCAAAAGCCCCGCGGGGAGGGGCGCTTTAATATCAAAGGCAAAGAGACCTGATGGTTTACGGCCGTCTTCCCCCAGGGCAAACCCTATATCGCCCAAAAAAAACCTCTCGCTTTTCAGAAGGATGATATCGGCACCGGGGTATTTTAACCCTGGCTCTGTCCGGATTTTGAGCACGGATGACCCCAGCATGAAATCGGCTGATTCGATAAGAAGGCCTTTTTCCTGTTCGATTTTAAAGGCAAAATCAAGGCGGTCCTCTTTTCCCTTTGATGCCAATACAATATCAGGGAATCGGGCGGAAAGGCCTTCCAGATTAAGGCTTCCTTTGCAGGAAACCGCCGGGCCGTTTATAGAAAGATTGATGGATGCAGGGAGTCTTTTCTCAGCCTTAATGGGGAGTGTTGCGTTTTGGGATAACCTCTTTAATGCCTCCTCGGGCGATATATCTAAACTCACAGTCGCCTTTACAACTGTGTTCATTCCCCATCCGCTATAAGATCCCGAGGCATCAATAATGGAATCCGCTGATAATGCTGAAAGGGAAAACCTCCATGTGTCATTTTTCTGCATCAACGCTGATGCCCTCCGGATGTTGACCTCAAACGGAAATTTGGGATGTTCTACCACACAGTTGTTGAGGAAAAGCTCAGCCTTTTCAATTGAAAAGTTTTTTCGGCCGGAGTCCATCCGGAGAGATAGACGCATATCCAGAGTGCCCCTGTCAGTGGAGAACCATGAAATAGCCTCCTTTGCCTCCTCAGGAAACCATTTTAAGCGCCTGAGGGAAGCCATATCCTTTGTTGAGGCCCCCAGATGACCTGAGAAGGCATATCGGTGAGTGCCGTAAACCTCTGCAAGATTCATCGAGCACTCGTCCACATAAGACTCTCCCCATGAGCCATTGAGACCGGATATGTAAAGCTCTCCCTTTTCAAAGAGAAGTTCTCCCGAAATACCGCTCATGGCCGGAGAGGATTTGCCCTCAAACAATTCCAGATCACTCCAGGAAAGTTTCAAGAATAAGACGCCTGGGTTTTTCTCGATATTACGGAGCTTTTCAAGAGAACCATCCAGCAGGAGTTTTTCAAGCCTCACTGTGCCGTGGGAGACAAGGGGGAGTATTTCTTCCCCCACCATATCCGGATACAGAAAGGCCGGCACTACCTCCCTTGCCGAGACTACGGAAATAGGAGGGCTTGAAAGGATAAGCTTGAGGCTTACCGCCCTATTGCTTTCTATCCGGATATATCCTTCGCCTTCAACCCTTACACCGTTTGATCTCACTGAGAGGGAGGTAACTGAAAGCCCTTTATCGTCAAGGAGAGCTGTGAAATTTGCCTCCACGCCGGCTACGTCAATTTGCTTATCTCCTTTGTCCAGATGGAGATAAAGTCTCCTTGCCCTTATGGAGCACTCAAAAGAAATGTCGCCTTCACCGGTTGTCTTCATCCTCAGTGAGGCTTCGGCGCCGTCCTGCTTGACTACCGAGAGGAGATCAGAGTTCAGGATATCTTCCGGAAATCCCATAAGATCAATACTTGCCTCCAGCGACGGAAGCGCGTTTAAGGTAGTTTCTCTACTTAGAGTACCTGAGATATGGAAAAATGAACTCCTGTCCGGGTCTGATACAATCGCTCCCCCTAGTTTGATCTCGAGGATGTCACTATCATGGGCGTAAATGGCTCCTTTAATCATGCGGGCTTCAACCTGAAGGCCTTTGACTGCTACCGCGGCGTTTTCAAAGGTTAGTTCAGATAATGAGATAGGATAGTAATTAAACACCTGAGACAAGACGGCATACAGGTAACCAAGGAAATGGCCCCCGTGCTCTGGTTCCTGCCGGCTTTCTGCCGGGATTTCTATTCCGGCAATTTCATCATCCAATACTATCCTTGGGCCTATAAGTGTGACTGAAGTAGGGATAAATCGGCCTGAAAAAAGACTTGATCCATCAAGCGAGAGGTATAACTCCGGGATGGACAGGCTGTTTCCATCCTTAGTCGCTATCAGCACTTGCAGGACATGAAGGGACGGGCCTCTCCTGAGGCTCACAAAGATACTTTCAGCGCTTACTTCATATCCGGTTGATCGGGATATCTGCCTCAAAAAATAGGCCTGAATGCCGGGCTGCCTTATGAGTATATTTGCCGTTATGAATAATGCCAGGAAAAGGGCCGCCGCCAGCATAAGCCATTTGACGGCGGCTCTTATAAACTTATCCTTCACTTTCTATAATCCCTCATTTTATCGGAAGGAAACGGCCCGTTTCTCATTGTCATCTCCTTCCTCGTGTGCCTGATTCTCTCAATGACGGTCAGGTTTGTAAGCACCGCGAGCAAGTAGATAGTTATCTTTACTGATACTAAACCTATTGCCGGTACAGAGCCTAGGAGAGAGCCCACTATTAGAAGAACCATACGCTCCGGTCGCTGCATAAGGCCATTAGTGCATGATATCCCCAGGGCTTCTGCCCTCGCGCGGGTGTAGCTCACCATGAAGGAGCCCTCGATTGCAAGGATGATGAAGATAACTATTATCGGGCTTTGATTTAAGTAGGCTGATCTGCTCGAGAAAAACCAGGCAAGACCAAGAAAAACAAATACCTCTCCTAGCCTGTCCAGGGTGCTGTCCAGAAATGCCCCGAAGCCTGATGCCTTTCCGGCTCTTCTTGCGACAAGTCCATCCAGGGAATCACAGATGCCTGATGCGGTTACCAGAAAGGCCGCGGACAGGAACAAACCCAGTGAATAGGCCAGGCCCGCTACGGCGCTAAGCAGGAGCCCGGCAAAAGAGATCGTGTTGGGGTTAAGACCGGCACCGGCAAGGAGCCTTACCAGGGGGGAGAGAGAAGCAGTAAATATCTGCTTTATTCTTCCTTCAAGAAGAGGCCCCGCGCTCATCTGCAACTCCAGTCCCTTGCCCTCCTGCCGGAATTCGGGCTTTCCTTAGTCTTTGCCCGACTTCCCCTGCAATAATCTCATAGAGAGGAAGATTCCACATAGGATTTGATGGAGACGTAGCCTTTGTTCTTCTCCCGATTTCCTCCTTGCACAATACCTTTAAGAGGGTGATATCTCTTGGGCCGTCCTGGGGGCTCTGAGTCCTCCCCCCCAGTCTATAGGCAAAGGTAAGCATCGCTATGGCGGCTATGCTGCCTGCATCTCTTTGGTAATCTCGTATCGTCACGTCAACTGCCGCCAGCCTTCCGAGGAGTTCGTCAGGTATATCCGCCAAAGTCGTGGTCTTGTCAAAAGAGGTCGTCATCCATTCAAACGCCCTCTTTCCAATTTCAGCAACTATGTCCATAAGCTCTGATCCAAAACATCATTATATTTATTCCAAAACCTTAAGGCCTTGTGATCAACTTGTCAACGCGCCTCAATCGGCTGGATTGTTTCTTCTGATTGACCTCTCTTTCAATCTGACATATTATCACGAGAAATTCATCTTTAATACCAGAGGTGTCTTCATGAGGTTAATCCGTATAGCTTTAATGGTTTTCTTTAGCTTTCTTTTTTTCAGTGCCGATCTACTTGCTGTTCAAGATCAGTCCAGGCCTCCCACCAAGGAGCCTGATACCTCTCAAAATGCTCCGAAAGATTTGGAGATACCAAACCAAATAAGGGAATTGGCCCCCGTCTATCCCGGGTCGAAGGTGCTTAAGGTTACCAATAACCAAAATAACTGCAACGTCGTAATAGAATTCAGGGGATCTCCAAGGGACGTTATTGACCATTACAGGAAGTTCCTTGAGGAAAAAGGGTGGAAGCTGAGGCATGAAAGAGTTGAAGGACAATCCCAACGTCTTGTTATGTTCCTGAATGAGAGACAATTCGGGATCGGCTCATGGCCCAGGCCAGGCGGAGGGGGGACAGTGGCATATATCAGCCTTATAGACACAACTCCCAAGTGATAAAACTTACTTCCTTTTTTCCCGTGCCACGATCTTTATCGGCGAGTGGGGCAGTTTCAGTTGCTCTCTAAGCCTGTTTATCAGGTAGCGCTCATAGGAGGCCGTCATGAGGTCCGGCTTGTTTACGAAAAGCACAAAGGTCGGTGGCCTTATCCCTGCCTGGGTTGCATAAGAAATCTTAAGACTGCCTTTGCCTGAGTGTACAGGCGGATGCTGAGATACTATTTCCTCAACTGCCTTGTTGACCGAAGCGGTGCTGATCCTGGTTGAGATCTCGGAGTAAAGACTGCTTAGCAGATAAAATATCTTTCTTACGCCTTTTCCTGTCATCGCGGAAAGAAATATGGAGGGAGCAAAGGAGACGAATCTGAGCTGAAAAGACAGGCTGTCCTTGAGTCTCTTTATCTGATCTTTTTTCCCGTCAATAAGGTCCGATTTATTCACAGCGACAATCACTCCCTTTCCATCGCTAGCGGCAAGGCTTGCTATTCGGGCATCCTGTTCACTTACCCCTTCCTCCGCGTCAATCACTATCACGGCAATGTCGCACCGCCCAATACTCTCAAGGGCCTTGGCCACGGAAAACTTTTCGATCTTATCCTTTACCCTGCCCTTTTTCCTTATGCCCGCAGTGTCAATAAAGATGAATTCGGTTCCTTGTGACTTGATGGATATGTCAACGGAATCCCTTGTAGTCCCTGGAAGTTCGCTTACAATAAGCCTTTCATCTTCCAGAATGCGGTTGATGAGAGAAGATTTTCCGACATTAGGCTTTCCTATTATTGCCGCGGAAATTCTCCTCTCCTGAGGCTCAATGCCTTCCGCATCCGGCAGGGTCTTGGCAATTTCCTCTACAAGTGAGGTTATCCCGTAGCCGTGAAGGGCTGAGACCGGAAAGACTTTTTCCATCCCGAGGCTGTAGAAATCCCACATGAGGTGCTCAAGCTCGGGGCCGTCAATCTTGTTGGCAGCGATGAATATATTCTTGTTCTTGATCCTGAGTCTCTCAGCAACATCTCTATCGGCCGGCAAAAGCCCTTCACGCGCATCCGTTACCAGTATAACTGCTGCGGCTTCATTTATAGCGGTGTCGGCCTGGTTGCTCATCTGCCTGAGAAGAGGGTCTTCGGATATGGAGTCAAGTCCGCCAGTGTCAACAAGGGTCAAATCCCTTCCTTCAAAGACGGCCCCGGCGTAGATACGATCCCTTGTGATGCCCGGCTGGTCATCAACCAGGGCGGCCCTTGACCTGGTTAACTTGTTGAAGAGGGTGGACTTGCCGACGTTGGGTCTTCCTACTATGGCAACGATGGGCGGCATGAAACTCCTTTATATGAAAATGCCCCTTACCTTTATCCCTCCCCCTTGACGGGGTAGTGAGGAGTGGGGGTGGCCAAATGCAACCCGGGAATGAACGTCAGGGCAGAAATCTTTGTAAAGACATAATGCTGTTGACTGATCAGTCCGCAGGCTGCCGGGTATTCAGGACGGCACGGTTCCACAGCCTTAAATCACAACATCCTGAGCCAATAGCAAAACTATGACCACTCGTCATTCCGGCGAAGCCTGTCCCGGAACCCTATCCGGGAGCCGGAATCCATAACGCATTGATTCAAGGATAGACTGGATTTCCCGATCAAGTCTGGGAATGACGAAACTGCGAATTTTTCAATTGCCTCTCCTGCAATCTATCTACCCTAGTAGTTTGAAAGGGTCAAGTTCTATTCCTGAGCCGACTTGACCTCTGACCGGCTCTGGATTACCATTCAACTCAACCGGAAATTTTCGGAGGGAACCCGGCGTTGTGCCCCAAAAGGGCATGGAGGTTACTAGGGATATTTTCACGGTATATAGTAATCGAAACCTATCTAGTGTCCATCCGGAAATGAAATAGTTTCGTCGAGTTCAAGGCGGGCGATAATTTTAACCACAGGAATACATAGACGTATTTCGAGGATTAAAATTTGAGCCCAACGCCGAAATCGGTGAAAATAGCCATTTACGGATGGACACTATCTATTTTGGGAGGTCTTCTTCCATGGCCATGAAATACATAATAGTTACTGGCGGCGTGCTCTCGGGGCTGGGCAAGGGGATCGCAGCAGCCTCCATAGGACACCTTCTCTCATCAAGGCTCAGAATCATACCCATCAAGTGCGACGGGTATCTCAATGTCGATCCCGGCACCATGAATCCGTTTGAACATGGAGAGGTATTCGTCCTGGACGACGGGGGCGAGGTTGACATGGACTTCGGCCATTATGAGAGATTCCTGGGTGTAACCTGCAAGTCCAAGTGGAACCTCACGATGGGTAAGGTCTTCGACATGGTGAGGCAGAAGGAAAGGCATGGGGACTATCTCGGAAAGACAGTCCAGTATATCCCCCATGTAACGGACGTAATCAAGAACCATGTCAAGCAGATAGGGGCGGAGGAAAAGGCCGATCTTGTCATTGTGGAGATCGGGGGGACGGTAGGCGACATAGAAAATGAGCTTTTTCTGGAGGCCATGAGGCAGTTAAAGGAGGATGTCGGAAGGGAGAATATCCTTTACATCCACCTTACCTATGTCCCCATACCTTACGGGGTAAACGAACAGAAGTCAAAACCGACCCAGCAGAGCGTAAATCTTCTGAAACAGCGGGGCATATTTCCCGACGTCATCATCGGGAGATGTTCCCAGTTCCTGACAAAGGAGATAAAGACAAAGATATCGAGATTCTGCGATGTCAATCCCGATGCGGTAATCACAGGCCTGGATGTGGAAGATATCTATGAGATACCCATCATATTTGAGCAGGAGGGGCTCCCCGCCATCATCCATAAAAAGCTCAACATTTACAGCCCGCCTGATCTAAGCCGCTGGAAGGCCCTCGTGGATAATCTGCGGAATCCCGGCCGCGAGATAACCGCAGCCATGTGCGGGAAATACACCAAACTCGAGGACTCCTACGCATCCATCATAGAGTCCTTCAATCATTGTTCGGCCCACCTCGGGGTGAAGGTCAATCTGCGATGGGTTGAAACTACAGACCTTAAAGATACATCCTTCATGGATGAGGTTGACGGGATAATCGTGCCCGGGGGGTTCGGCTCAAGAGGAACAGAGGGAAAGATCGAGGTTATAAGACAGGCAAGGGAGAGAGACATCCCGTTTTTGGGGCTGTGCCTCGGGCTTCAACTGGCCGTGATCGAATTTGCCAGAAACGTGTGCAATTTTGAGGGCGCAAACTCAACTGAAATTGATCCTGAAACGCCCTATCCCGTCATAGACATCATGCCCGAGCAGAAACAGATAAGCGAAAAGGGCGGAACCATGAGACTGGGAGCATACCCGGCCGTTCTTAAGCCGGGCACTGTTGTAAGGGATCTCTATGGAGCAGAGGTTGTCTCAGAAAGACACAGGCACAGATATGAAGTAAATCCCGCCTTCCACGGAATCTTGACCGAGCATGGCCTCGTCTTTTCAGGGGCGTCCATGGACGGAAAGCTTGTTGAATTCATTGAACTAAAAGACCTGAAGTTTTTTGCCGCCACGCAGGCCCACCCTGAGCTGAAGTCCAGAATGGAGAGGCCCTCTCCACTGTTTTACGGTTTCGTGAAGGCCTGTATGGGGAAAGAAGAGAAATGCCGAGGGTAATTGGCATGGAGCAGGGAAGGCTCCTTATTCTCATAAAAAAGGGCTTTCGAAACTGGGTAAGCCGCTTTGGGGAGCACTTCGACGCCGGTACCACCCTGGCCGATATTTCCATCAAGACCCTTTCATTCCTCGCCCAGGCCCAGGAAAAGGAAACCTTCTACCTCTATGACCTGATTATGAGCCTCAATGAGTGGGGATCGGGCTTTGAATTTAACGAACTGGAGCCCGCGCGGAAGATGGCCGTAATAGATCAATATCTCTTTCTGTTAGACCAGATAAGGTTTGAGTGCATGAGGAGACTTGGATGGCTTGAAAGCTATCCAGGCCGGAACACGGCCCTTGTTGATATGATCGTTCAATTTGAAAGCCTGGGGCCTAGACTTCAGGCCCAGTTGCCGGTCTTGAGCAAGGGGCATCCCAGATATAAGGAGTATCTTGCATTGAACACATTCGACAGGGAATCCTTTGTAAGAAAACTTATACCTGATCTGTTAAGAGAACTCAGAGTCTAGTCGGGGCCTCTCGGCCAGTTGAGGATATTTGGGATCGCGTAAAGGGAAAAAAAGGTTCAAGGCTCAAGTCAAGACCCCCAAGTCTTACGCAGGGTTTTTTGCACTCGCCGCGATATGCCTTGCGGTTATCATAACCTATGCCAATTCACTTAACGGCCCTTTTGTGTATGATGATCTCAGGGCCATTATCCAGAATGAATCCATAAGGATTGAAAATCTCAGTCCTTCAAGCCTGAGCCTGGCAGCTTTTACGGGCGCTTCGGCCAGGCGCCCGGTCGCAGGTCTGACCCTGGCTCTTAACTATTACCTCGGGGGTTATTCGGTCAGGGGCTATCACGTTGTAAATACGATAATCCACATCTTGAACGGAATCCTTGTCTATTTTCTCTGTCTGGTTTTATTCAGGCGTTTCAGAATATCGGAAATAGAGGGCGACCCGGGATTTTTATCCCCGCTGAATGCGGGGGCCGTTTTCGCGTCTCTTGTTTTTGTCCTTCATCCAGTCCAGACACAGGCCGTGAGTTATCTGATCCAGAGGATGGCAAGCCTTTCAACCATGTTTTATCTCTTAAGCTTTATCTTCTATGCGGCAGGCCGTGAAAGAAGCGGACGATCCCGCTGGATTTTTCTTGGGGCCTCGCTGGTTTCATGGATCATGGCCCTGGGATCAAAGGAGATAGCGGCTGTTCTTCCTGCGGTAGTCCTGGCGTATGAATGGTTGAGGGGAAGGGCCGAAGAGGGCCGGAAGACAAGAAAGGTAGTTTTTCTTATTTCGGTTGCGGTCCTCGCGGCGGCTGTGCCGCTTTTTGTCTTTTTGGGAGGAGATCCGCTGGCTAAGATTCTGGATACCTATAGGGGATATGATTTTACGCCGGGTGAAAGGCTCCTTACCGAGTTGAGGGTGGTGGTCTTTTACATGGGCCTCGTAGCGCTTCCCCTTCCATCACGGCTTAATCTTGACCACTATTTTCCCGTTTCAAAGTCTTTTATTGATCCCCTGACCACATTGTTTTCCCTGCTTATCCTGGGTGCCGTCCTGGTATTTGCCCTTGCCTACAGACGAAAAACACCCCTGATATCTTTCTGCATACTCTGGTTTTTCATCAATCTTGCAATAGAATCTTCCGTGATAGGCCTTGATCTGGTATTTGAGCACAGACTTTATCTTCCGATGGCAGGCGTCTGCGTAGGTCTTGGCTGGTGCCTTGTAAAGGCCCTTGGCAGGTTTCGCGGAAAGGCCCTTATCGCCGGCGGCATTATCCTGGTACTATTGGCGTGGGGTACGATCTCAAGAAACGCTGTCTGGCAGGACGAGGCGCGACTCTGGCAGGATGTAGTAACCAAGAATCCTCATAGTTATTGGGCGAGAAACAGCCTGGGAATGGCCTACATGCGTTCAGGTGAACTCTCCGAAGCGGTCTCGAATTTCAAGGAGGCCCTGAAATTAAAACCGGATCATATTCCCACAATGATAAATATGTCTGTTGCCATGGCCGGCCAGGGTAACACCGGCGAGGCCCAGAGGCTTCTGGCGAAGGTACTGGATTTTAACCCAAAGGATTTCGAAGCCCTCTACAATCTCGGACTGATGCTAGCTTCGGATCAAAGATTGGAAGACGCGGAAAGGTATTTCCAGAGGGCCGTTGAGATAAGGCCCTGGGCTCATCAGGCAAATATCGCGATGGGGAGGCTCAGGCTGACGCAGGGGAGGCTGGATGATGCCGGCAGATTCGCCAAAAAGGCCGTAAAGGCCGATCCGAGAAGCGCGGAGGGGCATCTTCTCCTTGCAGGAATCTATCTGCGCCAGGGTGATCTAAATAAATCCCTTGAAGAATATCAAAGGGCGGTTGAATTGAATCCCTTTGATCCTTCTGCTCAAGCTGCCATCGGAGAACTTCTGATCAGGATGGGAAAGACATCGGAAGGGCTTAAACACTATATGGACGCCCTCAAACTTCAGCCTGATGAGGGACTGCGCAGAAGGATAATTGAGGTGCTGGAATACAATAAATCCAAGTGATATCGCAACTACTCAGGTTCAAAGTTCAAGGGTTCACAGATAACCGTGAACCTGATAACTTGGGCAGTCCTTATGTGAATTCAATTGAAGTGAGGTGAACGTTTGACCCGATATACGGAAAGACTTGCTGTAATGCTTGCAGAGACGGGCGCGCTTTTTTTCAAGAAGGGTCTGAGGCTCAAGGATGGCCGTCCCACTCCCTATTTTGTGAACATGGGCATGTTCAAGACCGGAAGATTGAGCCTTGAGATAGGATCAATCTTTGCGGCAATGATGGTTGAAAGGGGCATTTCCTCTGAAGCGGATATTATCCTGGGCCCTTCCTACAAGGGAAGCGCCATAGCGCAGGCCGCCTCCATCGCCCTTTGGAAAGACTACGGCCTGGACATTCCCTTTGAATATGACCGCAAGGAGGCAAAATCCCACGGCGAGACAAGCGGCGGGGGGAGCATGTTCGTTAATCAGACCTTCTTTGACGGATGCAGGATATTTGTGGTGGATGATGTCGCTACCTCCATGGCAACAAAATATGAACTTCTTGAAAAAATCGAGCTTGAGGCATCAAGGAAGGGGATAAAGACAAATGTGGCAGGTATCGGTATAGCGGTTGACAGAGAGCAGACATCCGCCGTCTATGACCGGGATGGAGGACTTATCGAAGGAGTGAAGGGCAAAAATGCCATCAATGAATTCGTCTCCCGGACAGGCATCCGGGTTCATGCGGTCGCAGGCATCAGAGAAGTCATCGGTTATCTCTACAAGTCCTCCACGCCGGTTCTCATAGAGGGCAAAAGAGCCGTCATAGGAGACGTGCTCATGGCGGAATTCGAGGAGTATCTGTCTATTTACGGAGCGGTTTGAGGCTGTCTTTTTGAATAATCTTCTTGCCAACCCCCTCAAAGTGTTTTAATATTACTGTGTGTCGGGACGTGGCTCAGTCTGGTAGAGCACCGCGTTCGGGACGCGGGAGTCGCTGGTTCAAATCCAGTCGTCCCGACCATACCCCGCTAAACCCTCCTTTGCCGGACAAGACCGGCAAAGTGCTCAAATGATCTGTCGTAGGTAGCCTCCGCGTCCTTCGGAAAACAACATGCCGGAAGCTCTCTTGATTTCAGGTGATATGACAGGCACCGGCAGCAGATTCCCTTTCTCGAACAAGGCTCATAGCTGCAGTTGCAATGGGTGAGGTTTTCTTCCTTTCTGCATTCCATCTTAAGACGCTCCTGAAAAATAGTTAGTCTCCGCCCGTAAATAACAGTTTTTACCAGCATGGATGAGAGAAAAACTCTCACTTTTCCGGATGGACACTGGAAGTAATTGCAAAATTCACAGTTTCGTCATTCCCCGACTTGATCGGGGAATCCAGTCTATCCTTGAATCAATGCGTCATTCCGGCTTTCGCCGGAATGACGCATTGTCATAGTTTTGCAATTAGCTCACTGGTTAAAGAAATAGTTTACCGTGAAAATACACCCCCCACCCCGACCCTCCCCCGCGCGGGGGGCGGGAAATCCTCGACCTCGCAGAGTGTAGAGCCGGAGGAGGATTTTCATTAGCGGGGGCGACAAAATATTTCTGTCATGAGCGTTTGATTATGACCATGCGATCAGAGGGAACCTCCTTCCATTAAAGTATACCCCGATTATAGCGCCCGTTGACTAGGCCGGCAATGGCCGCTTTTCCTTCATCTCGAAATGGCCGTTAGATGAGTGAGCCAGCCACATGGCAAAATTATTGCATCCACCCTCTTCTGTTTTAAGAGGCGGTGTCAGACTCAGCGCACCTTGAGGGATGAACCGCAATGTGAGAAAGAACTCTGAGTTTGCGCGGGATCATGAGATTCACCTTGACACCCTGAGCCGGATGGTAAAGATTCCCTCTCAAGCGAGCATGCTCAATTATAGCTCTTATTATGTTGCTTCTGAGAATCACGGCCGATGATGAAAGGACAGCCTTATAATGAATGGTGATGCTTCTCTCTCCATGGATGATCCCGGGAGATGGTACGCGCTTTATACCAGAAGCCGATTTGAGCATAAGGTTCACGATGGGCTTGACGGGAAATCCTTTACGGTATTTCTGCCTCAGATTCAGGTAATGAGCAGGAGAAAGGATCGCCACAAGAAGATACTTATCCCTATGATCCCTGGCTATGTCTTCGTGCGCTCCTGCATGGAGCCGGAGCAATACCACAGGATAATACGCACCCCGGGGGTTGTAAGGATGGTCGGCTTTGAAGGAAAGCCCATCCCTGTAAATGAAGGCGAGATCAAGTCCCTGATGATACTGGACGGAACGGACCGCACGGTTCAGAACAGGGCCTTTCTCAAGCGTGGAGAAAGGGTTATGATAATGGAAGGGCCGCTTGCGGGGCTTGTAGGGATATTTCTCAGACGAAAGGGCATGAAAGATAAGGTGGTTGTCTCGGTAGAGCTGCTCAAAAGGTCATTGGCGGTTGAGCTGGACGACTGGGCCCTTGAAAAGGTAGTTTAGTTCATTAAGCGGCATCTTCCGCAAAATGGTGCCGCCATGCCCGGCTGAGATCTGGGTAAAAAGCATATAAAACAAATTAGAATCAATTGGTTATGGCAATTATCAGTCTGTAACCGAAGGGGCGGAGCCATAGATAGTGTCCATCCGTAAATGAGATATTTTTATCGAGTTCAAGGCGGGCGATAATTTTAACCACAGCAATACACTGACGTATTTCGAGGATTAAAATTTGAGCCCAACGCCTAAATCGGGGAAAATAGCCATTTACGGATGGACACTAGATATCTCAAGGCATAACGTCAACCGAGAAGGAGGATACATGAAGGTCTTAATAACGGGTGGTTCGGGATTCATAGGGTCTCATCTTGCCGAGCGGCTTATAGCGGCAGGAGAAGAGGTCTTTGTAATAGACAACCTATGGACAGGGAAACTTTCTAATATATCGGGGATACAGAGTAACAAGCGTTTTCATCTTGTGGTGGACACGATCCTCAATGAAGCGGTCATGAACGAACTGGTCTTTAAGGCAGACCAGATATATCACCTCGCAGCCGCTGTAGGGGTGAGAAACGTCATGGACCATCCGGTTGAGACCCTTGACATAAACGTCAAGGGGACGGAAACGGTACTGCGGCTTGCCAACAAATTCAAGAAAAAGGTCTTCATCGCATCCACATCGGAGATATACGGAAAACACGTAGAACACAGCCTCTCCGAAGACGACAACCGCGTCATGGGAAGTGTAAAGAAGCGGCGCTGGGCCTACGCCTGTTCCAAGACCCTGGATGAGTTCCTGGGCCTTGCCTATCATGAAGAAAAAAAGCTTCCCGTGGTCATAGGAAGGCTCTTTAATACGGTTGGCCCCCGCCAGACAGGGCGTTACGGGATGGTGCTCCCCACCTTTGTGCAGAGCGCCCTTCTTGGAAGGCCGATAACAGTCTATGGGGACGGAAATCAGACAAGGAGCTTTACCCATGTAATGGATGTGCTGGATGCCATTACCAGGCTTATGGCCGAACCGATGGCGGAAGGAGAAGTATTCAACATCGGAAGCGACAAGGAGGTCACCATCAATGAGCTTGCCCAAAGGGTAAAGGATCTTACCCAAAGTGAGTCTGAGATTGAACATATCCCCTATGAAAAGGCCTATGGGCCGGGTTTTGAGGACATGGAGCGCAGGTGCCCAAACATAACCCGGGTAGGAGATCTGATAGGGTTCAAGCCTTCCTACGACCTTGATACTATAATAACGTCGGTGATCGAGTACTTTAAGCAATGAGCATTACCGATATTCCTCCCCCTCGACGGGGGAGGGAGGGGTGGGAGTGATTTTAATGCTTCGTTGTGCCTGCTTCGGGCATGGGGGTTAGATAATGAGCCAGCTTTCTTTTCAGGACTATCCACGTGAGCCGGTGGTTGTAGAAAACCTCTCCGTCAAATTCATGAAGCAGGGAAAATTCATCCCTCTTTCCCTCAATGGGACCGCGCTCAAGATCGCAATGGCCGACCCAAGGGACGTCTATCTTGTGGATGCCCTTAAAACGGCCTTCGGATTTGACGTGGAGGTTTGTTGGGGAAAGGAGGAAGACATCATCGAGTCTCTTGAAAGGGTCTATGGCACCGGAACTCAGACCCTTGAGATGATAATAGAGGAGGCCGGAAAGGATGTTTACGACATAAGCAGGGGCGGCGATGAGGACGTGGATCACCTCAGGGACCTAGCCTCGGAGGCGCCGATTATCAGGCTTGTAAACAGGCTCATACTCAATGCGGTTGAGATCAGGGCAAGCGACATCCACTTCGAGCCCTTTGAAAATGAATTCAAGGTGAGATATCGCATAGACGGCATACTCCACGATGTGGAATCTCCGCCCAGACGACTCCAGGCAGCCATTATCTCAAGGGTGAAGATAATGGCGAAACTGGATATCGCCGAAAGAAGACTCCCGCAGGATGGAAGGATAAAACTGAAGATAGGGGATAAGGAGATAGACTTTCGTATTTCAACCATCCCTACCCTTTTCGGAGAAAGCCTTGTAATGAGGATTCTTGACAGGGATACCCTGATCCTTGATCTGGAAAAGCTTGGATTCCCCCAGCACATACTGCCCCAATACATGGAGCTTATCTCCCAGCCATACGGCATGATCCTGGTAACGGGGCCGACAGGAAGCGGAAAGACTTCCACCCTGTACACCACTCTCGCAAAGATAAATTCCTCCGAAAACAAGATCATAACACTTGAGGAACCTGTAGAATATCAGTTGAGGGGGATAAATCAGATACAGGTAAACCCCAAGATAGGGCTCAGCTTTGCCAAGGGCTTGAGATCAATTGTCAGGCAGGACCCTGACATCATCCTTGTAGGTGAGATAAGGGATAAGGAGACTGCTGAGATTGCCATTCAATCCGCGCTTACCGGGCATCTGCTATTCAGTACCTTGCATACAAACGACGCTCCCGGCGCCGTAACCAGGCTCCTTGATATGGGCGTTGAGAACTTCTTACTAAGCTCCACTCTGCTGGGAGTCCTTGCCCAGCGTTTGGTAAGGGTCATCTGCGCAAACTGCAAGAAAGAGGTGATTCCGGAAAAGAGGCTCCTTCGCTCAATGGGTATGGAGCCGGACGAGGCTTTAAACCATACCTTTTATGAAGGCACTGGATGCGAGCTGTGCAGGGGAACGGGGTTCAGGGGAAGAACCGCTATATTCGAGTACCTCGGTGTGGATGACGACATAAGGCGGGAGATCGTACAGAACGCCACCACGGAAAGGATAAAGGATATGGCGATCGGGAAGGGCATGATCACCCTGCGACAGGACGGATGGGGAAAGGTAATGGAGGGCACAACCACCATACAGGAAGTTTTGAGGGTTACCCTGGAAAAATAAAAATGCCGAAGTTCTCCTACAAGGCCGCCGGTTCAGCGGGAAAGGTGATACAAGGTCTCATGGAGGCCGGTGACAAGCAGGTGGTGGCCGCAAGACTCCAGGAGATGGGCATGATCCCCATGGAGATAAACCCCGCCAAGGGAAGTAGAAAGGCCATAGGATTTTCCCTTTCCCGCGGCCTGGGATCCCTCTTAAGCCGCATTTCGGGAAAAGATGTCCTTGTATTTACAAGGGATATTTCGGCTCTTTTGGAGGCCGGTCTTCCTGTTGACCGGGCCCTTTCCATCCTTATAGATGTCGCTGAAAAGGATAGATTTAAAGACGTGGTCAGAGACATCCTCAAGAGCGTCCAGGGTGGAGCGTATCTTTCAGACGCCCTTGCAAAACATCCCGGGGTGTTTTCAACGTTCTATATAAATATGGTGAGGGCAGGCGAGGCCGGTGGGGTCCTTGAGGCGGTTTTGGGAAGGCTTTCCCTCTTCCTGGAAAACGTCCAGGAATTGAAGGACTACATTAAATCATCAATGGTCTATCCCCTTTTTCTGGTTACGGTGGGAGGCGTTTCAATCATCATACTTCTTGCTTATGTAATTCCCAAGTTTTCCATAATCTTTGCCGATATGGGAAGCAACATACCGGTAACGACCAAGATGCTATTGGGGCTAAGTGATTTCGTGAGGCTATACTGGCCTTTTTTCCTTGGCGCGATAGCGCTTGTGATTTTCCTCGTGAGAAGATACCTGAAGACTCCGGGCGGAAGACTCAGATTCGACGCCTTCCTGCTCGATATGCCTTTGGGAGGCGATATAGTCAGAAAGATCGAGGTTGCACGCTTTGCCAGGACGCTGGGCACCCTGACAAAAAGCGGGGTTCCCATACTCCAGGCCATCAATCTGGTAAAGGAGATACTGGGAAATAAGATTGTGGCCAAGGCCATGAATAAGGTTTTTGACAGGGTCAAGGAGGGCGAAAGACTCTCAAGGCCTCTAGGAGATACCGGGATATTCCCCTCCCTTGCGATCCAGATGGTAACAGTGGGTGAGGAGACGGGCAGACTTGACGACATGCTCATCAAGATAGCGGAGAACTATGAAAAGGTCGTAAGGGACCTGGTAAAGAGGTTTGTGAGTCTCCTTGAGCCGGCCATGATACTTCTTATGGGTGTCATGGTGGGTTTTATCGTTATCTCCATGCTTATGGCCATATTCAGCATTAATGACATGCAATTTTAGCCGGGCGCCCTTCAGGAGCCATGTAACCTAACAAGGAGTGATAATGATGGAAAAGAAGAAAAGGCGTGAAGGCTTTACCCTGATAGAGTTGCTTATTGTCATGGTAATCCTGGGACTTCTGGCCGCACTGGTCGGGCCCAGGATGTTCGGGAAGGTGGGGTCAAGCAAATTAAAGGCGGCAAAGGCCCAGATATCCCTTCTTGAGACTGCCCTTGATACCTACAGGCTGGATGTCGGTAAGTAC
>MNYJ01000046.1 GCA_001874005.1 Desulfobacteraceae bacterium CG2_30_51_40
TTGCAAAGGCGTGCCTCAGGGAGTGGATAGAGACTTTTTTTTAATGCCGCACTGCTTGACCACGGCTTTCATCGCGGCTTGAGTGCCGCCGCGATCCATATGGGTAGTGGCATTGCGGACACGCTCAGGGGAACCGGTGGCATTGGGGAATAAGCAGCAGGGGTTGCGATGCTTGCACCACAAGGCGCGCAGTGCCTGATAGGTCATTGACTTCACCGCTTGATTTATTTATTCTGATATTATGTAAAGAACTGCGGAAGGTATTTTTCTTGAGGTTTTTTCATGATCTTTTCTGACTATGAGCAGAAAACAATCCGCCTTTCTGATGAGCGGTGGAAACACATTAATGACAGGCATCCTGAAACCCGCGGCCAAGAAGAATTGATAAGGAAGACCTTGTCATCGCCAGATTTTGTCCAAGAAGGTGGGAAGGGCGCGTTGCTCGCAATTAAAAAGTTCAAGAAAACGCCGATCTCAGATAACAAATATTGCACTGTTGTATATAAGCCGTCGGACGCAGAAGGATTTATGATCACGTCGTATTTTACTAGATGACCTTCGTTCAGGAGGAATCTGATATGGAAAAAATAAAATTTCCTCAGGGAAAGAATGTAAATACTTCCTATGATAAAGAAACGGATGTCCTTTACGTGTCTTTTGGAGAACCCAGTGCGAGTGAAACACTCGACTCTGGAGATCAATTGCTGATACGCTTCGATCCCGAAAGCGGTGAGATCACCGGGTTCACAATTTTGAATTTTTCGGAGTTTGGCCAGGAGATCGAGGAATTAATCGCGGCACGGGCTGCTGCCTAGATGAATCCCCCTCCCTATCAGTTTAAGATCGTATATCATCTCTATTTGTTCAAAATCCAATACGAATATTCCTAGATGCGGCTCGACTCCAACCACGCTTCGCACGGCGAGTCAGCCAGGCGTTCGCAGTCAGGCGCTTACCAAAGCAGCGTCCACTAACAGACCCTGGCGAGATGTTGTTAGAAGAGTTTTTCAAGCCCTTGGGTATATCTCAGAGCGAACTCGCGATTCGCCTCGGGGTGTCATATCCGCGGCTCAACGACATCGTACGGAGGGGTCGATCAGTGACACCCGATACAGCCCTGCGTCTGGCCATACCGCCAAAATGCCGGAACCCCTCATTGAAGTTACACGTAAAAAGGACGATATGGGAGGATATGGGAAACACACCTAAAAGGATGAAAAATCCTAAGGCTTGTTGATCGGGGAACTTTTTATCGCTGCCATCTCCTTTTGGACCGCATGCATGTTTTCTGTAATCTTTTTCACGGAAGGAGAATCTGGATACTGCTCAATTAGGCCTTTTAATGTCCCGTAGGAGGAGCGCAGCAGCTTTTCCCTAGTAGCGGCATCTCCGGTCTCCTTTGCCTGAAGAAAGAGCCTAGCGGCTCTGTTTCTTTCCCTGGATATTATCTGTTCAATAGCCTCTGCCTTAACGGCCCGCAGCTCTAAATCCGGCTGCGCACCTCCGGAATCAAGGGGTTTGATCCTGGCAAGCGCCTCATCAGGCATCTCCCGAGAAATAAGATCTCTCGCCTCCGCAATGATCTCACCTCTTTTAGAGATGAGAGCTATCCTTTCCTCCAGGAATCCCTCGCGTTGCTCTTCTACTTTTTCAAGTGCCTTGTCTATCTGATAAAGTAACGCATCATCCTTTAACTCATCACGACCTGCAATAAGAAGCTCCCTTGCGCGATCAAATTCTCCCTGCCCGGAAAGGGATTCAGCCTGAGCAAGTATCTTGCGGAGCCTTCTCTGCTCAATCGGCTCCCCACTCATATCCTGCTCAGGGTTGAGTGCGGCCTTCCATTCTTTAATCCTATCCGGCATGTCACAAAATTCATCTGCTTCCTTTATTGCCTTGGCTGCCGCGTCTCCTAGCGCTATAGCCTCCTGCATCCTTCCTTCTCTTGCAAGAGATAATGCCAGGGCTGCCGTCAAATCTATGGTAAAGGCATCAGGTCCGTATTCGGTCTGGAGGAAGTCGCAGCCGGCAATCACCGCCTTAGTGTCGCCCTTCCTGTAAAGGCGCATGATGTCTTTTGTTCCTTTGCTTAGTTTTTCGATAACCTTCCTTTGACCATCCCGTGATGAAGCCCTTGAGGAGATAAAGGAATCATTCGCCTTCTCAAGGCCGGACAAAAAATCCCTTAAGGCGTGAGCAGGTGGCTGACCAGTGTCCGTGGTACCCAGGGCCTCTCTCATGACTTCATAATTATTTTTAAGTGTTGAAATTATCATTCTGGTTTCATTGACTATATTATCATCTTTAAGAAATGCATTGAGGACATTTATCTTCTTTGTCAGTGTATCTTTTGAGACTATCTGCTCTCCCGAAACCGTTGAAGGTAATACAGGAGGGAGGTCTTGAGACTTTTGGATATTTGATGAAGGGGCGCATCCGAGAAACCCGGTAAGTAACGCTATCAATACAAGGGGCGTTTTCATTGAGCTAATTCCTCTAATGGTTCAAAGAGCCTTTCGGTATTCCAATAGATTTTTACCGTATCCGGCTTCGGTGCATCGGATTCCTCAAGCTTTAGCGGCAATCCCGAAACCCTTTTTACAAATACCTCCTTCAGTTGGTTGGCGCATTCCCCCAAAAGCTCCGGAGTTCCGAAAGCGAGGTCGGCAGGCTGAAGCGACTTTCTGTACCATGAGGCATTTGCGATCCCATTGGCGGTTTCAGCCCAAAGGGGGAGGGCGCCCGTTGAACCGTAGATGGAGGTGTGTCTGGAGTGCATGGGCCGATTGTCGTCATAGCCTACATAAGCCGCTATTACATATCCATCGTCAAGACTCAGGTCTCTTTTTTCATTCGAAGGGCCCGGGATGAAACCTACAAAGCTTGAGTTTGTGAAACGATTGGCAGTGCCTGTCTTTCCATAGGTGGGGAGTATCACTGGGGCATCTGACGCTCCGTCAATGCGCGCTGCAACTTCGGTCCCGGCCTTCCTGCCCGTTCCCTGCGTCATTACGTTTCTTAATACCTCGCTTGTAAGACATGAGTTCATTTGTGAGATCACCCTTACTTTCTCCGAATTATACTCCCAGATGATATCACCGTTTCGGTCCTCTATTTTCGTAATGATAGGTAAAGATATCGTCTCATCTCCATTTCTGATCACCGATTTCTTTCCTGTCATGATCGTACTGTAGGAAAGGCATGTTTCCAGAAGGGTTATGGCGTTAGGACCCAGGGGGAATGAAAGAACAGGATCAAGAGGCGTTGATATACCCATGGCCCTTGCCAGATAGGTCACATAAGAGAGATTTACAAGGGTTCTGAAGTCTCTGAGCCTTGAAAAAAACCTGAAATCATGGGGCTCCGAGGCATCATCGGAATCCCGCGTAAGGGCTTCATCTAGCGAATCAATTAACCACGATGGCAGGGCTCCTTCAATGATAATATCCTTCATAACGATTTTCTCTGCATTTTCCTTCCACCAATCAGGGCTTACGGGAACAAGCGCTCTCATGCTATCCTTGTTGAGGTATTCTCCCTCGCTGTAACATAGCGCAAATGGCTGTTCAAGTTCCCGCAGAAAGAATTTCAGGCTTTGAGCAAGTTCTTCAGGCTCGGATAAATCTTTTAAGGCATTCGCCCTTGCGAATTTCTCTTTCATGGCCCTGTTTAAGAATCTCAGAGCAGAAAAACCGGGTCTGGCAGAGACGCCCGCTGAATCGTCAGGCGGCTTCAACTCTTCAGGCGTGAGTTCCCTAAGTCTCGCAACCGCCTTGGAGTCTCCGGAAAACATGAGGTCCGACATGAGTTCCTGTTTAATCCTCTCAAAGCTTGATTCCTTTGCCTTCACGGCATTAATGACTATTCCGTATCTATCCCTCATCCTTACCCTATATTGCTCAGCGGTTTCATCCTCTCTCCGGGTCAATCCCACAATCCTTGCAACCTTATAAAATTCAGACGGGCTGAGATGGTCTGTCAGGTGGTAGAGAAGCCAAACTGTAGCGAGGTTCTCTGATTTAACCCCAGCCCAGGCCATGGAAACAGGACTGCTTTGCACATCATGGTCGGGTTTCGGCACATAGGTAGTTGACTGAAAACGGTAGGCCTGAGAAGTGTTGGGTAGCTCGTCCAGGATGTTCCACTTCAACTGTAAGGCCGCAACATAGAGTATCGGCTTAAATATGGAACCCACCTGCCTCCTGGCCTGAACCGCCCTGTTGAAGTGCCTGTTTTGGAAGCCTCCGACCATCGCCTTTATCATCCCTTTCTGCATTGCCAGAATCGCACCCTCCAGATCAGGCACTGCCGCCAGGCTGTATACGACTTGACCTGTTTCTGCCAGCTCCTTTCTCAAAACGACCTTATCTCCCGCTCCGAACTGATCGAGAAATGCCTTGATTCGCTTGGTATCCAAGGCCACTCCAGGCCCGTATTTCC
>MNYJ01000143.1 GCA_001874005.1 Desulfobacteraceae bacterium CG2_30_51_40
GAGCCGGGGAATTCTCATGCAAAATACCGCCCAAAGATCGGATTAGCGGTCAAAAACGCAACATTGAACCTCTCAACCTTTGAAACCGTGAACGGTTACGAAAATTCTTTCTTCCATCTCATCTCTGTTTGACTCTTCCCGAGGGGTCGGGGACGTCTTTTAACGATGAGCCCGGCCTTCTTTTCTCGATTGAAATTCCCCGATACCGACCCGGCAAAAAAGGAGAGCCGGTAAAGAAGGTTGACCCTGCGCAGCCCATCATTTATACTGCGTGCCTGGTTATATAGAAGTTACCCTTTGACCAAAATGCATCTTTTCCCGCCCGGTCTAGGTGCACAACCATTCTTAAAGAGGGGGCACTTTTCAATGAAGTCAGGCATTTTATTTTTACTTGCCGTTATCCTCTCGGCCTGCTCGCTCCACGGTCCTAATGCGGGTCCCGGCGATTCGTTTAACAAACCGGATGAACCTCAAGGAACTCCATCGCAGATCAACGAAGACATGCGAACAATGAAAGCTCATGGCATCGAGGAGCCCGCATCCGTCAAAGAAGAGCAGGGATCTAAGACTACGGCTAAAGATCAGGCACCGGTATCCCAAAGGTCTCAAGGGGTTTTCGGCCAAAGGGATAATAGCACTACCTCGCAATTGAGCAGTGATAAGGCCGAAGGCATAGAGGATTATCGAAGCGAAGAAACACCTTCTGAACTGTCTGACAACAGGCCTGACCAAGCGATTTTCGACTCTGCCCTCGAGTTTTGTCAGACATCATCAGATCTCTGGGATCAGAAGGACACGGACGGGGCCATATCCGCACTAGATCAGGCCTATGCCCTAATCCTGACTGTTGATTTAAAGAGAAGCCCTGAACTCCTCCAGCAGGTGGACGACCTGAGATTTACCATCTCAAAGAGGATAGTGGAGATATACTCTTCAAGACACACCGCGGTGAACGGTTATCATACCGCCATCCCTATGGTAATGAACAACCACGTTGAAGAGGCACTTAAGCAATTGAAAGGAGCGCAACGCTCTTTCTTTCTGGCAGCCTACCAGAGATCAGGTAAATACAGGCCGGGGATTGTCAAAGCGCTCAGGGAAGCAGGACTTCCTGAAGAACTCTCATGGCTCCCGCTTATCGAAAGCGGCTTTAAGACGAGGGCACTTTCGCCTGCCAGAGCGCTAGGTATGTGGCAGTTCATTGCCTCCACAGGATATAAATACGGACTCAAAAGAGGGACATGGGTTGATGAAAGGATGGACCCGGAAAAATCAACCAGGGCGGCCATAGATTATCTCAAAGAACTTCATCAGATCTTCGGAGACTGGACTACGGCGCTTGCCGCATATAACTGTGGAGAAGGAACTGTATTGCGCTTTATAAAGAGTCAGAGGATAAATTATCTGGATAACTTTTGGGATTTATACGAAAGGCTTCCGCGCGAAACCGCTTCGTACGTACCCAAGTTCCTTGCGACTCTTCACATAATAGCCGATCCTGAAGCCCACGGATTCCAATTGCCTCCCACTGATGATCCTATTCCAGTTGAAAAGGTAGCTGTTGAAAGGACGATCCATCTGAATACAATTGCTTCCAGCCTGTCACTACCCAATGAGGTACTCATTGAACTTAATCCAGAATTGAGGCAGGACGCTACCCCTGATCGCCTATACGAGATACACCTCCCAGCCGGAACCGGCTTGATGTTTCTCTCGAAAATGAATGATATGCCCGGATGGAGTCCGCCGGTTTTCAGAAGATATACTATCCATAAAGTAGCAAGGGGAGAGAGTGTCTATTCAATAGCCAAGAAATACAGAACCACAACGGGCGCGATTATCTCTCTCAACTCTCTGAATAAAGGCGCTATAACAAGACTCAGGCCCGGAACCAATCTAAAAATACCCATAACTACCAGGCAGTCTGCTTCCAAACAGTGGCCGGCATCGCATAAAGCAAAAAACGTCTCCTGCCCTGCCACATACCAAGTCAAAAAGGGTGACACCCTCTCTGCCGTTGCAAAGCGCTTTGGCACCACCGTAAGCAAGATAAGAGGGTTAAATGGCCTTAAGGGCAATAGGCTCAATATAGGGCAAACTTTGATTCTCAGCCCAAAAGAGAGCACCAAAGCTTCTGCTCCCAGAGAGCGTACCTATAGAGTGGTCAAGGGCGATTCGCCCTATAGCATTGCGGCAAAAAACGATATTTCACTTAATCAGCTGCTTCGTCTGAATAACTTGCGGGCCGATAGTGCCATCTATCCGGGCCAGGTGCTGGTGGTAAGCTCGGAGTAAAAAGAAGGCCATTACTGAAAAAATCAGGCCCAACCTCCAGCCGCAGCTCAATCTCAGCTCCATCAGATATACGGAACTCCTCCCCCTCGACGGGGGAGGCAGGGTGGGGGTGATTTTCATCCTTCGTTGTGCCCTGCCCGGGCATGGGGGTTAGGAGAAAAGATGAAAAATAACGCTTACGGAATGATTCTAGGGTCGTTTGTCGCTGATTCCCTGGCCCTTGGTGTGCATTGGATTTATGAAACAAAAATCATCAAACAGAAATTCGGACGGGTCGATACGTTTTTGAAACCTCTGCCTGATTCATATCATCCCAGCAAGGATAAGGGTGGGTTTACGCATTACGGCGATCAGGAAATGGTGCTTCTGGAATCCACCTCTGCCAAGAAGAAATTTGACCTGGAGGATTTCTCATGGCGCTGGAGGAGTCTATTCAAAGATTATAAAGGATATATGGATCAGGCAACCCGTGGAACACTTGCAAACTATGCAGCGGGTAAGAAGGCCTCCGATGCGGGCTCCATGTCCAATGACCTTTCAGGGGCGATCAGAATAGCACCTCTTGCGGCGCTTTACAGCCAAGACCTTGCAGGTCTTGTGGCTGCGGCCCGAGCCCAGACGGCCATGACGCACAGAGACCCTTTAACGGTTGACTGCTCGGAGTTTTTCGCTCGCCTCCTTTTTCACATCCTCAAGGGGGCTCGGCCCTCTGATGCAATGGAGAAAACAGCAGCGGAACGGTTCACCGGCCTGCCCATCGAGAGCTGGTTTAGTGCTGGACGTGACTCTATAGGCGAGGACAGCATCTCGGAGATATCCAGGTTCGGGCAGAGCTGTCATACGCCGGATGCCTTCCCGGGCATAGTCCACCTTGTCTGCAAATATGAAAAGGACCTCCGGGAGGCACTTATCCAGGCGGTAATGGCAGGAGGCGACAATGCTGCGCGCGCAATGGCCGTCGGCATGATCCTGGGTGCCCATCTGGGCATGGAGGCCATTCCTGAAGAGTGGGTATCGGGACTCACGAAAAAATCCCGCATCATGGAACTGGCCGAAAGCATAATCTGATCTATTTTACCTTTCAGGCCAAAAAGGCTTCCTCTTTTCATTAAAAGCGGTCATGCCCTCAATGCCTTCCGGCCAGAGGGCCTGGGAGGCCATCATCTCTTTGGCAAAAACATAGGCCTGACGCTCCGCCATGTCCCTTTGTTGATAGAAGACTTCCTTGGAGGTACCAAGCACCTCCAGACTGTATTGGGATATCTCGGTTGCAAGATTCCAGGTCTCCTCTCCAAGCCTTTCATCCGGCACCACACGGTTCACAAGTCCATAGGCAAGCGCCTCCCTTGCGGATATGAAGTTGCCTGTAAAGAGCATCTCCAGACACTTCTTGGAGCCGATGGCACGGCTTACAGCCACGGTGGGCGTTGAGCAGTTGTAGCCGATCTTGATGCCGGTCATGGCGAACTGGGCACCCTTTTCAGCGGCAACGGCAAGGTCGCAGCCTGCTACGAAATGGCATCCTCCGGCCATGGCAATCCCGTGCACCTGCGCGATGATAGGCTGGGGCACCGAGCGCATGAGCATGAAAAGGTCTATGCAGGTCTGAAAGAAATCCCTCACCTCACCCACCGGCCGATGGAGAATTTCAACCTTGTCATGGCCCGAGCAGAAAACAGGCCCGTTGGCCTTTACTATGATCACCTTGACGCTTCTGGTTCGAGCCGCCTCGGAAAGACACCTGCTGATCTCCTGCTCAAATTCTCTTCCCATGGCGTTTCGCTTTTCCGGACGGTTTAACGTGATAATCCCGATGCGATCCCTTTCCTCATAAAGCATGTTCTTGAAGCTCATATCTCTTGTCTCCCTTTGTTGAGCGCTAAATTGACCCCACTGCCTTTTAGCCTGAAACCCTTGCCTGATATCTGTCCTTGAGTTTGCGCTCAGAGGTCTTCCCAGAGGCTAGTCTAGTGTCCATCCGGAAATGGCTATTTTCACCGATTTCGGCGTTGGGCTCAAATTTTAATCCTCGAAATACGTCAATGTATTCCTGTGGTTAAAATTATCGCCCGCCTTGTACTCGACGAAACTATCTCATTTCCGGATGGACACTAGTCTATAGAAAGATCGCTCTATCCCCCCCTAAGCCTTGTGATCTCATAGTTGCAAATAGTTCTCGTATT
>MNYJ01000075.1 GCA_001874005.1 Desulfobacteraceae bacterium CG2_30_51_40
ACGCAGATCGCCCGTGTAGAAAATCCGTTTACCCTCACCTTCGACAAGCGTGGCATTATAACCCATTGCCATCAGTAAGTTTATAAGCATTTGGACGGGCTTTAGCATTGCGCAGTGCGGTGTTAGTGAGGTTCATGACGGTATGTCCTCCTGAGATTGGTCGACATACCGTCAAAAATACCGTCATTTTTTTTGGCTGTCAACGGTTTTTGGCGAATTACGGCGGATTACTGGGGACATTTAAAAGTTGATTTATCTATATTTTTCGGATAGCTACGGCTTTCCGTGAACTTTCAAGGACTTGTTACTGGTGGAGATGAGGGGAATCGAACCCCTGGCCTGTACGTTGCGAACGTACCGCTCTCCCATCTGAGCTACATCCCCACACATGGAGTCAGGCAAATCCCCTAAAAACGCCGATCTCCAAATCTTGCGGCCGGGCTTCGGGGGGTATGCTTTTCCGCCTAACATTAACAGCTCCCGGATCGTTCCGGAAGACATTGCAGTTAAGTATAACCACAGCCGAGCAGGACAGTCAAGGCGCTAAAATAGAAATTCCCAATTTTTTGGAAAATACTATTCGAATCCCATTTACATGCAATCAAAATATTTGACAGATGATTCAATTGTGATATTTTATCGGTATGCCCCCGTAGCTCAGGTGGATAGAGCACCAGATTCCTAATCTGGGTGTCGTGCGTTCGAGTCGCGCCGGGGGCACCATAGAAGATAAAGGGCTTAAGAAAAACCTACCTTAAGCCCTTTTTGTTTTAAACATCCTTGTTTTCCTATAACCCCCATGCCCTGGTAATGTCATCACATGCATCAATGCCCCTGAAGCTCACACCCCGCATGCAAGACTCAATAAAGCCCTGTTTCGAAGCCATATTCCATGCGCACGGCCGGCGAGCCGCCCCGAAACTCCTTACTATGAAACGCCTGTATGGCAAGGTGTTTCACACATCTAACTTCCGCAGGTTTCCCTATCAACCCCTGAACCTTATGTCAAACCGGACCGGAATATCTCCTGCAAGTTCTTGAGTCTTTGCTACAATCCTTTCTCTCTCCTTATTATTGTGGACCACGCATTCCACAAGGATGCTTTCCCCGGAAAGCTCAACATTCAGAGTCGGGAAAAATAATGACGGATCAGTAAAGAGCGCGGCCTTTATCCGCGAGGCCTCGCGCCTGAGCCTCACCGTGTTGCGGCAGGTTTCATTGCAGAATCCGTCCCTCTCAAGCAACATGGCCTTCAGCATTTCAATGCTATCACTAAAGGAATGCTTATCAGTCTCTATTATCAGGTCGTAGGTGGAAGGATCATCCCAATTCTTACCGTAGATGCTTTTAATAAAGCCTGCTCTCTCTCTATCGGTTTTTTCGATAAGCCATTTGGCGGTGTCTATATCCACCGTCTCCCTTTTGATTATGATCTCTACCCGCCTTTCAATCGGCGCAGTGATCCTCACTCTGAGGACAAAGGGAATTTCCTTGAGAAGCAGGTTGCCGCCTCTTCCCAGAAGCACAACACGGTCTTTAAGGGCGTAATCCAGAAGGATGCTTTGCATCAGAGCTACGAACCCCCGGAATGACCAATCGTACCGATCCCACAAGGATGGCGACCTCTCGTCGAGTTCCTTGCTCCACCTTTCCCATGATCCACCCGCATCTTTTGCATCCGCAAGGATTCTCTCCTTGTCCACTATATCGTAGCCGAGGTCTCTTGCTATCGCAGATCCAATCTCCCTGCCTCCGCTTCCAAACTCTCTTGATATCGTCAATACCGCCATCTTATCTTCCACCTATCCAGCAAAAAGGAGACCGTAAGATTGTTCCTAGGCCTCCTGTGCCGTTTTTCTCATGCGCCTTACCAGAAGTTTTCCTACCGCAATAACTCCAAAGGCAAAAAGGGCCTCAGTCAGATAAACGACCCACTTTGGCGGGCTTAGCAATCCCGAAATAAATGGATCCGTTATCATCATCTCTCCTCCCACCTTGCCCAGTATTGCTGCGCCGATATAAATAATTATGGGATATTTGTCCATCAGCATCGAAAGGAGGTTGCTGGTGAAGACAACGAACGGGATGCTTAGCCCCAGCCCGAATAGGAGAAGGAAAATATTTCCGTGTGAAGCGCCGGCCACAGCCAGCATATTGTCAACAGCCATGGTGATGTCGGCAATAACGATTATCTTGATAGCCTGGGCTAGGGTAGCGGCCTCCCTTCCTGCCTTATCCTCCGGCGCTCCCTCCACAAAAAGCTTTACGGCTATCCAAAGAATGACTGCTCCACCCCCCAGTTTGATGAAATTTATGAGGAGTAACTGCGCGGCGAGGAAAGTCACAATAACACGCAATATCACGGCCGCCGCAGAGCCGAAAATAATCCCCTTGAACCTCTTATCCTTAGGCAGCGATCTAACAGCCATGGCTATTACGACTGCATTGTCTCCCGCCAGAATCAGGTCAATCAAAACGATGCTTAATAGACTGCTTAAAAAACTCAGGTTGAATTCTATTGATCCGAACATATTACCTAACGGGTTTTCCTAAAGTTGAATAGCTGTTTGACGGCTGTCCATCCCATTTTTCTTCTGAGGATTCCAAGCTGGTCTTGCAAGGGAAGATTTTTGGGGCATACGTCCTCGCAGGCAAGAAGCCCCATGCAGCCGAATATGCCTTCATCGGTACCGATGATCTCAAAATATTCCTTTTCAGTCCTTTCATCTCTTGGATCGAGCATAAAACGAGCGATGCGGTTCAGTGCCACCGCTCCGACGAAATCCTCCCTCATA
The DNA here is from genome assembly GCA_001874005.1 of Desulfobacteraceae bacterium CG2_30_51_40. Lineage (GTDB taxonomy): Bacteria > Desulfobacterota > DSM-4660 > Desulfatiglandales > Desulfatiglandaceae > CG2-30-51-40. The sequence continues at coordinate 2,796 of MNYJ01000075.1, forward strand.
TTTGCGGTACCACAGGCAGCCACGCAGCAACCACATTCAACGCACCGCTCAAGCTCATATATCTCCTCCGCCACTGCGTTTTCCATTCTTTCTTCCTGCGCGTTGGGATCAAAGCTCTTATCGGTATGAATCCAGGAGCCGACATTTTCGTTCATTGCCCTGAACCATGTCCCGGTGTCAACAGAGAGGTCTCCTATGAGTTTGAAGACAGGCAGAGGCATAAGTGTGATATTATTAGGCAGCTCCTTTGTTAAGGTCTTGCATGCAAGCCCAGGGCGGCCGTTTATCACCATTGCACAAGACCCGCATATCCCGGCCCTGCAGCAAAAGTCAAACTGAAGAGACGGATCCTGCTCCTCCCTTATGCGGGTAAGAGCAATGAACAGCGTCATGCTGTCTGTTTCCTCCAGATCAAAGAGGTCGGTGTGAGGTACCAACTTAGGATCGTTGGGATTGTAGCGGAAAATCTCGAATTTCAGTTTTCTTCCCATCTTATGCTCCTATCACTGCGCCATCACAGCTGATTATCTTGCAGACACCATAACCGCGATCGCCGGGAGGCAGATCGAAAGACTTCGATACAGGTTCATAATCCAGATGAGGAAGATTATCACCATCTCTCCAGGTTGCCAGTGTCCTTTTAAGCCAGTCCCTGTCATTCCTCTCAGTGTAATCTTCTCTAGCGTGGCATCCCCTGCTCTCCGTTCTTGTGAGGGCTCCATAAGCAACGCATAACGCAAGTCTCAACATGCCCCTTATTTTTAGGGCTAGCGCAAGTTCAGGATTGGCCCCAACACCGCTTGACCGAAGTCCGACTTTTTGTGCGCGATCGTGTATTTTTTGGAGGTTATCTACCGCCGTCTGGAGGTCATTGCCGTTTCGAAAGATTCCAACTCTATCCATCATTTCGTCCTGCATCGCGTTTCTGACCTCAAAGACGTTCTCCTTGCCGTCCTTGCAAGAGATTATACGCTCTATCCTCTCCTGCTGCCTCTTTGCCGTGTCCAAGGCAAGAGATGTCGAAAAACTGGCCTCATAGCCGCGGAGGAACTCAACTACCTTTTCTCCTACAATCTTTCCTGCTACCACTGTCTCGGCAAGCGAGTTTCCGCCCAGGCGGTTGAAGCCGTGGAGGTCCCAGCAGGCGGCCTCTCCGGCAGAGAAAAGTCCATTGAGTCCGTATGCCGCTCCATCCTTGTTGGTCTTGATTCCCGACATGCTGTAGTGCTGCGTGGGCCTCACAGGTATAAGATCCTTCACAGGGTCTATCCCAAGGAAGTTCTGGCATATCTCGTCAACTTCGCGAAGCTTTGTCCTTATGTGCTGGACACCGAGATGTCTTATGTCGAGCCACAGATGGTCTCCGTAAGCGCTTTTTACCCCTAATCCCCGTCTGATATGATGTGTCATCCATCTGGAAACCACGTCTCTTGAGGCGAGTTCAGCCTTTTTAGGCTCATACTCCGGCATGAATCTCTCTTTATTGACATCCAGCAGAGTGCCGCCATCTCCCCTGCACCCTTCAGTCACCAATATGTTTGTTGGAACTATGCCTGTGGGATGAAACTGGACGGCCTCAGGATTACCTATCGGTACAATCCCGGTATCGAGGGCCAGTATGGCGCCTCCCCCATCGTTTATGACTGCGTTTGTGGTCTCCCTGTAAATTCTGCCAAAACCACCCGTAGCGACAAGGGTTGCCTTTGCAAGATATATCCTCAGCGCGCCTGTCTTGAGGCACCTGGCAACTACCCCCGAGCAGGTTACGCCGTCGTGTATAAGGGCAACTGCTTCTGTCCGGTCATGAACTTTCACGCCAAGCTCAACCACCTTATTGTCCATAGTATAAAGCAAGGTGTGCCCGGTCCCATCAGAGGTATAACATGTCCTCCATTTGGCGGTGCCCCCGAAGTCCCTTGCGGTAATAAAGCCTTCACGCTCTGTGGCTTCGGTCTTTTCAAACTGCTTTCCACCCTTGTAATATATGGAACGGCCCGCTACAATCCTGTTCCAGGGCGTCCCCCAGAAGGCCATCTCCCTGACTGCGACCGGGGCTGTATCAACAAAAAGCCTCGCCACCTCCTGATCGCATCCCCAGTCCGAACCCTTTACGGTATCCTGAAAATGCACGTCAGGGCAGTCTCCGTCCGCCATACAGCAGTTTCCCAGGGACGCCTGCATGCCGCCCTGGGCCGCCGAGGAATGTGATCGCCTTGGAGGCACTATGCTCAGGCATATCACATCAAAGCCCGCCGAGGAGGCCTGCACCGCAACCCTCTCTCCGGCCAGTCCGGCCCCCACGCATAAAAGATCGGTAAATATTATTTCCACTTCTAGAACTCCTCTATATGGTAAGAGTAAGGAATCTGATTATGGTTATTAAACCAATGAGCACAAATATGCCGGTAAGTATGTTCTCAAACTTCTTCATTCCTTTCCTTTGCTTTCTCTTTATGAAACCCCATTTGACTCCTATGCGGTAAAAACCGATGCCCACATGCAGTTCGACCATAGGTAGAAGAATAAGGTAGAACACTAGCCAGAAACCTCCCTGCACCCTCGCGGCACTCTTGGCCGCAGTTATGGGAAGATCAGTGAGAACCGTCCACATGTGGATGGAGCCCATTATAAGAATGATCATTGCGGTCGAAACCTGAACCAGCCAGAGCCAGGTGTCAGTGTGATGAAGGAACTTTCCATGCTTCCATATAGTTGCCTGCTGATCGGAGCGAAAAGGCACCTTTCGTGCGGCAAGGACAAAATGAAGAAGAAAAGTTATGCCGATAAGGGGACCTCCGACCTGGGCCATATAGGTTTCCTCGAAAAACCTGGCAAGGGTATTCATTGCCCCTGCGCCAAGGTTTACACTCGCAACAAGCACCATGTGGCTCCACATAAATAAGATGAGCCCGACGCCGGTAAGGGCCTGCAGCCAGTCCAGATAAGCAGCGATACCGCTTCTGTCCCTCACGAAGATGGTAGTATCAATCGCCATATCTTAACAAACCTCCTTTGCTTAAGTTTCGTCGAAAACCGGCTTCAATAGAGGAAGCCTCGTCTTCCTGAAAACTTAATAAAAAAAAATACGACCTGTGAACAGAGGTCAGACACACTGTTTATATTAAAATAGATAGTCATAGCGGCGCAGGCCGCTATCCGGCCCTTGTTCCGGCCTTAGCCGGGACGACGACCCGATTCCGGATCGAGTCGGCAATGACATGTGGCATTTTCATGCTTCGTTGTGCCGGGCATGGCGGTCAGATTCAAAGGCCAAAACATTTCTAATTATTTTTCTGTTCAACCCTTGATCTGATAAATTTAATTATATCCCGCGTGCTGGTGCCGGGCCCGAATATCTCTGCTATACCGCATTTCTTGAGGGCCGGAATGTCCTCATCAGGTATTATTCCTCCGCCCAACACCAAAACATCGTCTATCCCTTTGTAGCGGAGAAGCTCCATGATCTTCGGAAAAAGATAGTCATGGGCACCTGAAAGGATGCTGAGGGCAATCACGTCGACATCCTCCTGAACGGCCGCTTCGACAATCTGCGCAGGCGTTTGCCTGAGACCAGTGTAAATGACCTCCATTCCCGCATCCATAAGGGCGCTCGCTATGACCTTTATTCCTCTGTCATGACCGTCAAGGCCGGGTTTAGCCGCAAGCACTCTTATCTTCTTAGTCTTATTCATCTCGTAACCTCGTCAAAACAGCAACGTTCAATTACCAAGTGTGCTTACAGCCCTGTATTCGCCGAAGACGGATCGTAATACATCACAAATCTCTCCCAGCGTGGCATAGGTCTTCACGGCCTCAAGGATTTTGGGGACAAGGTTTTCCCTCCCCCTCGCAGCCCTTTCGAGAGCTTCGAGCGCCGACTTTATCCCTGCATTGTCCCTTCTCTGCCGTAAGCTCTTAAGTCTCTGAATCTGCGCCTCCCTCACAGATGGGTCAACCCTGAGCAAATTAGCCGGCCTTTCCTCCTTTGTCTGGAAGCGGTTGACTCCCACCACGACCCTTTCCTTCTCCTCGATCTCCCTTTGATATCTATAAGCGCTGTCCTGAATCTCCCTCTGTATATAACCTTTTTCGATAGCATCAACCGCCCCGCCCATCTCATCTATCTTCCTTATGTATTCCTTTGCCCTCTCATATATCTGAGTGGTAAGGGTCTCAACGTAATAGCTTCCTGCAAGGGGATCAACGGTATCAGCGACTCCCGTTTCATAGGCGATAATCTGCTGGGTCCTTAGGGCTATCTGTACCGCCTCCTCGGAAGGCAGACACAGGGCCTCGTCCATGGAATTAGTGTGGAGGGATTGTGTCCCTCCCAAAACCGCTGAAAGGGCCTGAAAGGCAACCCTTACAATGTTATTCTTCGGCTGCTGGAGGGTCAGAGTGCAACCGGCTGTCTGTGTGTGAAAACGCACCATCATTGACCTGGGATCTTTGGCCTTGAATCTTTCGAGCATAACCTCCGCCCAGAGTCTTCTGGCGGCCCTGTACTTGGCCGCCTCCTCAAAGAAATCCGAATGTGCGTTGAAGAAGAAGGAAAGCCTTGGGCCGAATCTATCCACATCCAGCCCGGCATCTATCGCGGCCCGCACGTATGCGATGCCGTTGGCAAGGGTAAAGGCCACTTCCTGAACGGCAGTGGAGCCTGCTTCCCTTATGTGATAGCCGCTTATGCTTATTGTGTTCCACTGAGGAACCTTATCCTCACAGAAGGCGAATATGTCGGTTATTATTCTCATAGAGGGCTTGGGAGGAAAGATATAGGTTCCTCTGGAGGAATATTCCTTGAGAATGTCGTTCTGGATGGTGCCCCTGAGTTTTTCGATTGCGACCCCCTGCTTTTCGGCAACCGCTATGTACATCGGCAGCAGAACCGCAGCAGGCGCATTGATCGTCATGGATGTGCTTACCTGATCGAGAGGAATACCAGCGAACAAGGTTTCCATGTCTTCCAGTGAGTCAATGGCCACGCCTACCTTACCCACCTCGCCTATAGCCATCTCATGGTCGGAGTCGTAGCCTATCTGGGTAGGCAGGTCAAAGGCGACTGAAAGCCCGGTCTGTCCCTGCTCCAGGAGGAACTTGTAACGTCTGTTTGATTCCTCGGCAGTGGCGAATCCGGCATACTGGCGCATGGTCCAGTACCTGCCCCTGTACATTGTGGGCTGAACCCCCCTGGTATAGGGATACTCTCCTGGAAGACCAACAACAGAAAGATAATCTTCATCCTTAACATCCAGAGGAGAATAAATCCTTTCTACGGGGATGCCGGATGTATTATTAAAACTCGCCCTCCTCTCCGGAGCCTTGGCAAGTTTTCTCCCCACGGAGTCAGACCATCTTTTCATCTTTTCACTGAGGCGCTCCCTTGCATCCTCCTTACCCATCTATTCCTCCTCATCACAAGGGTCTAGGTGTTTTTATCCGTAATCGGCCCCGGGCAGATCAAAGAGTCCCTCACGCACGTTTGGAGAAAAGCCCTGATTACACTCCAGACTCCCTAGAGATCACCATACCTGTTGGTTCAGCCTTTTGTTGAATGGCTTTCATTAAAGAAGCCCCTCCGGATTCGAGAGGGGCATGCTTCAGGCAAAAAGAGCCTAGCCTAGCAGGACAAGTACTGCGTCCGCCTCAACCGCATCACCCTTTTTGCATTTTATCTCCTTCACCGTGCCGGCCTCATTTGCGACAACGGGAAGTTCCATCTTCATTGCCTCGAGAATTACAACCTCATCTCCGTCGTTTACCACGTCTCCAACATTCACCTTGACATCAATGATCTTCCCACCCATTGGAGCAGTTACTTCGGCCACTATACTTACCTCCTTTTGCTGTGGTTTTTTGACAATTGAAAATGATTCACGGCAGTTACAATCAGAGGCCAGCTCTCAATATCTCTATTGATCCTCTTTTGAGCTGAACTATGATTCAACACACAGACCTTGTCAAGCAGAACTTAGAAGCAATCATTATGTCCCCTTCCTATGCAACCGCACCCCCTGAGTCCCATTTTCTTGACACCACAGCGCTAATTTCTTACTCTTCTGATACTGGGAACCGCAGGGGATTTGAGATATCCATCTCCACTCCGGCCGGAGGCGGTGGAGAAGTACCTGACTACCGGGAGTGACCTCATGCTGTTTTTTGGATTGTTGCGCAGGGCCTCCAAAATGTCTGCCTTGCCTTTAATTGATCGTCATAGCAGCGTCGGCCGATATCAGCTTTTTTACACCTGGATCCCGGACCCTCTGCTGAATGACCAGCGGCATTTTCATCTTTCGTTATGCCCTGCCAGGGCATGACCGTCAGGAGCCCCAAAAGTCAGGGGATGTTTTTTACTTGTAGCTTTTGAGTTTTTTTAACGTTTGGAGCCGTAACAGGAGATTGCTCATGCCGATTTTCAAATGGGAAGCTGAAACAAAGAAAGGTAAGACTGTCAAGGGTGAACTGGAGGCTGTTGACGAAAAGATTGCGAGGCTTCAACTCAGGAGAAAAAACCTCAATGTCCTTAAGATCAAGCAGAAGCCCAAGGACCTCTTTGAAAACGTATCCTTTCTCCAGCCAAAAATAACCCATAAGGACCTGGTGATATTTACCAGGCAATTCTCCACCATGATAGACGCCGGGCTTCCCCTGATCCAGGGGCTTACGATCCTTGCCGAACAGTGTGAAAACAAGACCTTCAGAAAGGTGCTCCAACAGATTACTAGAGACGTGGAAGGAGGCTCAAGCCTGGCAGATTCCCTTAAGAAGCACCCGCAGGTATTTAATGACCTTTACGTGAACCTCGTCGCCGCGGGGGAAACCGGAGGGATACTGGATACCATCCTCCAGAGGCTGGCCTTTTACATAGAAAAGGCTGAAAAGCTCAAATCAAGGATCAAAGGTGCCATGACCTATCCAGCGGTTGTAGTGGCGATAGCAGTTCTTGTAGTCGGGGTTATCATGGTCTTTGTAATACCTGTCTTCAAAGAGCTTTTCGAAAGCTTCGGCTCCGCCCTACCTGCTCCCACTCAGATGGTTGTGGATATGAGTGACTTCGTAAAGACAAAGATTCTCTACCTGATTGCTGCAGTAGGAATTATAGTATATCTTTTCAGGCTCTACAGAAAATCGGTTTCAGGGCGTAAGCAGACCGATGCCATTGCATTGAAACTTCCCATCTTCGGGCCGCTCCTCAAAAAAGTTGCGGTTGCCAGATTTACCAGAACACTGGGAACCATGATAAGCAGTGGAGTTCCCATTCTTGACGCCCTGGACATAGTGGCAAGGACATCCGGTAATGTCATACTTGAGCAGGTTATCTACGAGGTAAGATCCAGTATCTCCGAAGGACAGACCATCGCTGATCCCCTTTCCGAATCAGGGGTATTTCCTGCGATGGTGGTGCAGATGATCGCGGTAGGAGAGGCAACCGGGGCCCTCGATACCATGCTGGAAAAGATCGCGGAGTTCTACGATCAGGAGGTGGATGTAGCGGTTGACGCCCTGACATCCCTTCTTGAACCAATGCTTCTCCTCTTTCTTGGAGGAACCATAGGCGGATTGGTAGTGGCCCTTTATCTGCCCATTTTCAAAATGGCTGGAGCCATCGGCGGCTAAGTGGATAATATAACGAGTAAAGACCAAATCCAACCTGATGAAGATCTTGCCAATAAGTTAAAGATACTCATACTTCTCAGGGTGATGTTCGGGACCATACTGCTGGGGGCCTCGCTGATTATCCAGACGAGGGCATTCCCCGCAGTTCCGGAACTTTTGGAAAGACCCCACTATTTCATAATAGGAGCTATATACGGCATCACCATCGTCTATCTGATACTTTTCCGCACCTCCAGCCGCCTGAGGATTCAGGCATACGTCCAAGTCCTTGGAGATACAGTCCTTATAACGGCCATAATTTATTCTACAGGAGGTATAGAAAGCATTTTCTCTTTTCTATATATCCTTAACACCTTCACCGGGGCGATCATTCTTTTCAGACGAGGGGGGATTCTCACGGCATCATTTGCATCCATACTCTACGGAGTTGTTATTGATCTTCATTTCTACGGTCTGATAAGGCCTCTTGGGCTTCAGGAAATTGCCCCATCGAGCTACCGGCCATTCTACGCACTGTATCTTATCATAGTACACCTGGCAGCGTTCTATCTGGTAGCGATACTTACCAGTTACCTCTCAGAGCAGCTTAGGAGGAGCGCCACAGCCCTGAAGGCTAAGGAACTTGATTTCAGCAGATTGGAGTCCCTGCATGAATGCATAATAAAGAGCATGAGTTCCGGCCTGATAGTGCTCGATGCCCATGGCAGGGTAGTGCTGAGCAACCCTGCAGCAAGGCAAATCCTTTCGCCCGAGGCAGAGGGCACCTTTTTCGAAGAGCATTGCCCTATCCTGGTAAGGGAATGCATTACAAAGGACTTGAGTCTTTATAATTTTGAAAACCAGGCGGCTCCATCCGGAAAGGAAATCATCTATTGCCGACGTGATGGAACCAAGCTCCATTTAAGAGTAACCACATCCCCTCTTATGACCCCGGCTGGACAGGGCGAAGTGATGGGGTGTATCCTTATCTTTCAGGATATTACTGAGATCAAGCGCATAGAGGAGGCCATACAGAGGGTAGAGAAACTGGCTACGATCGGAGGGCTTGCCGCGGGAATCGCACACGAAATAAAAAATCCCCTTGCCTCCATAAGCGGTTCAATCCAGGTCCTGAAGGGCAGGGTTGCCTCGGACAAGATGGATGCCAGGCTCATGGACATCGTTGTAAGGGAGATAAACAGGCTTAACAGTCTCGTGAACGACTTTCTGCTCTTTGCCAGGCCGAAGAAGGTATCCCGCCAGAGAGTAGTGCTGGCCAAGCTTATGAGCGACTTTTTTGATTTGTTCAAAAATGCCGGCAACTGGAAGGCAGATGTGAAGATAATAACGGATTTACCGCCTTCACTTGAAATCCACTCGGACCCGGCAATAGTGGGACAAATACTGTGGAATCTCTTCCTCAACGCCTCCGAAGCAATGGCGGATGGAGGGACGCTGTTTGTCTCCTCCACGATAGAACATAACGATTCCGTAAGGATTACAATGCGGGATACAGGAGCCGGTTTCAAAGAAGAGGCACTCAAGAACATGTTTGTTCCTTTTTTTACCACAAAGGAAAGGGGTTCAGGGCTGGGGCTTGCAATTGTCAGAAGGCTCGCCGAAGAATTGAAGGGACAGGTAAGCGGCCGAAATCATCCTGATGGCGGGGCAGAGATAACCCTTATACTTCCCTCAGCGGAAGACCCTTCCACCCGTGTTGAGGATGAATCGAGGAAGTTTCCCCCGAAAGGTTCCACTTCCTCTCGCAGGGTCTTGATCTCAGAAATCGAGGAGGCGGCCGGATGAGCTACCTGGATTCGGACTGGATTTCAAAGATACAGAGGCCCAGCCGTTATATCGGCGAGGAGCTTCATTCCATACGCAAGGATTTGCTCGGGACAGAGGTCTCAATGGTTATGGCCTTTCCTGATGTCTATGAAGTGGGTATGTCGCATGTAGGGCTCAAGATACTCTATCACATACTCAACAGAGAACCCTGGCTTGCCGCTGAAAGGGTGTTCTGTCCATGGATTGACCTCGAGGATAAATTAAGGCAAACGGGGGAAAAGCTCATAAGTCTCGAGAGCGGAAGGCCCCTTAAGGATTTTGATATAGTGGGTTTCAGTCTGCAACATGAACTTTGTTTCACCAACGTCCTTACCATGCTTGAGCTTGGGGGAATCCCCCTGTTTCGCTCGCAGAGGAGGAGAAGCGACCCGCTGGTGATAGCAGGGGGGCCGACCTGCTTCAATCCCGAACCGGTTGCAGACTTCTTCGATCTTTTTTTGGTTGGAGACGGAGAGGAAGCCGCGCTTGAGATTTGCCGTGTCATAAGGGAGAACAAGCATCTGAAGGAAAATGACAGAGGGCACCTTCTCAGGATTCTGAGTTCTATCCAAGGCGTTTATGTGCCAGGCTTTTTTGATGTTGACTATGATGATGAGGGCCGCGTCACGGCTATCCAACCTCTGGTGGATGGATATTCCTCTGTCAGGAAGGCCGTCGTCCCTGATCTTGATCTTTTTCCATTTCCTGCCTCTCAGGTCATTCCCTTTACTCAGCTTGTTCACGACAGGCTCTCCATAGAGATAGCACGTGGCTGCACGAGGGGATGCCGGTTCTGCCAGGCGGGAATGATTTACAGACCTGTCAGGGAAAGATCCATGGAATCAATACTGAAGAGCGCAGCAAAGGCTATTGAAAGATCAGGTTATGACGAAATATCACTTCTTTCCCTGAGCGCCGGCGATTACTCCTGTATCGAACCTTTACTCAAGACCCTCATGGACAATTACGCCCGCAAAAAGGTGGCTCTGAGTCTCCCATCCCTTCGTGTTGACACGGTAAGTCCATTTTTCATGGACCAGATCAAGAGGGTAAGAAAGACCGGATTTACATTGGCGGTCGAGGCGGGCAGCGACAGGTTGAGGAGAATCATCAACAAGGGACTGACAAGGGGTGAAATAATCTCCATGGCAGGCAAGATCTATGGCGCCGGATGGAACCTTATAAAGCTCTATTTCATGGTCGGACTACCGCTTGAGACGGAAGAAGACATCCGCGATATAGTACGACTTGCAAAGGAAATAATAAGGGCTGCTCCGCGTCACGGAGAGCATCTCAATGTGAGTGTCTCTTCTTTTGTTCCCAAGGCCCACACGCCATTCATGTGGGCCGCCCAGGCAGACACTGGAGAAGCTCAAGAAAAGATTTCTCTCATAAAGCAGGGCCTTTGGAAGACACGTGTCAAGGTCAAGGGAAATCCCACGGATCAAGGATGGCTTGAGGGCATTTTCTCAAGAGGAGACAGAAGGCTTGGGAAGGTTGTCCACGAGGCATGGAGACGAGGAGCGCGTTTCGATGGATGGGGAGAGCTTTTCAGGAAAAGGATTTGGGAAGATTCCCTTGCATCAGTTGGACTTGACCCGGCTTTTTACCTAAAAAGGGAAAGGAATCAAGACGAGATATTCCCCTGGGATCACATAGAATCAGGCGTTACAAAGGAGTTTCTCTGGGATGAGTGGCAAAAGGCGATACAGGAGGCCCTGACCCCGGATTGTAGAAAAGGATGCGGGGGATGCGGTGTATGCGACTTTGATGGAATAGCGCCCGTAATTGCCGGAAATTCCCCGGCACTCGAAACAGATTTTATCGGTGCTGAAAAAGATGCCCAAGAAGGTCAAGTGTATCTTTACAGACTGGGCTTTTCAAAGGCCGGCAGAGCGCGCCTCCTCGGCCATCTGGAAATGCTTCAGTTCTTTCTTAGGGCCTTTAGAAGGGCCCTTCTTCCTCTTGCGTATTCACAGGGATTTCACCCCATGCCCAGGATATCCTTTGCCCAGGCCCTTCCCTTGGGCACAGAAAGCCTTGATGAATCGCTGGATATGCGCCTGACCTCGCCCCTTGAACCGGAAGATCTCATGGTGAGGGTAAACAGGGAACTTGAAGGCGTAATGCTTATTACCTCAGTAACGAGGATTTCAAGCGCTGATGACAGAAGGGGCTTTGTAAGAAAGAGCCGTTTTAGCTTGACGCTTCAGGATGGGGAGTTTTTAAATGAATGTCTGGAGGAGTTTAACTCTGCCGAAAGCTTTCCCGTAAACAAACCCACAGGGGCCATCATCAAGACGGTTGACGCGAAAAGCATGGTGAGTAAGATCAGTATCATTTCTCAGAGGGTTGTTGAGCTTGAATTGAGATACTCATCAGGACCTCAGCTCAAACCTTCAGATATCGTAAAGGCCATATTCCGCATCAACGACTCAAGTGTGGAAGCCATGCATATAGTCAAGACAAGGCAGATACTGGGGCCTCCGCCTGACAATAAACAGAAAGGTGAGGAAACTCAAGATGTCCAATGAATTGGTGATTAACGTCAGGCCCTATCAGACAAGGGTTGCTCTCGTTGAAAACGGCATAATCGTTGAGCTTTACATAGAAAGAAAAACCGGTCAGGATTATGTGGGCAACATCTACAGAGGAAGGGTCGTAAGGGTCCTGCCTGGAATGCAGGCGGCCTTTGTGGATATAGGCCTTGATCGGACGGCCTTCCTTTATGTCGCCGACGTACATAAGGACTTATCAGACCTGGAAAAGATGATGCTGAGAGACGGCAGGGAAGAAGGTGAAGCCGAACAGGAACCTGACTTCGGGTACGGATCAGACAGGCAGCAGATGCAGCTTAGTATTGAAGACCTCCTTCACGAAGGGCAGGATATAATGGTTCAGGTCGCCAAGGAGCCGTTCGGCACCAAAGGAGCCAGGGTAACAGGGCACATATCGCTTGCCGGCAGGCATCTGGTGCTTATGCCCACGGTCAACCATATAGGTATCTCGCGCAGGATAGAGGACAGGCCCGAACGAGAACGTCTCAAGAGTCTGATGCAGGAGATAAGACCCTCAGAGGTGGGTTTCATAGTAAGGACAGTGAGCGAGGATGCAACAAGAGAAAAACTCAAATCCGAGATGGATTTTCTCATAAAGCTCTATGCCTCGATACAGGCCAAGATGGAAAGGGGTTCTAACCTCGGTATTCTCTACCGGGAGCTTTCCATATCATTAAGGGCGGTAAGAGATCTTTTCACCAACGAAGTGGACAGGCTCATAATAGACAGTCAGGATGAATACAACAATATAATGGACTTCATAGCAACATTTGCCCCGGGCCTTGCTTCCTCCGTGGAGTTGTATGCGGGAAAAGAGCCTATCTTCGACGCATTCGGGCTTGAGATGGATATATCCAGGGCCATGGAGAAGAAGATATGGCTTAAGTCCGGCGGATATATAGTAATCGAATCAACAGAGGCCTTGACAGCCATTGACGTAAACACCGGTAGCTACGTAGGGGCAAGGAATCTGGAGGAGACCATCCTCAAGACAAACCTCGAGGCAGTCAAGGAGATAGCATACCAGTTGAGATTCAGGAACCTGGGGGGTATTATCGTAATTGACTTCATTGATATGGAAAAAATTGTAAACAGAGAGAAGGTCTTCAGCTCTCTCAAGGAGGCCCTGAGCAAGGACAGGGCAAAGAGCAACGTGCTTCACATGTCCGATCTCGGCCTGATTGAAATGACAAGAAAGAGGTCGAGAGCGAACCTGAACAGTCTTCTTACCGAACAGTGCCCTTACTGTGAAGGAAGGAGCTTTGTAAGGTCAAAAAAGACGGTCTGCTATGAGATATTTGTTGAGATAGAAAAGGAATCAGCCGCCCTTCAGCAGGAAAACCAGCTCTATCTGACCGTAAACCCTAAGGTCGAGGAGATGCTTAGAGAAGAAGAGCAGGAATCTGTGTTTGATCTTGAGAATAGGACCGGAAAGAGGATAATCATAGTCTCAAACAAAGAATTCCATCTCGAACAATATGACATAAGCGTTTAGAGTCTTTTGACCCCGGGTGTTCTCCATTGTCCGCCTAGTCCGGGGGCTGCTTTTTCATCTTTCTCAATTCCGCTAGCTTATCTTCTATTTCCTTGCGACTGAAGGTCTTCCGGCATTTAGTACACTGGTAAAGGGCATCCACTGATTCATCATAAATAAGATCGTCGGAAAAATTTACGCTGTGAAAGTGAAGCGAAAAATTGTAAACTGGTCTAAAGTCCTTGTTTTCGCACTCATCACAACAGAAATAGTAGGTAATTGATTCCAAAACTCTTTCCTCCTAGCTTCGCCTTCCACAAGATGACCTTCGGGGCACTTTATTTAAACCTTTTGTTAGATCATTGCAATTTTTTTTTAAGGTTCCTGCGGTTAATGCCTCTGGCCATTTACTAAACGTCAACATAGGTGTATAAGCTGCAGTGTATTAGCGCGTAAATCCGGGGTAGGTGCGGCTTCAGCCGCACGGGAACCTTGAGCCCTGCGCCTGAAGGCGCACCTACAGAACCTCATTTCTGGTCTGCATGTCTGATCTGCGCAAAGCCATGCCCCCCAATTATTGAGCTGATACGGTTTGTCGAGTTCAAGGCGGGCGATAATTTTAACCACAGGAATACATTGACGTATTTCGAGGATTAAAATTTGAGCCCAACGCCGAAATCGGTGAAAACAGCCATTTACGGATGGGCACTAGATAGTTTTGTCTGGTTCAAGGCGGGCGATAAGTTTAACTGTAGAGGCAATTGTAAAATTCATACTTTAGTCATTCCCCGACTTGATCGGAGAATCCAGTCTATCCTTGAATCAATGCCTTATGGATTCCGGCCCCCGGATCGGGGTCCGGGACAGGCTTCGCCGGAATGACGATTGGTCATGGTTTTGCAATTGGCTCTATAAGAATACATGTTATCTCCTCCCCCTCGACGGGGTAGGGAGGGCTGGCGGTGATTTTCATAGTTCGTTGTACCTCACCAAGGCATTGGAGTTAGAGCAACAGTTAAAACAGGCGACCTGATGATGCACCATATAAGACCCCGTTTTTTTGACAATGGGGAGAGGCTCGAACCTCGAAGTTTGCAAAAGGCTTAAAACCAGGAGTATGAATGGGTAAAATGACCGGATATGACGCTTTGGAACCCTGGATCAGGGTGCTGGAAATAACCCTTGCCAAGCCCAGTCTGAAGGATAACACGGCCGATCTCGATCGTATCCTTAAAGCCCTGAGAAAGGATGGGGCTTTTGATACAATAGTCTCTGATCTTTCGCTGGTCAAAAGGATCCCCGGGCTCCTCAGGGAATCAGGATACAGGGGCGAGGCAGTGCTTCACAGGGCTGATGGCTGCTGGCATCTGATTGATTTTATTCCGGCAGGAATACAGAGACCCATCTACGGCCTGGCGGTGGACTTGGGGACAACTACTGTGGTTCTTGAGCTTGTTGATCTAAGAAACCGAAAATCAGTTGACTCCGCCACATTTCATAACCCCCAGATAAAGACTGGAGTCGACATCCTATCCCGTATCCATTTCGCATCCTCCGGTATGGATGCGGTTTCAGAACTCCAGAAAATGGTAATAGAAGGCATAAATGCCCGTGTGGGAGAGATGATGAAAGCCTTGGGCGCAATGCCTGAAAGTGTGGTGGCTATCTCAGTCGCGGGTAACACCACCATGACCCACATGTTTCTCGGTATCACGCCCTACTGGATCTGCCGGGAGCCTTACATCCCGGCAGCAAACCGTTTTGAAGGTATAAAGGCACTTGATCTGGGCCTTGCGATAAATCCCCTGGCGCCTGTTCAGGTATTTCCTAACATAGGAAGTTATTTCGGCGGAGATCTCATAGCGGGCATCCTTGCATCCGGCATGGGCGAAAGAAGCGAAATATCCATTCTTGTGGACGTTGGGACAAACGCCGAGGTAGTTATAGGCAATAACGAGTGGCTTATGGCGTGTGCCGGCGCGGCTGGCCCGGCCCTGGAGGGAGGAGTCGCGGCTATAGGAATGATGGCCGCCCCCGGGGCCATAGATAAAGTGCTCATCAAACCTGGCACGCATGAATTTACCATCACCACAATAGGCAATATTCCGCCGATAGGTATATGCGGGTCTGGTCTGATTGATCTCACGGCCCAGATGTTTATCGCCGGGATGCTTGATATACGGGGTAAATTGGTATTGGAAAGATGCAGTGATAGACTCATTTACAAAGACGAAATTCCTCATTTCAGGATAGTGCCCGCTTCTGGTTCAGGCACCGGAGAAGATCTTACCATAAGCCAGCCGGACATAGACGCCCTGATAAGATCAAAAGCTGCAATGTACACGATACTTACTACCATAACCAACACGGTCAATATCCCCTTGAGAACGGTAGAGAGATTTTATGTTGCAGGGACATTCGGATCATACATAGACCCCAGAAGCGCCATAACCATAGGCATGATTCCGGACCTGCCCCTTTCAGCTTATGTATCACTCGGAAACACGTCTCTCAAAGGCGCGAAGATGGCGCTTCTCTCAAGAAAGGCAGCAGAAGATGCATCCGGTATCCGAGATCGGATCACTTATCTTGAACTCAACGTCAATCAGGAATTTATGAATCTCTTCAGCGCGGCGAAGTTTCTGCCTCATACCGACACATCTCTTTTCCCCTCAGTAAGAAGAAGGCAGGATTGAGATCATATGGCTTAAATGGAGTTTATATAATGGCGCGAATACTTACATTTTCAAGAGACCGTTGCACCAGCGTGGAACATAAAGATGACGGGCTACTGATATCCACATGCAGACTTCAGGATACCCTGACGGAGGCCTGGACAGAGATAACCGTGCGCCCTCCAGACCTTGAACTGGTCTCTGTCAAGGGCTCCATCATAAGAAGCTCAAGGGGTGAGGAAGGAGATTACTCCGAAACTCTCGGCGTTTTAAGCGGCATCCGCATTGGAGCCGGAATGCTCAAGATAATAGAAGGCATGCTCCAGGACACCCCATGCAGGGGCTTGCTGGCCTTTATGGTAGAGGAATGCTGTCACGGGGTGATTCTTTCCTTTACCAAGGACGTGTTGGTGAAGTCTCCCAGACCGACAGAGCCAGATGCAGAGAAGGAGTTTTACAGGAAGATGGTCGGCGAAAATATAAGGCTCTACAACAGGTGCGCCGCCTTTGCCCCGGGAAGTTCGCTTGTCGAGGGGATAGAGCCTCCCTTTTAAGGGTGTTTCCCATATCGTCCAATATCGTCCTTTTAATATGTAGTTTAAATATATTATGATCTTTTGAACTATCTCTTATCGTCCCATATCATACCCTGCATTCCCTATGTTTTTATTGACAGGTTATTGACAACTTATCGTCGCTGCTGTATCCATCACACCAATTTATGGCAGGCAGATGTCTGCAAGAAATCAAGAAGCATTCTCTTAAAAACTGCGTCCAATCGCAGGCCATAAGTCTGACGGACTCGTTTGTAATTGTTATTATAATACGATTTTGCAGAGAGGTCTAACTTTTCTTCTACAGTTGTTTGAGGGATCATGATTGTAAGTTGTTACAAAGATTAGATTGCTCTTTAAAAAATTCTAGGATTCTCAAAAATGTGGTGCCACAGAATTTGCTAATAAACCTTGACACGGTTGAGAAATTGCGCTAAAGGTGAGGTGTCTAATTCAGGAGGCACCTCATGTTTGCTAGAGTAAAGAAATCAGGTCAATATCAATACCTGCAGATAGTGCAAAACCG
>MNYJ01000120.1 GCA_001874005.1 Desulfobacteraceae bacterium CG2_30_51_40
CGGAAACGGTCAGGGAGACCGTGAGGGATATAGGTTACAACAGCTCCAACATGGGATTCGACTGGGCTACCTGCGCCGTAATCTCCACCATTGACAAACAGTCCCCCGACATTGCCATGGGTGTTAACGGTGCCGGTCTTCTAAAAGAGCAGGGGGCAGGGGATCAGGGGCTGATGTTCGGTTACGCCTGCAAGGATACGACGGCATTGATGCCTATGCCGATATATCTGGCCCACAGGTTGACCAGCCGGCTTGCCTATGTGAGAAAATCCGGGCAGCTTCCATGGCTGAGGCCGGACGGGAAGTCCCAGGTTACGGTGCAGTATATTGACGGAAAGCCCGCGAGCGTCCACACTGTGGTCATAGCGGCCCAGCATTCTCCTGATGTGGACTATGACACATTGCGGGAGGCCATTATAGAGCATGTGATCAGAGAGGTAATACCGTCTGAAATGATGCACGAAAAGACCCAGTTTTTCATCAATACCACGGGAAGATTTGTGGTGGGCGGCCCTATGGGCGACTGTGGCCTCACCGGCAGGAAGATCATAATGGATACCTATGGCGGCTTCGGCTACCACGGGGGCGGAGCCTTTTCCGGAAAAGACCCAACAAAGGTTGACAGGAGTGCGTCCTATATGTGCCGCTATATCGCAAAAAACATCGTTGCGGCAGGACTCGCGGAGAGATGTGAGATACAGGTTGCCTATACGATAGGCAGGGCCAAGCCTGTTTCAGTTATGGTAGGTGCTTACAGCACGGGAGTTGTCTCCAGCGCGGAACTGACCGAGGTAGTGAATAAGCTCTTTGATCTCAGGCCGAGGGCCATCATCGAGCGGCTTGATCTTCTCCGGCCTATATACAAAAAAACGTGTAATTATGGACACTTCGGGCGAGACCTTCCGGAATTTTCCTGGGAGAAGACCGATATGATTGACGACCTCAAGAGGGCGATTAAATAATTAAGGAGTTATTATAATGAATTACGATATAAGAGATATCAACATGGCGTCAAAGGGACGCCTGCGCATAGAGTGGGCCGAGATGAGCATGCCTGTCCTGCGCAAGATCAGGGAGAGATTTGAAAAGGAAAAGCCTTTGAAGGGGCTAAAAATTTCGGCCTGCCTGCATGTAACAACCGAGACGGCGGGCCTGGTGAAGACCCTCAAGGCAGGCGGAGCGGATGTGGTTGTGTGCGCGTCAAACCCCCTTTCCACCCAGGATGATGTAGCGGCGGCCCTGGTTGCCGATCATGAGATACCGGTTTTCGCCATAAAGGGAGAGGATCATGGCACCTATTACAGTCATATCCTGTCCGCCTTGAAGCATAAGCCCAATCTTACAATGGATGATGGTGCCGATCTTGTGGGGTCCCTGCATTTTATCGCCCTTGAGAGGTGGGCGGATCTCGAAGCCTCGGTCTCAGAATGGGGAAAAGGCCTTCCCGGAGCTGAGAGAAACGCGCTCCTGACCGGGGTCATGGGGGGAACGGAAGAGACGACTACCGGTGTAATAAGGCTCCGGAGCATGGAGAGAGACGGGGTCTTGAAGTTTCCCATAATATCCGTCAATGACGCCGATACAAAGCATCTCTTCGATAACCGTTACGGCACCGGACAAAGCACGTTGGACGGCATAATAAGAGCTACTAACAGACTTCTTGCGGGATCAACATTTGTGGTGAGCGGCTACGGCTGGTGCGGAAGGGGAATGGCCATGCGTGCGAAGGGTCACGGGGCCAGGGTGATCGTTTGCGAGGTCAACCCCTTGAGGGCACTTGAGGCTGTCATGGACGGCTATGATGTCATGCCCATAGAGCAGGCTGCTCCGCTAGGAGATTTCTTCTGCACGCTGACCGGTGATATACGTGTGATCAGGCAGGAGCACTTCCTTGCCATGAAGGACGGTGCCATTATTGCCAATTCAGGTCACTTTGATGTGGAAATTGATCTTCCGGGCTTGGCTGACGCCTCAACTGAGCGCAGGTTTATAAGGGAATTTGTTGAGGAATTCGCCCTGAGAAACGGCCGAAGGATATATCTTCTTGGAGAGGGAAGGCTTGTCAATCTGGCGGCCGCTGAAGGACACCCCTCAAGCGTTATGGATATGAGCTTTGCCAATCAGGCCCTGTCGGCGGAGTTTATGGCATCAAATCACAAGGGACTTTCGACCAAGGTCTATCCTGTTCCTATTGAGATAGACCGTGAGATAGCGCGCCTCAAGCTGGAGTCAATGGGGATTCGAATAGATTCCCTTACACAGGAACAGGAGAAGTATCTTGCCTCCTGGGACATGGGAACCTGATTTTGGTGGGAAGGCGGATACCTGCCTTTTTTAAACTCACAGGGGTAGAGCCTCAAGCCGGGTTGCCCCGAGCCTTGCCGGATAAATACGCTTACACTGAATCCTTCGGAAGGCTCCAATAATGCAGTTTCAGGCCTCTTTTATATGAAAATGGCCGTTGCCTTTCCTCCTCCCCCTCGACGGGGGAGGGAGAGGTGGGGGTGATTTTCATGCTTCGTTGTGCCCCAACGGGGCATGGCGGTTAGTGTATAATAATTACAGTAGGGTGGTTTCCGGCAGGTCTTTAAGATAAGGGGATAATCGGTAAATATCCATGATTGTGAAGCGTATCCTTCTGGTTGCGCCGCTTGTTTTGACTGCGTTTCTTATGCAGTCTTACTTCTGGGTTCCTACCTATGAGGAGCAGACAAAGGGAAACCCTGCCCGTCTTACGGACTATATCACGGCCTCCATCGGTGACGCCGGGGTCATCAACCCAATTCTTTCCGCAGACTCTGCAAGCAGCCAGATAGAGTCCATGATATTTGAGGGGCTGATTGACAGAGACGAACAACTGCGTTTCAGGGGCCGCATCGCAAAATCATGGGAAATCCATGAAGAGGCATATTTCTGCGTAAATGAAGAGGCCGATGTCCCCGGGATAGGACGGACGGGGCCTGGAGATATTGTTAGGTTCCTCGAAAGGGCTGTGAGGGGGGAAACCTCAGTAGGAGCAAGGCTCAGGGCAACCCTTGATGCTGTTGAGAGCATTGTATTGATTGACCCGTCAGAGTCTGAGCTCAATATTGATATTGACGGGCCGACAAGAGTCAAGGTGAGCCTCCCTCACAGAGTAAAGCTTGTTCTTTCAAGGGTGGATCAGGACCTCTTCAAGAACCTTGAAGAGATTATGGGTGCTGAGTATTTTAACGAAGCCCGCTCTGAAAGATTTATTGCAACAGAGCCTTCCCTTCTTCCTCAAAGTCGCGGGGCCGTTGCCGCGATCCATGCACCCGTCTATGAACACAATCCCGTCATCACATTTCACTTAAGAGAGGGTGTAAGGTTCCATGACGGCCATCCGCTTACCGCCGAAGATGTACGTTTTACCTATGAGGCCATCATAAATCCTAAGAGCCTTTCCCCCAGGGTTCCCGACTATGAGCCGGTTAAGGCCGTGGAGGCGGTTGATCCGCTGACGGTTCGGGTGGTCTATAAGAGACTCTATTCTCCGGCGCTAGGAACATGGGCCATGGGCATACTTCCCGAGCATCTCTTAAACGATAAGGCCTTGGAGCAGGAGGCGTTGCGGCGCGGGCGTGATCCGGCCAAGTTCGGGATTCGCCAGAGTGAGTTTAACAGAAGGCCTGTGGGATCGGGCCCTTTTGTCTTTGAGGAGTGGAGGTCCGATCAGTTCATTTCTCTTGCGGCCTTTGAGAATTACTGGGAAGGGGCTCCCAATTACAAGAGATATCTCTTTAGAATTATTCCGGATATCCTTACGCAGGAAATGGAGTTTTACGCGGGAACGGTTGACAGCTACGGGGTTCAGCCGCATCAGGTCGAACGCCTGGGAGCCGACAAGCGCTATCAGTCCTTTTCTGGCACTGCCTTCGGTTATACATACATCGGATACAACATGCGGCGAAGCCCCTTCGAAGATGCAAGGGTTAGAAGGGCGCTTGGCATGGCTATTGATGTTGACAAGATCATAGAATTCGTACTTTACGGCCAGGGTGAGAGGATAACCGGCCCTTTTGTCAAGCAGACGGATTACTATAACACTTCCATCAAGCCGTTATCCTATGATCCTGAAGGAGCCCTCAAACTCCTTTCAGATGCAGGCTGGCAAAGAGGGAAGGACGGCCGGCTTGAAAAGGACGGGAAAAAGCTCCAGTTCACTCTTATCACCAACAGCGGAAATGATTTGAGAAAGGCAGCCCTTGCCGTGGCTCAGGATGCCTGGAAGAGGATAGGGGTGGATGTGCGAACCGACGTTGTCGAGTGGTCTGTTTTTATCCAGGAGCGCATCAACAAACTGGACTTTGATGCGGTGATTCTGGGATGGCAGATGGGCATAGAGCCTGATCTCTATCAGATATGGCATTCAAGTCAGGTGGATGCGAACAGACTCAATTTCGTGGGATTTAAGAATTCCGAGGCCGATGATCTGATTGTAAGGATAAGGCAGGAATACGACCACTCAAAACAGGTTGAATACTGCCATAGACTTCATGAGATCATTGCCGAAGAGCAGCCTTATACTTTTCTTTATGTAGGCAGGTGGACGGC
>MNYJ01000191.1 GCA_001874005.1 Desulfobacteraceae bacterium CG2_30_51_40
TTGCCAAAAAGGTCTCGTGGTAGGTTCTAATCGGGTCGCTCTTGTTTCTTTTGCCCTCAACCTGGAACCTTGAACCCGGAACATGTGAACGCTTACCGGAAATTAGATAGTTTCGTCGAGTTCAAGGCGGGCGATAATTTTAACCACAGGAATACATTGACGTATTTCGAGGATTAAAATTTGAGCCCAACGCCGAAATCGGTGAAAATAGCCATTTCCGGATGGACACTAGATAGTCATAGCGGCCTACGCTGCTATCCAGTCTGGCGCCTGGATTCCGGATCGAGTCCGGAATGACGCACGGTATTTTCATGCTTAGTTGTGCCCCAACAGGGCGTGGCGGTTAATCTAAAATCTAACTTCAACAATCAGAGGAGGATGGCCATGGAAAAGACGGTTATATGGGAATCGGTATTTGATAAGGCCCTGGCCAGGGCAAAAAACGAAAAAAAATTTGTGGTATTGGATTTTTTCAATCCCGGCTGAATTGGCTGCAAGCAGATGGAAGCGGTTACGTTTCCTGACGAAAAAGTTGTAGCATTCATGAACGAGAGAGTTATCAGCCTCAGGGTGGCTTATAATGATAAAGAGTTAGCAGGCCGCTTCAATGTCAAGTGGACACCTACAATAGTTACTCTGGACGGTGAGGGAACCGAGCATCATCGCACGGTCGGGTTTCTTTCCTCTGAAGAGTTTATCCCTTCTATTCTCCTGGGGATGGCAAAATCCGCTTTTGACCATGAGGACTATGGGCTTGCTCTTGAGATTGCAGGGGAATTGCTCAGGGGTTATCCTTCCGCTGCGGCGGCACCAGAAGCAATATTTCTTCAGGGAGTGTGCAGATATAAGAAAAGCGGCACGCCGGCATCTCTTAAAGAGGCCTATGAGATGCTGAGCGCGAGTTATCCCCAGAGTGAGTGGACTAAAAGGGCATACCCATACAGGCTTCTTTAAAGATTTGATATGAATGGCCGGAGCGCCCCCTCAAAAGGGGTGCCTCGGCTGATTTATGCCGGAAATTATTATTCTGAACGGTACGTGTTGATTAGCGCTTTTTTATGGGTGTATCAATTCTTTCACCTAATATCGGCTTTAGAATAATTCTTCCAATAGATAGCGAAATCAGGCGCGTAATTATATATCTTGCACTTCGATTCCTTCCACGTCAAAAGAGTCTGAGAGTTTCATGGCCGATTTCCCTTGCGCGCGTTTTCCCTTCAGGCTATATATTCGCAACCTTGGGAAGGGAGAGCGGGCAGCATAGTATAGCGCCGACGACCGTGTTGCCTGTCTGGGCGCTCCAGGCAGACTGGAGCTGAAATCCCGTCCAAGTTTGGTGCTAACCGGGCTCCGCTTATGGAGATATGTGCCTCGGGTACGGAGTTTTCTCGCCTGCCTGCCCAAACCGTGCTTTTGCAGGAGGATTAAGAGCCGGTCGAAAAACCGGCTTTCCGCAGGCTTATGTGGAATACTACGATTTTTTAAGCCCATGAAGTCCCAAGAGATGGCACAGTGCTATATGAAAGTCACCTCCATCCTTGCCTTCCCTCGTAGAGGATGAAAGATATTTATATGAAAATGCCCCTTTCCTTTACCGTAGAAACGTCGGGATGCAACGCCATTATTCCCTCCCCCTTGACGGGGGAGGGAGGGGTGGGGGTGATTTTCATCCTTCGTTGTGCCTCAATAGGACATGGGGGTTAGAAGTCGGGAGATTTTCATCTTTTGGTGTTGCCCGTTTTGGGCATAGCCTTTAGACATAAGCCGCAGGAAAGGATTACCGGCGGCATGCGGTAGTTTTTCAGCAGCCTGTTAACCTTAATCAGGAGGGGTAATATGAAGGGGCCTGAAGTTTTGGTGAGATCGGAAAGAATCAAGGATTTCAAAAACATTGACTGCCTTTTTGAATGGAGAGACGGCCAAGCTTATCTGCTTGTTGATTCTGTGCGGTTCAGAGACAAAAAGGGCGCTATATTATGTTATTATAATCCGCCCGTGCATCAGGTCGGTAATCCTGGTTTGGATGCATATCTTAAGGGGCTTGGTAGGGTGATGGATGCAGCCGGTGAATTCTCCTTTCTTCTTCTCCACGGCCCGTGCGATCCAGTGCATGCAGGAGGCGATCTAAAGGAGAGCCTCACCAGACTTGATGCGACCTTGCAGCTCAAGAAGGAAAAAGAGGCCTCCGGCGCCCCGGCTTCTGAGATTGATGCCCTGTTTGACTGGGCTGATAACAGGCTCAGAAAAGGAATGGGGCTTCATTCGATAATAAGAAAAATAGCTTCACACATGAGGGTAGTTGCTACGTGCGGGGGAGGGACTAGGTTCGGGGGCTCTGCCGAGATACCGCTCATGGCCGATTACTTAGTCGGGGACTCGCGAAGCGGCATGTGCTTCAGTGAGGCCATGATAGGGCTTATTCCCGGATGGGCGGGTGTCGCAAGGGCTATCGTCAAGGCCGGCCGTCAAAACGCAGAGTTCATGGCCAAGACCTCAAGGGAAGTGAAGGCCGCTCAACTGGGTGAGATGGGGATATACAGCAAGGTGGTCAATATCTCGATTCCTTTTCCTCGCAAGAAGAAAAGCCCTGATCCCCGGGTGGACAGAAATGAATACGAAAAGGCCTGCGCCGATCATGAAATGGATACTGGTTTGGCAGTGCTGCCGGAGGCACTTGCCATGTGCGTATGGCCGCCTGATGAGATAGGCGGCTCAGGTACCGGCATCCAAAAGGTGTATTCGGATGTTGGGAGCGTAGAGGCTGAAGTTCTGAGAAGGATGAATCCCCAGAGTTACGCCGGACTTTACGGCAGGCCCCTGTCGGAGGTCAGAGATGAGATTTCAAGGCTAGGAAGGCCGCTTGCGCCTCAGTCCATCGCCGCCCTCGACAGGCTTTTCTCATTGTATAATGAAGCCGCTTTTGATGAGGAAGGTTTTGTAGAGACTGAAATGCGGGAGGATGCGGCACTTTACAGGGACCAGAGGTTCCGGGCGGGGCTTGTGGGAACACTTGAACAGAGGGTAGCTGATTTCAGGGGGGTATGAGACTATGAGACAATATTTTCAAAAGATGA
Organism: Desulfobacteraceae bacterium CG2_30_51_40; assembly: GCA_001874005.1. GTDB lineage: Bacteria > Desulfobacterota > DSM-4660 > Desulfatiglandales > Desulfatiglandaceae > CG2-30-51-40. The sequence goes on from MNYJ01000191.1 coordinate 3,075, forward strand.
GTCTTCTTGCCAAGGGCTTGAGCGATCAGGATAGGAAACGAAATGAGGCCAATTCCAAAGAGATAGCTGAGGTTAACAGACAGATATCGGAGGCCATCGAAAAGAGGAGGCAGACAGGCCTTCCGGTGGAGGCGATCCACAAGAGAGGCGAAAAGACGGCATGGGAGAGGATAGATCATCTTGTTGATCCTGGAAGCTTCCTTCCCATCAACAGCCTCTTTGACCCAGAGTTCAATCAGGAGGGAACTACGGGGGTGGTTACGGGCCTAGGGAAAATCTCAGGCCGCTATGCCTCGATTATCGCATCGGACAACAAGGTCCTTGCCGGGGCCTGGATTCCAGGGCAAAGAGAGCATGTCTTCAGGGCGCAGGATATGGCGGAGAGGCTCAATATTCCTCTGGTCTGGATACTCAACTGCAGCGGAGTCAAACTCACAGAGCAGGAGAAGGTCTATGCGGGAAGAAGATCAGGAGGAAGGACCTTTTTCAGACACGCAGAACTTGCTGAAAAGGGTATCCCGGTCATAGTGGGGATGTACGGCACCAACCCTGCTGGAGGAGGATACCACGCCATAAGCCCGGCCATCATATTCGCTCATGAGAGGTCAAATATGGCTGTGGGAGGCGGAGGTATCGTAAGCGGTATGTCTCCCAAAGGATTTTTTGATATGGAGGGAGCAGAGACCCTTATTGACGCTACCCGTCACTTTAAGGAGGTTCCTCCCGGAGGGGCGCACATTCACTACGACAAGACAGGATTCATGAGGCAGATTTTCCCTACAGAGGAAGGGGTGATTGATGCTATCAGGAGCTGTATGGCCGGGATGCCCTGCTATGCCCCATCCACCTTCAGGGTGGCTGAGCCTGTCGAACCCCTTTATCCTCCTGGAGACCTGGACTATATAGTACCCGTTAATCAAAAGCGGATATACAGCCTGGAGCAGGTCATGGCCCATATATTCGACGGAAGCGAGCACCTTGAATACAGGCCTGATTACGGGCCTGAGGTCTATTGCGGAATTACCAGGATTGACGGATTTGCCGTGGGCGTCATAGGCAACCGGCAGGGCTTCCTGGGTGAGAACTATCCCGGTTACGCGGAAGGCAAATATTATGGGATAGGAGGAAAACTCTACCGTGAAGGCCTTATAAAGATGAACGAGATGGTCATGTTCTGCGGAAGAGACAGGATACCTCTTATATGGTTCCAGGATACCTCGGGCATTGATGTCGGAGACATCGCGGAGCAGGCTGAGCTGTTGGGATTAGGGCAATCCCTTATCTACTCCATCGAAAGCTCTCATCTTCCCATGCTGTGCG
>MNYJ01000029.1 GCA_001874005.1 Desulfobacteraceae bacterium CG2_30_51_40
GGGAGGGCATAATGCCTTCGCATCCCGACGGTTCGGAGGGATTAATGCCTCCATATCCCGACGTTTCGGAGGGATTAATGCCTCAATATCCCGACGTTTCGACGGGGATGATGCCTCTGCATCTCGACGTTTCGACGGTAAAGGAGCAGGGGTTAAAGGGAAGGGGCATTTTCATTTAAGCATCCCTTATACAATCGCAAAAGGCTTAGACAGTCATCCTCCGGGTTTCTATTCAAACCTGTTATATATCTTGTAACCTGCGCTCCCGCACAGCCTGTCTCTTTCGGCCTCCTTGAGATCCTCTCTGACCATTATCCTTGCGAGGTCCGTAAAGGTCATCTCAGGCTTCCACCCCAGGTCGGCCTTTGCCTTTGTCGGATCTCCAAGAAGGAGTTCCACCTCCGTGGGTCTAAAGTACCGGGGGTCCACCTTAACCAGAACCTTTCCTGTCTTCGCGTCCTTTCCGGTCTCTTCAACGCCTGAGCCCTCCCAGGAAATGGAGATACCTACCTCCTGGAAGGCCGTCTCCACAAACTCCCTCACAGAGTGAGTCTCCCCTGTGGCTATCACGTAGTCCTCGGGGTGATCCTGCTGAAGCATAAGCCACATGGCCTTCACATAGTCTCCGGCATATCCCCAATCACGCTTGGCATCAAGATTTCCCAGATACAGATCCTCCTGAAGCCCAAGCTTTATTCTTGCGACAGCCCTGGTGATCTTTCTGGTAACAAAGGTCTCACCCCTTATGGGAGATTCGTGGTTGAAGAGGATCCCGTTGCAGGCATATATCCCGTATGCCTCCCGGTAGTTGACCGTTATCCAGTAGGCATATAGCTTTGCAGCCGCGTAAGGGCTTCTGGGATAGAAGGGCGTGGTTTCCTTCTGAGGAGTCTCGCGCACCTTGCCATATAGTTCGCTTGTGGATGCCTGATAAAACCGGGCATGCTTTTCCAATCCCAATATCCTTATCGCTTCCAGAAGCCTCAGGGTCCCCAGGGCATCCGAGTTTGCTGTGTACTCAGGAGTCTCAAAGGAAACCTGAACATGGCTCTGGGCGGCAAGGTTGTAAATCTCATCAGGCTTTGTCTCCTGTATGATGCGAATAAGGTTCGTCGCATCCGTGAGGTCTCCGTGGTGCATAAAGAAACGCACCCCCTCTTCATGGAGATCCCTGTAAATGTGATCCACCCGCCGGGTGTTGAAGGTCGAGGCCCGACGCTTTATACCATGCACCACATAGTCTTTCTCAAGAAGGTATTCGGCAAGATAGGCTCCGTCCTGGCCGGTTATGCCTGTTATCAAGGCGCATTTCATCTGCTGGCTTTCCTTTCAGTTGATCAAAATTTATCTTTTAGTTTTTAATTTCTACAGTAAAACTCTTGGATTTACAACCCGGTGTTTCCCTTTGTACTAACCCCCATGCCCGGGTAGTGCACAACGAAAGATGAAAATCACCCCCACCCCTCCAGGTCAACCTCTTCGAACTGCCTTGCCAATGCGGTGCTCTCTTTTGCGCAGGCCCGGTATCCTTCCTCAAGCTTTTTTTCGAGCTCTGCATTCTTTTTTTGCAGGATGTAATGCCGGAGAGACTCGCAAATTAATCTGCTGCGATTGCGAGGAAGTGCCAGTTGATTGAGAGAGTCAAGAATCTCTTCCGGTATTGACACATTTATGCGCACACTTCTGCCTGCCATCATGTTCCAAGCACCGCCGCGATGACAGGGGTGAGATCCATGAAGTCCACCTGCGTCTCGGCGGCCGGATCCCGTGGGTTTCCCTCCTCATAAGTAAGGCCGAAATGGAGATCCATTTTTATCCCACGCTCACGGCAGAATCTTTCAAGGGAAGGTTTCGTCATGCTTCCTATTAGATAGGCCCCGACAGAAGCCCCCCAGGCAAAGTGGGGGCCGTCACCGCCGCTGTCCCCCATCACGACTACCTGGGATGGGCCGATCTTAAGGGATTGCATGATAGTTGCGGACACCTTGGCCTTGTCCTCGATTTCGTCTATCGAATAGACAGGGGAGGAGAATTTTCCCTCCGATCCATAGCTCACTGATGGATTTGCGGCGATCACTGTCCCGGGCGGGATCAATCCCTTTGCGGAGGCGCGCTGAAAGTAGCCCTGAAAGGCGGTCGTATTGATGACAAAAAGTATATCATTTTTGAGACACCACCTAATGAGTTCCAGCACCCCCCTGTATGGTCTGAAGGAGACATCGAGATAGGCATCCATCTGCTCTTTGCTCAGGGGCGCCGGAAGCATCTCCAGCGCATCCTTTGCGGCCTGTCCAAGGGTTATGAGGTTTCCTGTATATCGCTTGAAAATTACATCCAGCCTTGGGGAGAGTTCAGGATAGATAAAGGTTATCGGATCAAAAGGCGTGCTCTGGCAGAGGCATTCATTCCAATCCGATGAAACTATACCCCGCCAGATCTTCTCAGTCTTTTCCGCTGAAGCCATAAGACCTCCTTAAAAAATTGAGGGCAACCAAAACGTTCATCGAAGACAAATTCCGTCGCCCCATGCATGAAAATTCGCGCCCTCCATCATCCCGACCACAAGGGTTTGGCTGAAACCGCACCTACATGGTATTGAGAGAGGGCATCTGCTATCAATCTTGATAAAACAGGGTTCCATTAAAGGAAGCCGGGGTCTTCTGCCATAGAGTGCCCGGAGGCTCCCTGTTATGGTTTGCAAGAACCTCCGCCCCATCCAGGAGGCGGAGGTTGATCTAAAGGATTTATTACTTGGGAAGGGTCACTGTCAAGAAGATGGTTCCGTTCTGCCTCTTCAGAAGAAACAGGATGGTGTCTCCAGGCTTATAAGCACGGATCTTTTTCAAAAACTGGGCCTTATCTTCTATCTTTGACTGATCCACCTCAAGGACAATATCTCCCGCCCTTATCCCTGCTTCGGAAGCCACTGAACCCCTTTCCACTGTGGTAATAACCACCCCCTGCTTATCCGTTATCCCCAGCTCGGAAGCAATATCCGCGTTCAGATCTTCCACGGTCATACCCAGGGCAGGCTCTGCCTCTGCGGCTTCTCCTTCCCCTGCCTCTTCCTTAAGTTCACCTACTTTAACCTTAAATACCTTTGTTTCACCTTTTCTGACAGCCTTTACCTCCACGGTCTTACCGACCCCGGTTGAAGCAACAACGAATGGAAGTTCATTCATCTCCTGGATTTCTTTGCCGTCAAAGGCTACGATAACATCACCCCTTTTGATCCCCGCCTTCTCGGCCGGCCCGCCGGAGGTCACATCGGCCACAAGCGCGCCCTTGTCCTCCTTAAGCTTGAGCTTATCCTTAAGTTCCGGGGTTATCTTCTGGATCATCACTCCCAGCCAGCCCCTTACCACCTTGCCTTCCTTAAGCTGAGGAATAAGGTCCTTTGCCATATTTACAGGTATCGCAAAGCCTATCCCTATGCTACCGCCGCTTTGAGAAAAGATGGCAGTGTTAATACCAACCACCTCTCCGGCCATATTGAGGAGAGGCCCTCCGCTGTTTCCGGGATTTATTGAGGCATCCGTCTGGATAAAGTTGTCATAGGAACTCGCCCCAATCTTTCTATACTTGGCGCTCACAATGCCTGCGGTCACCGTGTTGCCTAGTCCAAAGGGATTCCCTATGGCAACTACCCAGTCTCCCACCTCAAGTTTGTCCGAGTCGCCGAGCACAAGGGCCGGGAGAGGCTTTTCAGGATCAATCTTTATAAGGGCGAGATCTGTCTTGGGATCCCTCCCGACCATCTTCGCCGTGTATTCCTTTTCATCTGCAAGTTTCACCTTTATCTCGTCTGTTTGATCCACTACGTGGTTATTGGTGAGGATATAGCCTTCCTTATCAATGATAAAACCGGTGCCCAGGCTCTGCTGCCTGAATTGTTTGGGAAGCTGATCGCCAAAAAACCGCTCGAAAAAATCCTTGAAAGGATCATTTTGTCCGAACGGCCCTCCGAAAGGAACCATGCCCCTTCCCTTGCTTCTTACAGTCTTTACCGTACTGACATTCACAACCGAAGGGCTTACGTCCTTTGCAAGCTGTGAAAAGGAGCCAGGGAATTTATCCCCTGCCTCTGCCGCGCCGGCTGATATGCCAAGCGGCGCCGGCAGAACTCCCGCAATCGCGGAAAACACGAAAAACATGATCGCGGAAAAAATAATCCATTTCCTTACTGAACTCTTCCTGTCTGTTTTCATAACTACCTCCTCTTTCTTGATATGTTATCATAAAATACACAAACATTCTCTATGAACTCAAAAATCCGGGGTAGGTGCGGCTTCAGCCGCATGGGAACCGTGCGCCCTGCGCCTGAAGGCGCACCTACAGAAGCTGATTCCTGGTCTGCGCAAAGCCATCCCCCCAATCATTGAGTTGATACAATATTCTCTAC